>JANPBI010000037.1:0-4738 GCA_031430315.1 Rhodobacterales bacterium | reverse complement strand
GCGGCGGCATCCAGCATCTTCTTGCCAGTGGCGACGTCGCCAGTGAGGGAAATCATGTCGATTCCGGGGTGGTTGATCAGGTAGCTGCCGACGGTGTGGCCGCGGCCGGTGATCACCGACACCACGCCTTCGGGAAGTTCTTCGGCGAGGATGCGGGCCATTTTCAGGGCGGTGAGCGGAGTCTGTTCGGAGGGCTTGAAGACCACGGTATTGCCGCCGCCGATGGAGGGACCGAGCTTCCAGGCCATCATCATCAGGGGGTAGTTCCACGGCGCAATGGAGGCGATGACGCCGACCGGATCGCGGCGGATCATCGAGGTGTGACCGGCGAGGTATTCGCCCGCCAGCGCGCCGGTCTGGCAGCGCACGGCCCCGGCGAAGAAGCGGTAGCAATCGACGATGGCCGGAATCTCGTCGTTGCGAGCGGCATTGATCGGCTTGCCGCAGTTCAGGGCCTCCAATGCAGCGAAACTGTCGGCTTCGGCCTCGATCCGGTCGGCGATCCGCAAAAGTGCTGCAGACCGTTCGGCGGGCGTGGTCCGCGACCAGCTAGCGAAAGCACTGCGCGCGGCGGCAACGGCGCGGTCGACCTGTCCCGTCGACGCCTCGGGGACATCCAGGATCAACCCGCCCGTGCGTGGGTTCAGGATCTGTTCATGCGCGTCCTGACCGGGCTCAAAGGACGCACCGATCAGCAATGCCGTGTCAATCTTGGTAAGCGGGTCCATGGCTGTCTCCGTTATTTGCCGCCGCCAGCGGTCTCGCTGCCGCCGCGCGTCAGGTAATAGGCTGCAAGGATGGGCAGAAAGGTCGCGGCAAAGACGATGATCGCGACGACATTCGTCACCGGGCGCTGCCGCGGCCGCACCAGTTCGTTCAGCATCCAGATGGGCAATGTCGACTGCTGACCCGCGGTGAAGGTCGTCACGATGACCTCGTCGAACGACAGCGCAAAGGCCAGCATTCCCCCCGCGAGCAGGGCCGATCCTAGGTTGGGCAGCAGAACATGGCGAAACGTCTGAAAGCTGTTGGCGCCCAGATCCGCTGACGCCTCCAGGATCCCGCCCGACAGGCGTCGGAACCGGGCCACCGCATTGTTGTAGACGATGACGATGCAAAACGTTGCGTGGCCGAGGATGATCGTCCAGGTGCTGAAAGGGATGTCCAGCACGCCAAAGGCCGACCGCAGCGACATGCCGGTGATGACGCCGGGCAGGGCGATGGGCAAGAGGATCAATAGGCTGATCTGGTCGCGCCCGAAGAACTTTGCCCGCGCCATGGAGGCAGCGACGAGCGTCCCCAGAACCAACGCAAGTGCTGTCGAGATCGCCGCGACCTTCAGCGACAGGTACAAAGGCGGCCAGATGTCCTCGCGGTTCCAGGCGACACCGAACCACTCCAGCGTCAGGCCCGGCGGGGGGAACTGATAGGTCCGCTCCTCGGTCGTGAAGGCATAAAGAAAGATCAAAAGGATCGGCAGGTGCAGGAACAAAAGCCCCGCAAGGGCACCAAACTTCAATCCCCAGGATGCGCGATCAGAGAGCATCGAACGCCCCCGCGCGCTTGGCCAAGGTCAGGTAGATGACCATGATCAGGATCGGCACAACGGCAAAGGCGGCGGCCAGGGGCGTGTTCCCGGCGGTGCCCTGCAGCTGGTACACGGTCAGCCCGATGAACCGTGCCGAATTGCCGATGATCTGCGGGATGATGTAGTCCCCAAGCGTCAGCGAGAACGTAAAGATTGACCCTGCGATCACACCGGGCAAGGCCAGCGGCAGGATCACCGTGCGGAAGGTTTGCCCCCGTGTTGCGCCAAGGTCGGCAGATGCCTCCAGCATCGAATTTGGCACCCGCTCCAGCGCGGCCTGCATCGGCAGGATCATGTAGGGCAGCCAGACATAGACAAAGACCACGAACGTTCCGATGAAACTGGTCGACAGCGAATTGCCCCCGATGCTGGGGATCGACAAAAGCCCGTTGATGATAAAGCTGGTTCCCGTGGCATCGGTGGCCCAGGTCACGATGCCTTCCTTTGCCAGGATCAGTTTCCAGGCATAGACCTTGACCAGATAGCTGGACCACAGGGGCAGCATGACGCCCAGATAGAACGCGGCTTTCCAGCGGCCCTTGGCATAGCGCGCCGCGAAATAGGCGATGGGAAACGCAAGGATCGCACAGGTCAGGGTCACGGCGGCAGACATCAGGACCGTGCGTAGGATGATGTCGACGTTTTGCGCGCGGAACAGTTCCGCATAGGTCTTGAGGGTGAACTCTTCGTTCACCACGCCGGAAAATTCGTCGATGGAGTAAAAGGACTGCAGCAGTAGCGCGGCCAGTGAGCCCAGATAGACCAGCCCCAGCCAGATCAGCGGTGGGCTGATCAGCAGGATCAACAGCAGATTGGGACGCCGCCAGAACAGTCCGGTTAGCCGGTCCGCGGCCCCGCGTTCGGCAAAGACGGCGGACGTCACGCCTCGCCCTCCATCACATGCAAGGACGCCGGTTCAAAGGCCAGACCGACGGTTTCGCCCTGTGCGGGGACGGGTTGCCCAGCAGGCAGCAGCATGGCGACTTCGGTGCCATAGGCCGCAATCGTGGCGCGGGTGCCAGCACCAAGGAACCGCGTGCTTGTCACCGGTCCGGACAGCGCAGCGCCCTCGGCCGGCGATAGGCGCAGGGTTTCGGGCCGCAAGGATGACCAGGCGGCGGGGCCCCCAAGCGCGCGCGTAATCTCGGGCGGCAGCACGTTCGATGACCCGACAAAGTCCGCGACAAACCGGGTGCGGGGTCGCGCATAGACCTCGGCAGGCGTACCGATCTGCGCAATCTTGCCGTCGTTGAAGACGGCCAGGCTGTCGGCCATCGACAGCGCCTCGCCCTGGTCATGGGTGACAAAGACAAAGGTGATGCCCAGGCGCTGCTGCAAGGTCTTCAGTTCGTCCTGCATCGCCTCGCGCAGTTTCAGGTCGAGCGCCCCCAGGGGTTCGTCCAGCAGCAGGACTTTGGGTTCGTTGATCAAGGCCCGAGCCAAGGCAACCCTTTGGCGTTGCCCGCCCGAAAGCTGGCCGGGCTTGCGGTCGCCGTAGCCGTCCAGGTGGACCAGCGCCAACAGTTCTTCGGCCTTGGCGTATCGGGGACTTTTGCCAACGCCTTTGACCATCAACCCGTAGGCCACGTTGTCGCGGACGTTCATATGCGGGAACAGTGCGTAGTCCTGAAAGACGGTATTGACGTTGCGCAGGTGCGGCGGTGTATCAGAGACATCTTCGCCAAAGATGCGGATATTGCCGCCCGTGGGTTTTTCAAATCCCGAGATCAGCCGCAGGCATGTGGTCTTGCCGGACCCCGAAGGTCCAAGCATCGCAAAGAACGAGCCTTCGGCTATGGTCAGATCGACACCATCGACGGCGCGGACGCTGCCGAAATGGCGGGAGACGGATTGGAACTCGACGGCAGAGGTCATGGGATATCCGTAGGGTGGGGTTTCACCCCACCATTGCGCGAAAGATGGGGCCAAACCCCACCCTGCAAAGGAAAATGCCCCCGCCCGAACATCGGACGGGGGCGACTGCGGTTAACGCCCGCCGATCACGCCGATGTAATCGCTGACCCACCGGTAATAGGGTACGCACATGCCTTTGCCTTGCGAACAGTTCGAGGTTGGCGTGGTCCAGAAGCGGATTTTCTCGAAGTTTTCGCTCTGATTGCCGACGCATCCTTCGGGGGTCTGCATCCCCGAACCGTTCGAACATGCCGCCGGCACAACCGGAATACCCCCGAACCAGACCGAAAGGTCGGATTGCAGGTTCGACGACAGGCTGTGTTCGATCCACATGTAGGCGCAGTTCAAGTTAGTGGCGTCCGCCGCGATCATGGATGTATCTGCCCAACCCGTAACGCCTTCGACCGGGATGACGGTGTCCACTTTCTGACCGGAGGATTGCAACACGTTCGCCATGAACTCCCACGAGCCAGATGCCGCGATGCCTTCATTCGAAAAATCGTCGATCTGGATCATCGCATCGTGCCAGTACCGCGCGACCAACTGGCGCTGTTGGCGCAGCAGATCAAGGGCCGCCTTGTACTGCTCTTCGTTCAGTTCATACGGACTGGTGATCCCAAGCTCTGGCTTGTGCGTCATGAGGTAAAGTGCAGCATCCGCAATGTGGATCGGCCCATCATAGGCCTGCACGCGACCTTTGTTGGATTTCCCGTCAGGAAGCATCTGTTCTTCGAACACAACGCTCCACGATGTTGGAGGCGTATCGCCAAAAACCTCGGTGTTGTACATCAGCACATTTGAGCCCGACATGTAAGGGACGCCGTAATGCACCCCGTCAACGGTGTGCCATGCCGCGTCTTTCAGCCGGTCATCGACCGTGGACCAGGATGGAATCAGGTCGATATTGATCGGTTGAACGCGGTCGCCCGCGATTAGCCTCAGGCTTGCATCGCCAGAGGCGGTGACCAGATCGAACCCGCCTTCGTTCATCAGTGCCACCATTTCGTCGCTGGTGTTGGCGGTCTTCACGTTGACTTTGCAGCCTGAGGCTTCTTCGAACTTGGTCGCCCAGTCGAATTCCTTCACCGTCTCTCCGCGCTCGATATAGCCAGCCCAAGCGACGATGTTCACTTGTCCTTCACCTGCGCCGATGGCGGTGACCTGCGCGATCGCTGGGGACAACGCGGTCAGAATGGCAAGGGCGGTCGAGCCCACCAGCTTGATTGATGTCATGCA
>JANPBI010000036.1:0-12400 GCA_031430315.1 Rhodobacterales bacterium | reverse complement strand
CTGCCCAACCCGCCCGGCCCCATCGTCATCGACGCGAAATTCCCACTGGAGGCCTATGAGGCCCTGCGCAGAGCCGAAAATCCCCGTCAGGTGCTGGAGGCTAGCGCCCAATTGCGCACCGCCGTTCGTGCCCATATCCGCGCCATTTCCGAGAAGTACATCCTTGACGGAGAAACCGCCGATGGCGCGTTGATGTTCCTGCCGTCCGAAGCAATCTATGCCGAACTGCATTCCAACTTTCCCGAAGTGGTGCGCGACGGTTTTGCGGCCAAGGTCTGGATCGTGTCGCCCACCACCTGCATGGCGACGCTGAACACCATGCGCGCGGTGCTGAAGGACGCCCGGATGCGCGAACAGGCGGGTGCCATCCGTCGTGAACTTGCCCTGCTATACGGCGATGTCGAACGCCTGACCGAACGGGTCGGCAACCTCGACCGGCACTTCGGACAGGCCGCCAAGGACATCGAGGAAATCAAGACGTCGTCCGACAAGGCCAGCAAACGCGCCCGTCGTCTGGACAACTTCGACTTTGAAGAACTGGCGGCAACCGACCCCGTCCGGGTGATCGGACCCCAGGCGGCGGAATGATCCACCTGACACCGGCAGACTACAAGGCAATGCCTTGGGCCAATGGCAAGGGCACCACGACCGAAATTGTCAGAAACGACGACGCAAATGGAAATATGCGCTACCGCCTATCGGTGGCAGTGGTCTCCGAGGATGGCCCCTTTTCCGTCTTGCCCGGCATCCATCGCAATTTGACGGTTATCTCGGGTCCGGGATTTGACCTTGTGGGCGAAACGACCCTGCGGGCAGAGCCACTGCTTCCAATCGCCTTTGATGGGGGTTTGGAGGTCGCCGCCACACGGGTCACCGGGCCGTCGGAGGATTTCAACGTGATGGTCGCGCAGGGCATCGATGCCCCGACTGTCGCGGTCCTGCACAACGGTCAGGACCTTGTCAGTGGTGCCGCACTGGCGTTTTGCTTTGCGCTTGGAGATATGTCCCTTGCCGGTACTGTCCTCGGACCACGCGACCTCATGGTGCGGCCACCTTGTGGGATCATCAAGGGAGGCCCCGCGATCTTTGTCTCGATCAACTTCTGATCAGATCCGGAACAAAGGCTGCGCCAGGCGCGGCAACATCCCACGGAACCGCAGCGGAGCATCAGTGACGGCAAGACAGATGCAGTCCTGCCCCATCTCTGCCACCGGCGTGTGCTCCATCTCTTCATCCGCCACTTCAATATCGCCCGGCCCGAACCGGTCGCTTGCATCTGCAAAAGCCCCTTGCAACACCAGTGTCATCTCAAGCCCGCGATGGCCATGGTCGGGCATTTGTGCGCCAGCAGGAATGTACAGCAACCGCGCCGTCGCCTTTCGGTCGGTCGGCAAGATTGCCTGCCTGACGCCTTTGCCCAGCGCCGTCCAGCGGATCAAAGACAGGTCCCCGCCAACATAGCCTGCCAAGGGCGCGGGCAGGATCCCACGCGACATAGGCCGCACCCGCATTGTCGCCTGTGGCAACATCTCGATGCGCGACAAAGTGGCTTCCAGTGCCGAATCTGACATCTCGACCGCTTCGCCAACGTCGATCATGGCGCCCCCGAACGCCTCAATCGCCGCCAGTTGCGCGCGACAGTCGTCGCACATCGAGACATGCGTCGCGACGATAAGGTTAAAGGCCTCGGCAAGCTCTCCTGCGGCATAGGCGCTCAAGACTTGGTCCGAAATATGGTGGCGGATGGTTGTCGTCATTTTCGCACGTCGTCCTTCACAACATTTCCTGGCGCAGCCGGTCCAATGCCAGCCTGATGCGCGACTTAATCGTGCCCAATGGTAGGCCCGTTTCGGCGGCAATCTCGCTGTGCGACAAATCGCCGTAAAAGGCGCGATCGATCAGCGCACGCTGCTTGTCCGGCAAGATCGACAGCGCTTGCCCTAGCCGTCGGGTTTCCTGTTCGGCCTCATACACGTCTGCCTGGTCTGGTTCCGAGGTTGGGCCCCAGTCCAGCTCTTCTGGCTCGGCTCGCATGGACTTGCGCAAGGCATCGATCCGTCGGTTGCGGGCGATCGTGTAGACCCAGGTCGCCACCGAGGCACGGGCGGGGTCAAACTGATGGGCCTTTTGCCAAAGTGTCGCCATGACGTCCTGGGCGCACTCTTCTGCCAGCGCCGCACTCGCCCCGGATTTCATCAAAAACGCCTTTATCCTGGGCGCAAAATGCCGAAAAAGTGCGGCAAACGCCGCCTTGTCTTCATGATCGCGGACCCGGAAAACCAGGGCCGTCAAATCTGTCTGCGCTTCCTTCACAGTCACTTTTGACCTGTCTGCAACCCGCCTTACCCATTCATCTTTCCCACCATATTGGTGCAGATGACCGGGAGAACCCGCCTCGCTGTTATGTACGGCTTCGGACCACATGCAAGTGTTACGCTGATTGTGACGAAGTGGATCATCCAAAATGCACAAAGAACGAAAGGTCATCGTCGGCCCTGTCAGGCAGCCTGTGTCAGAAAGTCATGACAATCCCAAAACTTCCCTTGATCCAAGCCCGCAGATCGCGCGTAAACAACGTGTAACACTGCTACGGAGCCCATACCGAATGCCTTTCGAAACATTTGCCGCGGCCCCGCGCAGGATTGCAGTGATCGGCGGCGGCATTTCCGGTATGGCTGCAGCGCACGGTCTTGCCTCCGACAACGCTGTCGTTTTGTTCGAGACTGAAAAACGCCTGGGCGGTCATGCTAGGACGGTTTTGGCCGGTCGCAATGGCGACCAACCTGTCGATACCGGGTTCATCGTGTTCAACAATGTGAATTATCCCAACCTTCTTGCGCTGTTCGACGAGCTTGACGTCCCCATCGCCAAAAGCAGCATGAGCTTCGGGGCCTCGATCGACGGCGGGCGTATTGAATATGGTCTGGCCTCATTCGATGCCATCTTTGCCCAGCGCCGCAATCTTGCCAGTCCCAGGTTCCTGGGCATGCTGCGCGACATCATGCGGTTCAACAAGCAGGCCGAAGCTATGGCCGACACGCCCGGCATGACGATTCGCGACCTGCTTGGCCGGCTGGGCACGGGTGATGCGTTCCGCGACCACTACATCACACCTTTTTCGGGTGCGATCTGGTCGACCCCCACAACGGGAATACTTGATTTTCCGGCCCAGGCGCTGGTGCGGTTTTTCCGCAATCATGCGCTTTTGGGCTATAGTGGCCAACATCAATGGTCCACGGTGCAGGGCGGATCGGTTGAATATGTCCGGCGGTTGCAAGCTTCCTTGGCCAGCAAGGGCGTCGACCTGCGGCTTGGCTGTCCGGTAGCGGGCGTCAAGCGGGTGGCTGGTGGGGTGATGGTCCGGGTCAGCGGCGGCGAGTGGGACCTGTTCGATGAGGTGGTGATGGCAACCCATTCCGACATTTCGTTGCAGTTGCTGACCGATCCGACCCCAGACGAACGGCACGCGCTGGGGGCGATCGGTTACCAGCCGAACGAGGCGATCTTGCACAGTGACGAAAGCTTGATGCCGAAATCGCGAAAAGTCTGGTCCAGCTGGTCTTATGTCGAGCCAAAGGGTGGGCCTGGCACGCGCATTGACCTGACCTACTGGATGAACTCGCTGCAGCCCATTCCCATGGATGACCCGCTTTTCGTGACACTGAACACCTCGCGCCCGATCCGGGACAACCAGATTTACGACACCGTCACGTTTCATCATCCGGTTTTTGATCTGGCAGCTTTGGCCGCACAGGACAGAATCCGCGCAATCAATGGCCAGAACGGCACCTGGTATTGTGGCGCATGGATGCGGAACGGCTTTCACGAGGACGGGATAGCCTCGGCCATCGACGTGGCAACCGCGATCCGGGCCCAATCGGCAAGGCATGCCGCATGACGGCGGTGCAGCACCTGCGCGGCGTGACCTTTCATGGCCGCAAAGGTGCCCTAAGCAACCGCTTCCGCTATACGGTCGACTATGTTTTGGCTGACCCTGAAACCGCTACGGGACCGACACTCTTTTCGGTGAACCGAGGAAATGTGACCGCTTTACATGACAGCGATCACGGCGGTCCGCCACGCCAAGGCCGGGGTGTATTTTGGGTCCGCGAGGTTCTGGCCCAAAACAATCTTGCCCCATCCGCACATATCCGGCTGCTCGCTCAACCCCGCGTCTTTGGCCATGTCTTCAACCCGGTTTGCTTCTGGCTTTGTCATGACGCCGACGACGCCCTGCGCGTGGTGATTGCCGAGGTGTCGAATACTTACGGCGACCGGCATTCCTATCTTTGTCACCGCGACGATCTTGGCATCATCCTGCCCGAGGATACGCTGGCAGCCCGCAAGATCTTTCATGTCTCGCCATTTCAGCCGGTCGCGGGCGACTATGCGTTTCGCTTTGACATCCGACCGGAGCGCATCGGTATCTGGATCGACTACACAACCGCGACGGGGGGACTTTTCACCAACCTGATCGGCCCGCTGCAGCCCCTGACCAATCGCGCAATCCTGTGGATGTGCCTGCGCCGTCCGTTTGGCTCCCGGCGTGTCCTGGCGTTGATCCACTGGCAGGCGGCCAAACTCGCGCTGAAGGGCGCGCCCTTTCGCAGCCGACCCACCCCCCCGCCCGAAGACGTCACGCGATGAAGGCGACGGCCGCAGTTCCCGCATCGACAAATCCGCTCTGGCCCTGGTCGGTCTTTGCCGCGCTGATCGCCTCGGCGGGGCTCCCGATCTACATCCACGCACCAAAGTTCTTTGCCGACAGCTATGGGGTCAGCTTGACGGCGCTGGGCCTGACCCTTGGCGTATTGCGGTTCATCGATGTGGTGCAGGACCCGCTGCTGGGGTGGTTTGCCGAAACGCTGGGCCAGTCGCGCCGCTATTGGGTGGCAGGGTCCGCCACCTTGATGGCGCTGGCGATGTTCGGTCTGTTTGCCGTGCCGCCACCCATCGCGCCGATCTTGTGGTTCGCCTTGACACTGACGGCGCTGTTCACTGCATTTTCGTTCCTGACGATCCTATTTTACGCCGAGGGCGTGGCCAAGGCCGACCAGATGGGGCCGGCGGGACATGTCCGGCTGGCAGGTTGGCGCGAAGGGGGGTCGCTGTTGGGCGTCTCGCTTGCTGCCGTGGCTCCGACCTTTTTGACCCTGGCGACACCCGCGCCCTTTGCGGCCTTCGCAATTGGCTTTGCTGCCCTTGCGGTCCTTGCCGTCGTGCTGATGCACGGCGAATGGCGCTATCTTGATGACCGCCCAAGGCCGGTTGGCACCGCATTTTCGGGCTTTGCGCGGTTTCGTCCCGCATTGGCAGACAACGTCACCCGCAGACTACTCATCCTTGCCTTCCTGAATTCCGCCCCCGTGGCCGTCACGTCGACCCTGTTCCTGCTGTTTGTCGAAAGCCGACTTGGCGCACCGGGTGCCGAAGGGCCGCTTCTGCTTCTCTTCTTTCTGTCCGCCGCGGCCTCGACCCTGATATGGAGCCGACTTGCCCAGAGGAACGGTCCCAAACCCACGCTGATGGCGGGAATGGTGCTGTCGATTGCGGCCTTTCTCTGGGCGGCGACACTGGGCACGGGCGACACCGTCGCCTTTGGCCTGGTTTGCGTGGCGTCAGGCGCAGCCCTGGGTGCCGACATGACCCTGTTGCCTGCGATCTTTGCCCGCCGTCTGGCAACCATCGGACAGGGCGGCGAGGCTGCGGCCTTCGCACTTTGGTCTTTTGTGTCAAAACTGTCGCTGGCGGTCGCGGCGGCGACACTCTTGCCGCTGTTGGACCGGTTCGGATTTGTTCCCGGCACAACCAACGCTGCCGGTGCACTGTCCGCGCTGACGACCCTCTACGCCCTTTTGCCTTGTGTGTTGAAACTTGCGGCCATCGGCTTTCTGGCCGCTGTGCCGGTTCCCAAGGAATGAACGGATGAACCCCCTATTCGCCCTGCTGCTTGGTGGGTTGATTGTCGCAGCCCTGGCTTGGGCAAGACACAGCCTTGCCAGCTTTCGTGCGCAATCCTCTGACGATCTGGGCGGCGCAGCGCCGACCTTCGACCTGAAAACCCACCTGAACGGCCCAATCCTGTGCGAAGGGGTGATCTTTGGTCCGACCGGTCGCGTCGCATCGCGCTTTGTGGCCGACATGCAAGGCAGCTGGGTTGGCGACACGGGCACCCTGGACGAAGTGTTCCGTTATGACAGCGGCACCGTCCAGAACCGGTGCTGGACCCTTGCCCTGCGCGGCAACGGCGAAATCAGCGCGACCGCTCCGGATGTCGTCGGCACGGGCAGCGGACAGGTCAAGGGGGCTGCTGTCGTTTTGCGCTACCGCATCCGCCTGACGGTCGAGGCGGGCGGCCACGTGCTTGATGTCGTTGACTGGATGTATCTTTTGGAAAATGGAACCATCATGAACCGCAGCCAGTTTTCCAAGTTCGGAATAACCGTGGCCGAACTGATCGCCACCCTGCGCAAGGTCCCCGCATGAGAGACTTCACCAACAAGCGCTACTGGCTGGTCGGCGCATCCGAAGGGCTGGGGCTGGCGCTGGCCCAAAAACTTAGCCGCGCCGGCGCTGAGGTGATCCTGTCGGCCCGGTCTGCCGAACGGCTGACCGAGGCCGTGGCAACTCTGCCGGGCAAGGCATCCGTGCAAGTGGTCGATGTCGCTGACGTCGCTTCGGTGCGCGCGGCGGCCATTGCTGTCGGCGATATCGACGGCCTGGTTTTCCTTGCCGGGGTTTACTGGCCGACGTCGGCGCAGTCCTGGGATGCCGACAAGGTCGAAGCGATGTGCGACGTGAATTTCACTGGCTGCGCCCGGGTGATCGGTGCCGCCCTGCCTGCAATGGTCGCCCGGGGCACCGGCCATGTCGTGATCACTGGATCATTGTCCGGTTTTCGTGGTCTGCCGGGGGCGATTGGCTACTCCGCATCCAAGGCGGGCACGATGGCTCTGGCGGAATCCATGTACGCCGATTTGCGGGGTAGCGGCATCACGGTGCAGCTTGCCAATCCCGGTTTCATCAAGACCCGGTTGACCGCCAAGAACGACTTTTCCATGCCCTTTCTGATGCAGCCGGAAGAGGCAGCACAATACATGTTCGAACACATGATGACCGACCGGTTCAAGATCAGCTTTCCAACCGTCTTTTCATGGCTATTCCGGGGATCCCAATTCCTGCCGGACTGGGCCTATTACCGGCTGTTCGCGCCTAAAGGGTCAGCAAAGCCATGAAGAATCCGTCCATGCCGCCCAGGTCGGCCCAGTAGTCAGGGCGGAGCCGCAGGCCCCCCTGATCCGTGATCCAAAAAGGATCGATCCAAGGGACATCAGGCCGCTGCACCCGCAAGCCGGGATGCCGCAACAGGGCGGCGGCCAGTTGCCCTTCGCCCTCTTCGGGCAACAGCGAACAGGTGCAGTACAATAGCCGCCCGCCGGGGGCCAGCATCGCCAGCGCCCGGTCGATCAGGGTTGATTGCAGATCCACAAGGCCCGCCAGCTCGCTGCCATCCTTGACATAGGGCAGGTCCGGATGCCTGCGGATCGTGCCGCTGGCCGAACAGGGCGCGTCCAGCAGGATCGCGTCAAATGAGGCATCGGGTTGCCAATGCAGCGCATCCGCGATGACAACCTCGGCAGACAACCCTGTCCTTGCCAGATTTTCACGCAGCCGTGCCGCCCGCACGTCCGAGATATCCAGCGCCGTAACCTTGGCCCCCGCATCGGCCAACTGCATCGTCTTGCCGCCCGGTGCCGCGCAGAGATCCAGAACCCGCTCGCCCCGGGCAGGGGCCAGCAATGGCACCGCAATTGCGGCAGCAGCGTCCTGCACCCACCAGTCACCTGTCGCATATCCTGGCAAAGATGAGACCCGGACGAAATCCTTCAATCGCAGGGATCCGTTGGGCAACGCCATGCCTTCCGGTTTCGCAGTGGCGTTGGCCTTGAGGGTAATGTCGATCGGCGGGGAAGCCACCTGCACCGCCTCGATTCCGGCAACGGCATCCCGGCCATAGGCATGCACCATCGGTTGGCGCAACCACCGCGGCAGTTTTGGCACCGGCATGTCTACCAATAAGGGGCCGCCCGGAACCTTGCGCAGAACCGCATTCACCAACCCGGCAAAATGCGATGCCCTCCGGTCGCTGCGGGCGCATTCGACCGCGACATGCACGACCCCATGCGCCGCCGCCCCCCCATCAAGTTCAACAACAGCAAGCCGCAGGATGTTCAGGATGAACGTGGGCGGGGCCTTGCGTAGATGCGGGGCAAGGATGGCATCCGCTCTTGCCAACTGGCGCAGCACGGTCAGGCACAGTCGCTGCGCCCGCGCCATGTCATCCGCGCCAAGACCCGCCAAAGGGCCCGAAGCGTCTGCAACCAAAGGACCCAGCATGGCACCGTCTTGCAGCACCGCTGTCAACAGCCGCACCGCGCCCAGTCGCGCCGATAATCCTTCAACCCCCACGCAAATGTCCTTTCGCCGTGTTGTCCCCCGCTGGCGGGCGGCTATATGATATGGGGACACTTCACAACTGCCCTGCCCGAAAGGCCGCACCGATGCCCGACCTGCCCGAAGCTGCCAAACGCGCCTTGGCCGAGGCAGAGGCTCGCCGCAAAGCAGGCCCAGTCAAGGATTTGCCGCCCAAACTTGGCGGGCGGGACGGACCGGAACCTGTCCGCTTTGGTGACTGGGAGAAAAAGGGCCTGGCCGTCGATTTCTAGACGACGGACTAGCGCAGGTTGAACGCTGCAGACCGACCGACGCCGCGATCAACGGTAAAGCGTATCTTGTCGGTACCACGCACTTCAACCAACTGGCAGTTCAGCGGGATTTTGGTGCCACTCCAGTCCATTTCTCTGCAGAAGTAGCCATCTTGCCAGCTCCAGGACCCTGCAATGTCCCAACCCAGCGCCGATCCGTTGATCTGACCATCGGATGTGACGTTCAGTACCAGATTGTAAATGCCGATATGTAGCGCGCGACCTTCCAGCAGATCAAGGAACTCTGTCTTATCACGGACTTCGACAAACTCGGTGGCCATCGCCGGGGATGATGTTGCAAGTCCCAGACAAATTGCCCGCAGTGCTTGTTTCATCCCGGCTGTTTCCCTAAAGTTGCCTGCAGTTTACGGGTCTAAACGGCACCTGGATCACATTGCAATGCGAACTTGCTGTCTTGCTAAAGCCCCAGCACGTCCATCATGTCATACTGGCCGGGCTTTTGCGCCTGCCCCCAAATTGCTGCACGCAGCGCCCCACGTGCAAACAGCGCACGATCCGTGGCAACGTGGCGCAGAATGATCCGCTCTCCGGCTGTCGCAAAGATCACGTCATGCTCGCCGACGATATCGCCCCCGCGCAGGGACGAAAACCCGATGCTGCCGGGCACCCGCGCACCTGTGATTCCGTCGCGTCCCGCAACCCGCGCGCTTGTAAAGTCCACATTGCGCCCTGCCGCCGCAGCTTCGCCCAGCATTAGGGCCGTGCCAGAAGGTGCGTCGACTTTCAGGGCGTGATGCGCCTCAACGATCTCGATGTCCCAATCCTGCCCCAACGCCCGGGCAACGGTTTCTGTCAGCTTTGCCATCAGGTTGACGCCGAGACTCATGTTGCCAGCCCGTACAATCACCGCATGATGCGAAGCGGCTTCGATCCGCGTCAGATGTTCAGGTTCCAGCCCCGTCGTGCCGATCACATGCACGATCCGCGCCTGCGCCGCCAATGCCGCAAAACCGACCGTTGCGGCAGGAGAGGTAAAGTCGACCACCGCTTTGGCATGGGCAAAGGCCTCCAGCGGATCATCGGTCACTTTGACCCCGACCGGGGGCCCGCCCATCGCTGTCCCGATATCCTGCCCGATCCAGGGATGACCCTCGCGTTCCAGACAAGCGTGCAGTTGCACATTGTCGGAACTCCGGATCAGCCCAACCAACGTCCGCCCCATGCGCCCGGACGCCCCCGTGACAACCAACGCCGCCGGATCGCTCATCATGTCCTCCATTAAAGTGTGCTGGCTTTAGCCTGTCCCACCCCTGCCGAAAAGCCCGCCGTTGCGGTAGGCGGCAAAAGCGCCTAAATCCCCCGCATGGCACAAAGACGCACCAGTCCAGGATCCGGCGCGACACAGCGGCAGTTGCGGGTCGGCGAGTTGATCCGCAGGACCTTGGCGGATGTCCTGAACCGGGCCGATATCCATGACCCCGATCTCAATCGCATGTCGATCACCGTGGGCGAGGTGTCTTGTTCGTCCGACCTCAAGATCGCGACCGTGCATGTGATGCCGCTGATGGGATCTGTTTCGGTAGAAGATGCCATTGCAGCCTTGTCGCGCAACAAGCACGAATTGCGTCGCCGGATTTCATCGGAATTGACGCTGAAGTATGCGCCCGACCTGCGGTTTCGCCCCGATGCCGTGTTCGATCGTCTGGACGAAAGCCGACGTCTTTTCTCCGATCCAGTTGTGCAGCGCGACATCGCGGCACCGGATGATGCAGAAGACTAAGACCATGTGGTTGTTGATCTCCCTGATCATGGCAGGTCTGACAGGTACAGCAAATGCCGCGACCTGCATCGACGAGACGTTCGAAGGCTCAAGCATGACCGTCTGCGACGCCGCGCCGTCCGATGATGTGCGACTTTTTCATTCCGGCCCGGACGGCATCTACGGAAATTTCTCGGTCGTTGAGGCGGACCTTGGCGCAAATGGTCAGAAACTTGGCTTTGCCATGAATGCGGGTATGTATCGCCCGGATCGGGCGCCGGTCGGCCTCTATATCGAGGACGGCAAAGAGATCAGCGCCATCGTGACCCGGGATGGCCCGGGCAATTTTGGCCTTCTGCCCAACGGTGTCTTTTGCATCGGCGACCGGTTTCAGGTGATAGAATCCCGCCGGTTTGACGCCGAACGCCCGACATGTCGATTTGCCACCCAATCGGGACCGATGCTGGTAATTGACGGGGCGCTGCATCCAGATTTTCTTTCTGCCAGCCCATCGCTGAATATCCGCAATGGGGTGGGCGTGACGGCCGACGGTCTGCGCGCCTATTTCGTGATTTCCAACGAGCCGGTGAACTTTCACCGATTTGCCCGGTTCTTTCGCGATGCTTTGGGGCTGCCCAATGCACTTTTTCTCGACGGGTCAATCTCGCGGCTCTATGCGCCAGACCTTGGGCGCGACGATCTTGGCCTGCCGCTTGGTCCGATTGTCGGCCTTGTCGTGCCCAACGGCTGACGCATGGGACGCAGCAAAAAGGGCAATCCCGTTTCGGGCTGGGTAATCGTGGACAAACCGCCCGGCATCACCTCGACCGCAGTGGTGAACAAGGTGAAATGGGCGTTCCAGGCCCAGAAGGCGGGGCATGCAGGGACGCTTGACCCGGCTGCGACGGGCGTTCTTGCGGTGGCCCTGGGAGAGGCGACAAAGACCGTCCCCTATGTGACGGATGCGCAGAAATGCTATCGCTTCATGGTGCGTTTTGGTGCAGCGACGGATACCGACGATGCAGAGGGCCAGGTCATCGACCGCCGTGAGTCCCGCCCGTCGGATGCTGAGATAACTGCCGCGCTGGTGCCACTGACCGGCGACGTCCAGCAGGTCCCGCCGCAATACTCCGCCGTTAAGGTCGATGGCCAGCGCGCCTATGATCTGGCACGCGAGGGCGAAGTGATGGATCTTGGCGCGCGTTCCCTGACCGTAGAACGACTGGTGTTGCTGGATCGCCCCGATGCCGATCATGCTTTGCTGGAGATGGTCTGTGGCAAAGGTGGCTATGTGCGGTCTATCGCCCGCGATCTGGGCGCATCGCTGGGGTGTCTGGGCCATGTCCTCTGGCTGCGCCGCTTCTGGTCCGGGCCATTTGACGTGACGGATGCGATCACACTGGACGACATTGACCGGACGGCCCGCAGTGACGACATCCTTGCCTATCTGCGCCCATTGCAGGTCGGGCTGGCGGGTCTGACGGAAGTGCAAGCCTCGGCGACCGACGCCGCGCGGCTCCGCCACGGCAATGCTGCGCCAGTTTCAGGGCCGGTTGTTCCCCCGGACACGATTGCCTGGGCAAGCCATGCAGGACAACCAGTCGCCATAGGACAGGTCCGCTTTGGCACGCTTTTCCCGCAAAGGGTCTTTGTCGTCGCTCCCGGTGATTCAGATGATGTTGCGTGAACCGCTCGCGGTACAGCCCTTGTCGGACTTACCTCTGGCCGATGAAAACCAGGTGGTGCGCCAATTCCAGAAAGGCGATGCCGCGTCGGTCGCCATCTATTCAGCGTGCCAGCGGTATCGCTACAGCTTGACGCGGGTCTGGGACAGTGCCGGGGCGCGCGTAACCTTTGTCATGCTGAACCCTTCGACAGCGACCGAGTTCCAAAATGATCCAACGGTGGAGCGTTG
>JANPBI010000035.1:0-22329 GCA_031430315.1 Rhodobacterales bacterium | reverse complement strand
TAGCCGGTCCCCGATCAGGAACTCGGCGGCGCGGTCCAGTCGTATATGGGGTGGCCCCTCGCCAGGACGAAGGCGCAACCGCGCCGGGGCGAAATCCATGACGGTGTAGTCGGCATCGAGCCACTTTTCCGCGCCATCCCGCGCTGCGGCCAAGATGCGCGCTGGATCTTCAGGCAACTCGCCGGGGAAGAGCGCCACCTGCTTTCCTGTCGACAAAAGTCGCCCACGCACGGCGGGCAAGGTCATGCCGTCCCGCAGGATATCCTCTTCCACAGTGGTGCGAAGGGCGGCCATCGACATCGCCATGGTCCGCGCACCGGAAAAGTCCGCGCGCGAGATTGCATCGCGCAGCATGCCTTGCATGAGCGCGGTCAGGCGCGGGTGCTGGCTGTGGTGCAGATGGTCGGCCTTTGTCGCGGCAAACAGGATACGCTCCACCCGGTGGGTCCCAAGGATGCGCGACAGCCAGCCGTTGGCACCGGGCCGGAACGCGGTGAGGACTTCGGCCATGGCGGCGTGGGTTTCCTCCACCGCCTGAGGCCCGCGATGGATCGCACCCAGCACATCAACCAGCACGATCTGGCGGTCGATCTTGGCGAAATGGTTGCGGAAGAACGGGTCGACGACCTGCCGTTTGTAACCGTCATACCGCCGCTGCATTTCGCGCCACAAACTTCCGCGTGCGGTCGTCGCAGGCATCGGCAGGGGGGCAAAGCAGAGGACCGGCGAACCCGCAAGGTCGCCCGGCAACAGGAACCGCCCTGGCGCGCCGTCGGAGTAACCCGCATCACGCGCGGCGGCGAGATAGGCGGTGTAGCTGTCCGCCAGCGCCCGCGCGCGACCTTCGTCATGGCGCAGCGATCCGTCCTCAGCCCTCGCGCTGGACAGGAACCCCGCCGCCTCTGGGCGCTTGGCGATCCGTGCAAGCACGCGTTCCGACCATTGCCCATAGTCCAGCGCCATCAGCCCCAAATCAAGAAGCCACTCACCGGGGTAGTCGACGATATCGACATGAACCATGCGCGGACCGGAAAACGCTGCCAGCAATCCAGAGGGTCGCACCCGGAACGACAGCCGCAATTCCGATATGCTGCGGGTCGAGGTCGGCCAGCGCGGATCATTGCCCGTCAGCGCCGCCAGATGCGCTTCGAAATCAAACCTTGGCACCGTCATGTCGGGCTGGGGCTGCAACACCACCGCCTCGATCCGTCCTTTGGTTGCCGCCATCAGCTGCGGCATCCGACCTCGGTCAAGCAGATTGGCCACAAGGCTGGTGATAAAGACGGTCTTGCCGGAACGGGCCAAGCCGGTGACGCCCAGACGGATCACCGGCTCGAACATCGAGGACGAGGCTGCGGCGACGGCATTTTCCACACCCCGCGCGATGCTGTCTGTCAGACGTCCGATCACCAATCACTGTCCCCTTTTGCCGGTAACATAGGAACCGTGGCTGCCAGCCGGTAGGGGGAAAGTGCCGGATGGCATGGACAGGCGCGCGCCAAGTCGCTAACCGACGCCCCCATGCCGCGTTACGCCATGCTCATCGACTACCACGGGGGACCGTTCAACGGCTGGCAACGCCAGTCGGGCGGTCAGCCATCCGTGCAGGCGCGGATCGAGGCGGCACTGGCGGCGTTGGAGCCTGTGACGGTGGTTCAAGGCGCAGGCCGTACCGACGCAGGCGTGCACGCCACGGGACAGGTGGCGCATTGCGATCTGGTGCAGGACTGGGACCCGTTCAAGCTGATTGGCGCGCTGAACTGGCATCTGAAGCCTGAACCGGTGGCAGTGCTGGATGCGGCCCGGGTGCCGGATGACTTTCACGCGCGGTTTTCAGCGCTGGAACGGTCCTACACCTACCGCATCATCAACCGCCGGGCGCCCTTGACCCAGGATCGCGGGTTGGCCTGGCAGGTGATCCGCCCCCTGGATGCGGATGCGTTGCGCGCGGGCGCGGCGCATCTGATCGGTAAGCACGATTTCACGACTTTCCGCTCGCTCTTTTGCCAGGCGCAAAGCCCGGTCAAGACACTGGACGAGATCAGCATGACCACTCACGACTATCCCGGCGGTCAGGAAATCCGCCTGCACTTCCGTGCGCGCAGTTTCCTGCACAACCAGGTGCGCTCCATCGTCGGTACGCTGGAGCGGGTGGGGTCTGGTGCGTGGCCGCCGGATCGCGTTGCCGAGGTGCTGGCTTTGCGCAACCGCGCGGCTTGCGGGCAAGTCTGCCCGCCAGATGGGCTGACGCTGTCAGCGGTGCGATTTGCGGTGGATCCTTTCGCGCGTTGAAATGCTGCCAGTTCCACCGCAAGGTGGGCACCGACATCAAGGGGACACCGATGCCAATTCTTGACGTGTTGCAGAGCCAACTGACGGACGTCTTTCGCATCGGCCTGATCATTGCGCTGGTCGTCACGACCTTGCGCACGCAATTGGTGACCGGCACCATCGTGCCCTTGATGGCAGGCGTGGTCTTTGTGGCCGTGATCATCCCGATGACGATGCCCACCACAGAACCCGCCCTGCAGGCCATCGGCATCGGGGTCGTGGCCAACCTGATCCTCCTGGCCGTGGCTATGGCGGGACTTCAGGTCTACCGCCGCTTTCGCCAGTAGCGAAAAACGGGCCAGGGTTTCCCCCGGCCCGTCTTGTTCACACCGTTACAGATACCGCGCTACTTTGCGGCGTCATCGGCAAAGATGTCTTTCTTGTGCGTCCCACCAGGCACAAAGATCACCCCGATCACCACGGTTATCAGCGCGATGACGATTGCATACCACAGACCCGCATAGATGTTGCCGGACTGGGCCGAGATCGCAAACGCCGTTGCCGGCATCAGGCCCCCGAACCAACCGTTACCCACGTGATATGGCAAGGACAGTCCCGAGTAGCGGATGCGCGTCGGGAACAGTTCCACCAACATCGCCGCAATCGGTCCGTAGACCATCGTGACAAGGATGATGAGGTAGGTCAGCGTCGCGATGATCGTCAGCTTTTGTGCCGTGAAGATGTCGAAGAAGCTGCCAAGGCCCGTCGACGCAATTTTCGCCACGCTCGTATTGTCCGCTGCGACCAGCGGATAACCCGCTGCTTTCAACGCGTCGTTGACACCTTTTTCAAACGCTCCCTTCACGCCGTTTTCTGTCGCAAGGGCGGCTGCGGCCGCATCGTAGTTTGCCAGCAGATCGGCTGGAATGGCCGCGCGGGCTGCATCCAGCGCGGTTTGCGCTGCAGGCACCGCCGCGGTTGCCGCATCAACAGCGGCCTGCGCCGTGGTCTTTGCAGCTTCGTCCGTGCCATCGGCAACCTTCTTCAGGGCGCCTTCGGCCGTCGCAACTGCAGCCTTTGCCGCCTTCAGCGCCGTTTCGGCCCCGGTCAGGGTCGTCACCGCCGCCGCGTCCATGCCAGCCTTCACCGCGTCCAACGCGGTCTTTGCCGCCGTGATAGCCGCCTTGTTGGCCGCGCCATCATAAGACGCGACGGTTGTCTCGCCGACCTTGACCTGCGCCAGAGTTGCTGCCGGATCATAGTTGGTCGTGTAGTTTACCGAAGTCCGTGCCAACAGCGCCTTGGCGACGTCGCACGAATTGGTGAACGTGACAGTGTTGGTTGGGTTGAATTGGAACGAACAGTTCTCTTCAACAGCCGTGACAGTCACTGGCGTCTGGTGCGCCGCATACAACAGCGGATTAGCGGTTTTCGTCAGGAAGTTGAACACAGGGATCAGCGTCAGCGCGCCAAGCAAGCATCCAGCAAGGATGATCGGCTTGCGCCCGATACGGTCAGACAGCGAACCGAAAAACAGGAATCCGCCCGTACCAAGGATCAACGACCAAGCCACCAAGACGTTGGCGGTAAAGAAATCGACCTTGATCACGTTCTGTAGAAAGAACAGCGCATAGAACTGGCCTGAATACCAAATCACAGCCTGTCCAGCCACAAGACCCAGAAGCGCAATCAACGCAATCTTTGCGTTCATTATCCCCCAGATCACCGCAATCGCCACGAAAGCCACACCGATGATGGCCGCAAGTGAGCTTGTCAGCATGCCCGAAAGGGCCAGCACGATCAGCGCCACCGGTGCAATCAGCAGCACCAGTGCATTGCGCCCTGGTCCGAACGCCTCGGTCAGCGGTGCTTTCGACCCGGCTCCTTCTTCTTTCATCTTCTTGAAAGCAGGGGATTCGTTCATCTGCAACCGGATATACAGCGAAATACCCAGCAGAATGATCGATGCAAGGAATGGCACACGCCAGCCCCACGACTGGAACGCCGTCAGCATTTTTGGCGTGCCGTCCGCGTTCATGATGGCTAGACCCGCGGCGTCCAGATCAGGTACGCTTGGGTAATTCGCGTTGACGTAGGCTGTCACCATCAAGATCACGACGAGCGATAGCAAAAGACCCAATGTTGCCGTCGTTTGGATGAACGAGGTGTAGTAACCGCGTTGATTGGCAGGCGCGTGTTCGGCCACATAGATCGCCGCCCCGCCATATTCACCACCCAATGCCAGACCCTGCGCCATGCGCAAGGCGATCAGGATGATCGGTGCCGCAACGCCCCAGCTTTGATAGCTGGGCAGAAGGCCTACGAAAAACGTCGAGAAGCCCATGATCAGGATCGTCATCAGGAAGGTGTACTTCCGCCCGATCAGGTCGCCCAGCGCACCGAACACCAGCGCACCGAACGGACGAACGATAAAGCCCGCCGCAAAGGCCAGAAGCGCAAACACGTTGCGCGTAGCCTCGGGGAACGGCGCAAAGAACTGGGCGCCGATCACAGCAGCAAGAGAGCCGAAAAGATAGAAATCATACCACTCGAAGATCGTGCCCGCTGACGAGGCAAGGATAACTTTCTTTTCCTCGCCCGTCATGGGGCGCGAGCGAGCACTCGTCTGCGCGTTCGTATAAGCCATTGTCGTCTCCTCCCGTTTCGCCGGATGTTTCCGGCCTTGTCATGTGCATGGCCTGACCGGTTGCCAAGTAGGCAAACGGGGACAGGTGGCGCTGGCGCCGCTGCTTATCTCCGGGTCCGCCCGGGGCGGCTCCGGTCTTGTCTGGGCGCGGGGTGCTTTGACCGTGCCCGTCGTTTCAGCCCCGGTTCATCCGGTTGCTGATCAGATCGTCGACCACGCTCGGGTCGGCGAGCGTGGAAGTGTCGCCAAGTGCGCCAAAGTCGTTTTCGGCGATCTTTCGCAAGATGCGGCGCATGATCTTGCCCGAACGGGTCTTTGGCAGGCCCGGGGCCCATTGGATCAGGTCGGGCTTGGCAATAGGGCCAATCTCGGTCCGCACCCAGGTCTCAAGGCCCTTGCGTAGCGTCTCGGTTGGCTCAATCCCTTTCATCAAGGTCACATAGGCATAGATGCCCTGGCCCTTGATTTCGTGCGGGAACCCGACCACCGCCGCCTCGGCCACATCCGGATGGGCGACAAGGGCGGATTCGATTTCTGCCGTCCCCATGCGATGGCCGCTGACATTCAGCACGTCATCGACACGGCCGGTGATCCAGTAATATCCATCCGCATCCCGGCGGCAGCCATCGCCGGTAAAGTAGTAACCGGGATACTGGGTGAAATATGCCTCTTCGAACCGTTGGTGGTCGCCCCAGAGGGTCCGCATCTGGCCTGGCCAGCTGTCGGCGATGCACAAGACCCCTTCGGTCGCCGTTTCGGTCTGGATTGCCCCGCTGGCGGCATCCAGCACGACCGGCTGGACACCAAAGAACGGCACTGTTGCCGACCCCGGCTTGGTCGGGATCGCACCGGGCAAGGGCGTGATGATGTGCCCGCCGGTTTCCGTCTGCCAGAAGGTGTCTACAATTGGCAGCCTGCCGCCGCCCACATGGTTTGAATACCAAGTCCACGCCTCGGGGTTGATCGGCTCTCCCACTGTACCCAGCAGTTTCAGGCTCGACAGATCATGCCCCTGGACCCATTGCGGGCCTAGTGCCATCAGACTGCGGATCGCGGTGGGTGCCGTGTAGAACTGCGTCACCTTGTGTTTGGCAATCACTTCCCAGAACCGGCCAGCGTCAGGAAAGGTCGGCACCCCTTCGAACATCACAGTGGTCGCGCCGTTGGCCAGCGGT
Source organism: Rhodobacterales bacterium (assembly GCA_031430315.1). Taxonomy (GTDB): domain Bacteria; phylum Pseudomonadota; class Alphaproteobacteria; order Rhodobacterales; family Rhodobacteraceae; genus JAJNPS01. Next base: position 16,236 of record JANPBI010000035.1, on the reverse strand, counting down.
CCGTACAGGATGTAGCTATGCCCGGTCACCCAGCCCACATCGGCAGTACACCAGAAGACATCGCCGTCATGGTAGTCGAAGGTCATCTGATGCGTCATCGCGGCAAAGACCAGATAGCCGCCCGATGTATGCAGAACCCCCTTGGGTTTGCCGGTGGACCCGGAGGTGTAAAGGATGAACAGTGGATCCTCTGCCCCCATCTCTTCAGCGGCGCAAACGGGCGATGCGGCGGCCATCTCGGCCCGCAGGTCGATGTCGCGGCCTTCGGTCCAGGTGGTCTGCCCGCCGGTATGCTTGACGACCAGGCATTTCACCCGGTCATCGCAATGCAACAGGGCTGCGTCCGTGTTCGCCTTGAGCGGCGTCGCCTTGCCGCCGCGCGGTCCGTAGTCAGACGTAATCACCACCTTGGCATCGCAATCGTTGATCCGGTTGGCCAACGCATCGGGGGAAAACCCGCCAAAAACAACCGAATGGATCGCGCCGATCCGCGCGCTTGCCAACATCGCATAGGCAGCTTCCGGGATCATCGGCATGTAAAGAACAACCCGATCGCCCCGGCGTACACCATGGGCTTTCAGCACATTGGCCAGACGGCAAACCTGGTCATGCAATTCCGCATAGGTGATGTGCCGGGCAGGCACTTTCGGATCGTCCGGCTCCCAAAGGATCGCGGTTTGCTGCGCGCGATGGGCAAGATGCCGGTCGATGCAATTGGCGGCCACGTTCAGCGTGCCGTCCTCGAACCATTTGATCGACACGGCCCCGGGCGCAAAGGATGTGTTCTTGACCTTGGTAAAGGGCCTGATCCAATCGACGCGACGCGCTTCTTGTGCCCAGAACCCCTCAGGAGTGGCGAGGGAGGCGGCATAATTTGCGGCGTAGCTTTCGGCAGTAACATGGGCCGACGCGACAAAAGCCGCCGACGGCGTGTAAAGATTTGCGCTGTGCTCAGGACCTGACATTCTTCTCCCTTCCGGTGTAGGCAGGCCAACCTAGCCCGCAACACCAGTCGTATATCCCCCAGAGGAACGCACCGCACCCCGTCGTTCCATATTTTTACAGTAATTCGCAGATCAATGTAACTACCTAAAATTATTAATGTATTCTGTCAATTTTTTTACTGTCATGTCGGCCTTACTGAAAAATTTTCGAACTCTCTGGTGATTAAATATTAGTTTTCAATTGTCTCGCGATTTACTCTGTCGATGGACGCAGCTGGCAGGCTGCCAAATGGCAACGTGGATGCAAACATGGCGGAGACGACTGCTGTTGCAGTGGGTGCTTTGGCACGTCCCTGCGCGCCAGGCTCTGGCAGTTGATTCGATTGGCGCTATCATGGATGTTGCCATGTGTTGTCCTGCAATCAGTCGGAAGACGTGAATGCCCAACCGCATCACAAAGCCCGATCCCCACCCTGGGGCCGACGGTCCCGCCATTGGTCTGGCGCGGTCGCTTTTGGCGGATGCGCGTTTTGCCGCGCTGGCCGTTGTCGATCCGCAAACCGGCGCGCCGGCGCTAAGCCGGATCGCAATTGGACTGGGGGCAGATCATCTGCCTCTGACCCTGATCTCGTCCTTGTCGAGCCACCATGCCACCCTGCGCGCCAACCCAAATTGTGCCTTTATGGTGGGGGAGCCTGGACCGAAGGGCGACCCCTTGACCCATCCCCGGCTGATGTTGCAGGCAACGGCGCATTTTCTGGATCGGGATGATCCAGACCATGCCATGCGGCGCGACCACTGGCTGAAACGCTACCCGAAGTCGCGCCTCTACGTCGATTTTACAGATTTTACCTTTGTTCGGTTTGCGGTGCTGACGGCTTTCCTGAACGGCGGTTTTGGCAAGGCGTTCCAGCTTTCCCCCCGCGACCTTGGCCAGATCCAATGAAGAACGGGGTGGCGTTTGCCACCCCGTCCTAGTTTTACTTACAAATGGGACGTCAGGTCGGGATGTCCATCCGCAAGACCACCGTCACTTTTCCTTTCACCGCCTCGCCCCAGCGCAAGGTCGCTTGGTTTCCCTGAACACCCTGACCAACTGTTACGTTCGGCTGGACATACCGGGCCACATTTGCCGCATTGGTGATCGATCCTTCGGGCGAAACCGCCTCAACCATCCGGCAGCGTCCGCCAAAAGGCAAAAACGCCGAGGCATCAATCGTCCAGGGATCTGCGGCGGTGTTCTGTGTATGGCTGAACGGGATCGGGTTCATGATCGTCTGGCCAATCTGATTGAACGTGTTGCCCTCGACCCGCAAGTTGCGTGTCTTGGTCATGTCCAGCGACGCATAGGTCGTGTCGACCATCTCGACCCGGTCAGCCGAGGCATTGAACACCCGGAAGCTGTTCCCGGTCAGAGAAAAGCCATTGATGAAATGGCCCGGCCCATAGGGCGTAATCACGATCCAACGAAAGAACGATGCAACATTGGACGCGATGAACACGTTGCCGACGATGTTCAGGCCACCGAACGAAAACTCGTTGTTGAACTCAGGCGCCGCGTCATGTTCGTTGCCCCATTCGATAAAGCAATTGTCAACATAGTTCCCGGTGACAACAGTGCTGACATTGGTCTGCGTAAAGACCAGCCCCGCTCGCCGCACCCCCGACAACTCGTCATCGCCCTGAAAGAAGTGGTTGCCAAGAATCAGGTGGCCGGTGCCATTCATGATGGCAAAATGGGCAAAGCGCACCGCCCGGTTGTTGCGCAACTTGACATCATTTGCATTGGCATTCAGCGCGATCGACACGCGGTTTTGGGCCGGTAGGGGCTGTTCGTTTGACAGGAACTGGCATTCGTCGATGAACATTCCCTGGCAACCTGACCCCGCCGAGGTTAGGCCGCGATCCAGGGGGCGGTTGATGGTGCTGTCCGCCAGCCGGAAAGTGATCCCCGACATTGCCAACAAAAGGCCTGAACAGACGCCGTTGCACTGGAACTCGACCGATTCAATCTCGAACCGGGTCAGTTGCACGAAACCGCTGAAATCCAGCATGTACCGGAAACGCTTGAACGTGTAGGTACGCGTTCCCGCCGCGCCCCACAGGGGTTGGCTCAACTCCACTGTTCCCGCGCCGATGTTGGTTGAGGTCACATAGACCTCCCGCCCGACGCCTGTGCCGGTAACCAGCGCCCCCACGACCACGTTTGCGACATTCGCCACGCCCGTCAGGGTCGTCGCACTGGATGGGGTGTAGGTCGCAACTGAGGTGACCATATTTGTGGCCCAGCCAGGTCCCGCAATCGCGTTCAGAAACCCGTTTTTCAGAACCCGGCGCACGGCAAAACTGTTCAGCCCTGCCAAGGCGGCAACGTCCAGCGGTTCGGTCAAGTCAACCCGACGACCGGACAGATCAAAGACGACATGATCACTGAAATAGAACAGCGATTGCAAGGCTTTGCGGAAACCCGCCAGCTCTGATCCAAAGGCAGCGGCATAGGTATCAAGATCGTAATTGCGCGTACAGGCCAGCCGGTATTGCGCCGGCATGGACACCGTCCCTTCAAACCGGACCCGCGAATTCAAGGTCAGGTTGCCATCGATGAAGTATGTGCCCGCGGATACCAGAATACTGCGCCCTGCTGCCGCGACATCCGCGGCCTCAAAGGCCGCGAGGTCATTCGCGACGCCATTACCGACAGCTCCGTAGTCGCGCACATCGACCCAATCCATCATCTTGCGGTGAAAGACTTCGGTCACATCCTCGACGACGATGTCGTCAATTCGCACGACCCCGCCATTGGCACCGGTCAGGTCCAGACCGATATGGGCATAGACCGGTGTCGTGCCCCAGACCAGATCGACACCTTGCCGGTTGCCTGACCCGATGATCGCCTGCACTGTCACGACCTGGCCGTAGCTGGTCAATGCCACCGAACTCCCGACCTGCGGTACCGACGACACATTGCTTGCCGTCGCACTGCCTGCCCAGGCCGCGATCCGCACTGATGGGAGGTTTCCTGACACCGCCTTGATCCGCGCCGTGACCCGCAAATACATGCCTGGCTGGAAAGGCGTCTGCGCAAAGGACCGCAATTTCTGCGTCGTCGTGGTCTTTTGCAGTTCAAGACAGCCCGCGAAATCCTGGTCATTCGTGACAAGGGCCGCATTTGCAGCCCCTTGGTACGAGGCGTCTCCTGGCACGCCGTTGCCGCTGGACCACAGGGTCAGCCCTGCGGAAAAAGGTGGCGGCATCAGCACCAGCCCGTCCGTGATTGCCTTGTTCATCGCGTCATGCCCTCGCCTCGGTTGCGGATCCGCGTCGGGCGACGGCCATGTGAAACGGCCAACGGGTCCCGCGACGCGATGGGCAAAAGGCTTAGCAACCAGGGATTAACCAAGGTTCAGGGCGGCGCGCGCCCCAAAGTCGCGATGCGCAACAGGTCAGGCCCCCAGATCAGGGGCCTGCAGCAACTGGACCGCGTTAATCTGCCAGCCCTCCGGCGTCTCGACCATCATATAGTCCAACAGATGCGTCCGCCCTTCGACATCGGTGATCATCACCCGCTGCCATAGGTTCCCCGCCACAGTGCGCAGCTCCAACATCCTGACCGCCGACGGCCGATGCACCATCGGATAGCCTTGGCTGACCATCATGCCAAAGTTCTCAGCCGTGCCGAACATGCCCTTGATCATTGGGCTTGCAAAGGTAAATGCAGTCGCGAAGTCATCCTTCACGAACGCATCCAGCTGCGACTGGATCGTCCTTTGGATCGGTTCTTCCTGGGCGGATACCGGCCCGGCCAGAATGGCCGCAACCAGCAAAACATAAAGGCCATTGCGCATCGCAAAGCACTCCGTTCATGACGTCCCCGCCAGAACCATAGAGCACCCGCGCGCCAAATCAAAAGTCTTCGAAGAATTTTGCAAATTCCTTCAAAGGAATTTGCGTCAGACCACCAATTCCCCCGCTAAACCCTTGTCAATCAGCGCCACGCTTTCTGCGATCCCGTACAGCGCCACGAACCCACCAAACCGCGGCCCGTCGCTGGCCCCCAGCAACACCTCGTAAAGCGCCTTGAACCAGTCGCGCAGCGGCTCGAACCCGTGGTCCTTGCCGACTGCAAAGATCATGGACTGCAGTGTCTCGTCGTCAAGGCCGCCGTCCCATGCCGCCAGCCGCTTGCGCAAATCCTCCATCGCCGCCCGCTCGGTATCCGTCGGCAGCCGGAAGACTCGGCTCGGCGCGATCCTGTCGGCAAAATAGCGCACCGCATATCCCGCCGCCGCATCCAGATCGGGGTTCTTTTCCGGCGTCGCGTCCGGCGCATAGCGCTGGATGAATTTCCACAGCGCCCCGGCATCCCTCGCCCCCGAGACGCTTGCCAGGTTCAGCAACATCCCGAACGACACCACCATATGGCTTTGCGGCACCTGTCCGCCATGGATGTGCCAGACCGGGTTGTTCACCTGCGCTTCGGCATCCTGCGCGGGGTACGCGCGCAACTGCTGATGATATTCATCCACCGCCCGCGGGATCACGTCGAAATGCATCCGCTTTGCGGTCTTGGGCTTCTGGTACATGAAATACGACAGGCTCTCGGTCGCGGCATAAGTCAGCCATTCGTCGATCGTCAGCCCATTGCCCTTCGACTTCGAAATCTTCTGCCCCTGATCATCCAGGAACAATTCATAGCTGAAATGGTTCGGCTTGCGCCCGCCCAGAACCTCGCAGATCCCGTCATAGATCGGCGTGTTGGTCGAATGGTCCTTGCCGTACATCTCAAAATCCACGTCCAGCGCCGCCCAGCGCGCCCCGAAATCCGGCTTCCACTGCAGCTTCACATGCCCGCCGGTCACCGGCACCGTCCACTCCCGCCCCGTCTCGTCGTCAAAGGTGATCGTGCCATCCTTGGCATTCACTTCCTTCATCGGGACATACATCACGCGCCCTGTTTCCGGATGCAGCGGCAGAAAGCAGCTGTACGTCTGCTGCCGCTCCTCCCGCAAACTCGCTAGCATGATCGCCATGATCGCCTCATACCGCTCGGCACACAGCCGCAAGGTCGCGTCGAACTGCCCAGACTTGTAGAAATCCGTCGCCGAGATGAACTCATGCTCGAACCCGAACGTGTCCAGAAACCGCCGCAGCATCGCGTTGTTATGCGCCCCGAAACTCTCGTACTCCCCATAGGGATCTGGCACCGAGGTCAGCGGCATCTGCATGTACTGCCGCAGCATCTCCTGGTTCGGCACGTTCTCTGGCACCTTCCGCATCCCGTCCACATCGTCGGAAAAGCAGATCAGGCGCGTCGGAATGTCGCTGATCACCTCGAACGCGCGGCGGATCATCGTCGTGCGCGCTACCTCACCGAACGTCCCGATGTGAGGCAGCCCTGACGGCCCATACCCCGTCTCGAACAGCACATAGCCCTTTTCCGGTGCCTTCTTTTCATATCGCTTCATCAGCGCGCGCGCTTCCTCAAAAGGCCAGGCCTTCGACTTCATCGCCGCATCGCGCAAAGCTGACATCGCATCGTCCTTCATGGGGCCCCGCGCCCCGGCAAGGCCTGTCGTCTATTGCCGCCATGGGGTCGCGTCAATAATGTCCCGCCCAGCAAAAAAGATTCTGCACCAAAGGATTGCCCGATGTCCGACACGCCTTCGATGTCCCCCCAGGATGCCCTGATCGCTGTGATGATCGCGGTCTCCGCCTCGGACGAACAGATGCGCACCGCCGAATTGGTGGCGATCCAGCGCATGGTCAACCACATGCCGGTCTTTGCGGGCTATGATGCCGACCGCATCCGGCGTATCGCCCAGACCGTGTTCGATCTCTTCGAAGAGGAAGACGGCCTAGACGCGCTTTTCGGACTTATCCGTGACGCGCTGCCCCAGCGCCTTCACGAAACCGCCTATGCACTGGCCTGCGATGTCGTCACTGCCGACGGCAAGCACAACGAGGTGGAACTGCGGATGCTCGAGGAAGTCCGCGAGGAACTGGCGATTGATCGGTTGCACGCGGCGGCGATCGAATGGGGCACGCGGGTGCGGCATATGGTGCCGTAGGGGAGTTGCCAACCGTTATTTTTCGATTCCTCTTGCAATGAGCAAGAATTACTCCCAAATCGCGAGCAGTTGTGCAGCGTAGCCCTAAGGAGGGCGATATGAGAAACGAAGTCTTTCCTGAGACGTTTGAATTCACCCCCGACTCTGAAGAAGAGAAGCAGGAATTTTCGTTTGTGGTCACAGATGAGGATTTCTGTTATGCTGGGCTTCAAGAATGAGAGTTCGAAACATGCTCCATCATGGCGACCGAGCTAAACGACTAGCGCAGCTGCGCGCATTATCTCCGCTGCCGCTATTTGAGCGTCAATAAACTGATTTGCGCCGTGCTCTAACGGCAGAAGGCCCGCATTCAGGCTGTTTATCTCAGAGATCAATCGCTCACCGTCTTCTCCTTCAACAGTATCGATGCTGTAGATCAGCACGTTAAGACCATATATTTTTTCGGAAACATACTCAATGATGTCAAGCTCTCGCTTTGTTGGAAGAGACGGCATTGTAGTTCGACCTGCATCATAGTTAACTAGCCATCGATCAGCTCTTGGTATCCGCAAGACACAACTAATCAATCTTCCATTCGCAATAAGTAGCCGCTTGTCGCCCGCAGATATTCCACGAAGAAATTTGACAGCAACTCGCGGCCAGTCCTGATCTTGCCGAAGCGTCGCAAAATAGTCGTGTATTGGACCTGTAAACTCAGCGCCATCCATCTGCCCAGCAGTTACGCGGACGACTCCCTTTGCGGCGTACCCGTCGTCAGGCTTGAGAACTGCGTCATCGAAAATCTCGAAAAAATCGAACGCTTCCGCCTCATTCATGCAAAGGCGGGACGGCGGGACAAATCGATCAAAACTTGCCACAAAACTCTTGAGCCTCGTTTTGAGTATTCCACCAATTCCATTGAACACAAAAGGACAACTCTGAAGCTTAGATTGCAGCGTAGCAGCAGCGTGCACATCGAATGGTCGATCAAGCCTCAGCAAAGTCAGATCAAAATCATTTACATTAAATCGTTCTATGCCCGACACCCAAGACCAACTGTCCCGGTGAAAATTGCCTTCCAAATTTTTCCCGTATAGCACAGCTTGATCACCATAAAAGAATCCTCCATTTTCGATATTCCCGCGCGACACGACGACCACGCGACTAGTTTCGGGCCTGTCAAGTATCGCGTTGCAGAAGGAGTAAATTGATTCTTGAGGATTGTGACTCTTATGGTCCGTCAGGACAAGAACTGACTTTGTCACTTTCCAAGCCATTGGATTACTAAGGCTTCGTATTCCGGCCAAGGATTATCATTTCTCATTGCAGTTCGGTGCGGTATATACTCTTTAAATGCTTCATACGTTGATATCATAGGTATCTTTCTGGACGACCTTATTACCTCCTCATCGTATAATCCAACCCTGATTCCTCTGGCGTATGACTCATATATGTTTAATACACGATGAAGTCCAGTGATGATGCTCTTTCCAGTCTCTTTACTGGTCTCAATAGCTTCGAGTATCTCTGGCAACGGAATCTGTCTTGGTGAATCAATGAACTTCAAGTATCTTTCGATATCTGCTTTCAGCTCTCTCTCATGTGAACCCGCAATCGCCTCTTGTGCAGCCATCTTTCTCTGCTAATCATTTGACTCAACTTGAATTTGCGATTTCTTTCTGACTTCTAATGCCGTGAAGACTAGACCAGCGAAAACCATTAGATTTCCTATGGTCGAAAGTAGCACGTCAAATTTTTTCGTAAGACTCAAGATCGCTCCACCCCGACACACCGAACACCCCAAGCTGCCCATCTTAACTTCTACAGTCCCATCGGATCGTTGACATACCTGTCTACCACTTCGTGTTTGGCGAAATATGCGACACTCTGTTGTTCGGTCGCTGATTGCTTGTGGGGTTCATGGTTTAACTCAGGCGCTTCTAGAACTACATATCCCCTTAACGATCCCCTGACGCCCGCAAAATCCTCTCGCCAAATCAACCGTTTGGAATCTGTCCACGCGTGAAGACCGTCGAGGGGCTCCCTTTCCCCCCTCTACCTCCGCACCCGCTCCCCCACAAATTCCGCCAGTGCGCTGACCGCCGCACCGGCATCCGCACGCACCAGCAGCGCCATTTCCGCCTCGGCCAGCGGGGGCCAGCCGTCCAGCCGCTGCAACCCCGGCGGCACCATCGCCTCCGGCATCACCATTGCGCCCAGTCCAGCCTGCACCGCTGCCACAGCACCGGCAAAGGACGGCGAGGTATAGACGCCCGTCCACCGCCAACCCGCCTTGCCCACCGCATCCACCGCCCGCGCGCGGTAGACGCAAGGTGCTGGGCTCATCACCAGCGGCACGGGCCGCCCCTCAACCACCGCAAACTCCGGTGCCGCGACCCAGACCAGCGGCTCGCGCCACAATGCCTTGGCTCCCGGCCAGGGCCGCGCGGGGTCTTGCTTGACCACGATCAGGTCATGCGCGCCCGCCTCGAATTCGGCGATCAGCGGCAGCGTCAGCTGGCAACTTACATGCAGTTCCACCTCTGGGTGCGCCGCTGCGAATACCCCTAGAACCTCGGGTAGATAGGCGCTGGCGAAATCCTCGGGGCTGCCGAACCGCACTTCACCCGCGATGCCCGCCGCGCGGAACCGCTCTACCAGCCGGTCGCCCTGCGCCACCATCGCGCGCGCCTCGGGCAGCAGACGCTCGCCTTCGGGCGTCAGGCGCACATTGCGGGTGTCACGCGCCACAAGCCTTTGGCCTAGAACGTTTTCCAGCCGCGCGATCTGCGCCGATACCGCCGATTGAGACCGCCCGATCCGCGCGCCGGTCCGCCCGAAACTGGCCGTTTCGGCCAGCACGACAAAGCTGCGCAGCAGGGCAATATCCAGGTCGGCCATTTTCATCCTATCTGTTTTGTTGATTAATCATATCTAAACTATTCGTTTCTCATTTCAATTGCCGCAGTGCAGAACCCGTCGACAATCAGCAACGGGAGCCGAAATTGGACAGTGCCATCCTGATCGAAAACCTGATCTCGCCCATTACCCTCGCCTTTCTTCTGGGCATCATTGCCACCTTGATCCGCTCGGATCTGGAAATCCCCGAACCCGTGATCCGCATCTTTGCAATCTTTCTGTTGTTCTCCATCGGCCTGCAGGGAGGGCGGGAATTGGCCACATCCGACCTATCCAACATCGGCCCTGCCCTCGCCGTCACCGCCGCCCTTGTGGTCGGCATCCCGGCCTTTGCGTTCCTTGTCGCGCGCCACGCCCTGAAACTCGACATCCGCAACGCCGCCGGGGTGGCCGCCCTTTATGGCTCGGTGTCGTCGGTCACTTTTGTTGTCTCGCGCAGCTATGGCGAAAGCATGGGCACCCCGATGGAGGGCTATATCACCGGCTTGGTGGCACTGCTGGAACTTGGCATCCTCGTCGCCCTGTTCTATGGCAGGATTGCTCTTGCCCGCAGCGAGGGCGCAAACGGAGCCCCCCTCAGTGTCATCCTGATGGAAACCCTGCGCGGACGCGGGTTGCTCCTTCTCGGCGGCGGCCTCATCATCGGCGCCGCCATCGGCGAAAAGAATTTCACCCGGATCGAGCCGTTTTTCGTCGACCATTTTCGCGGCGTGCTGGTGCTCTTCATCCTGGAAATGGGCAAGACCGCGGCCCCGCAGCTGCGCGAATTTGCCAAGGTCGGACCGCGCATGGCCGTCTACGGGATCGCGATGCCGATGATCCACGGCCTTGTCGCCACCGGCCTTGCCACATTCGCGGGCCTGCCTGTCGGATCGGCATTCGTTCTGGGGGCAGTCGCGGCATCGGCAAGCTATATCGATGCGCCCGCCGCCGTTCGCGCTACCTTCCCCGAGGCAAACCCGGGCATTTACCTGACGTCATCTTTGGGAATTACCTTTCCGTTCATGCTGATCGTGGGCATCCCGCTTGTCTATCAAATGGCGCTCTTCTGGGCCGGGGTCTCAGGCGTATGACGACGCCCAGCCGCTGATCAGCTGTCCTTGCAGCCGCCTTGCCCGCCGGGTCCAGTCCTTTACGCCCGGCGGCTCTTCGCGGTCAGCCACGGCAATCCCGTCGCGCCGGGCTGGGTCTGCTGAAAAGATGGCAAAGATCAACTCGCGCCCGCCCGGCGGCACGATATGCCCGGCCAAACCGGAGACAAAGTTCAGCGTCCCCGACTTCGCCAGCACCTTGGTCACATGCCCCTTGATTTCTTTGCCTTTGTCGTCGCGCATCCCATAGTCACGCAACAGCGGCTTCAGCCCCCGTCCCTCGCGATTTGCCGCCACCAGCGCCTTGGCCATGTCCGCCGGAGAGATGCGCGTCTGCCCACCCAATCCGCTATGGTTGTCAAACCGCGTGGAAATCCCGAATGTCGCATTGGCCCAGCTCGCCATCGCCGTCCCCGATGCCCCCAGCCCGCGCGCGCCCGACGTGCTGAGGCCCACGGCTTCGGCGGTCAGGTTGGTTGAATATTTCAGCATGTCGCGCAGCACCTCCGGCAACGGCTCGCTGTCGATCCGCCCGATTTCGGTCCCGTTTGCCGACCGTGTCAGACCCGCTACTGGCAGCCTGATCCCCTGCGCACGGGCAAGAGTGCGCAACACTTCCGCAGTGTAAAGCCCCGGATGACGCACCGGCAGCCAGCGACTGCCCCCCTTGCCCAAGGCCGCCGACGCCACCGTCCAGCCTTCGCTCGTCGTGCCCGGCTCATAGGTGAAGAGCGGCGCCTTACGGTCAACCACTGCGACCCGCACCAGATCAACGTCCGGCAGGAACCGCTCTCCCCGCGCATCGACGGCGACCGTCCAGCCGCCACCCCCGTCGCGCTTCCATTCAAAATGCACGCGGTTGAAGTTCAGGTTCAGCCCCGCAATCGCCGGGTTATACCCCACATGGTCAGGCTGGTCCGCCGCCACATACGGCAAGCCCGGCAGCCTGGCATCCCAGTAAACATATCGCCCCGTGACACCGCGAAGGCCTAGCTTTGCTAGACGCGCCACCAGATCGCCCAGCTGGTCGGTTTGCAACGTCGGATCCCCGCCCCCTGCAAGGATCAGATCGCCCTGCAGCATACCCGCCTCGATGGGGCCTGTGGCCATCACCCGCGTCGGAAAGCGGAACTGCGCCCCCAGCTTATCGAGGGCATAAAGCGAGGTCATCGCCTTGGCCACGCTTGCGGGCGGCATCGGAATGTCGGCCGCGCGCGCCTCCCGCACTGCGCCGGACGCCGCATCCACCACAACAAAACCCGTGGTCCCGCCAAGGTTTGCCGCCTCGACCAGCCGCGCCGACCGGTCGGGATCGCTGGCCGTGCTGGTGGCCTTGCCGCGCGACGGTCGCGGCGGCGGTATCACCGACCGCTCCAGAACCTCACCCAACGCCGGGGCCGATACCCCGGCCAACAGGCCGCCCAAAATGGCTCGTCTTGAAATCACCGGGGTCGTCCCGTCCACGTTGCGACGCCCTTCACATACCGCAACCGTAGAATTCGTCCAGCGTGGTCCACGTGCGCGACATCATCTTTGTGCGATAAAGGATCGGCTTTTACGCCTTCCACTTCCCTTGTGCCCGGATCGCGGATGAACTTGCCGCATGCATTGGCAGGTTCACGAAACACCAGGCCGGCGCGGGTCTCGCCCCCAGCCCCTCGCCGCGCTCTACCTGATGCACCCGGAACGCCTGCGCCGCCACTGACAGCCGCGCCGCGACCCCAGACCCCGGTCGCGCCAGCACCCCGACCGGAACGCTGCGCAGGATATCGCGCCACCGTCCCCAGCGATGAAACTGCACCAGGTTGTCCGCCCCCATCAGCCACACGAACCGCACCTGCGGATAGATCGCCCGCAGCCGGTCGATGGTGTCAGCGGTGGTGGTGGTGCCGAGGTAGGTTTCAAGTTCCGTGATCCTGACGCGCGGATGGTCCATCACGCGCCGCGCCTGCGCCAGACGGTCCACCATCGGCGCTGGCTGGCGCGTCTTGAGCGGATTGCCGGGGGTGACCAGCCACCACACTTGATCAAGGCCCATCCGGGCCAGTGCCTCGCGCGTGATATGGACGTGGCCCTCATGCGCAGGGTCAAACGACCCGCCCAGCAGGCCCACGACCATGCCGCGTGTTGCAATCGGGAACCCCGTGCGCATTCAGGCCCCTAACTTCATCACCACGCAGCAGTTTTGGCGCCCCGTGGCACGGCTGTAAAGGCGAAACCCCTTGACACAGCCAAACTACTTGACTTTAGTCAGCTTATATAACTGACTCAGGTCAACAATGCTCGACCCCATCGCCCGCCTCCGCCGTTTCAACCGCGTCGTCACGCGCGAAATCGGCGCGCTCGACACATCCTACCTCGGGCGCGGGCGTCCCCTCGGCGTCGCACGGGTCCTGCATCTGATCAGGCCGAGCGGTACCGATGTTGCCGAGATTCGCGCCCGCCTCGGCCTCGATACCGGCCTTCTCAGCCGCACCCTTCGCAGCCTTCAGACCGAAGGGCTGATCCAACTCGTGACCGATCCTGCCGACCGCCGCTGCCGGATCGTCCACCTGACCACGGCAGGCCAAACTGAACGGCAGATCTACGAAAACCTCGGCCACGCCAAGGCGCAACAGGTTTTCGCCCGCGCCGGGTCCCGCCAGCAGGCCGTCATCGATGCGATGGACCTGATCGCCACAGTGATGCTGCGCGACGATGTCGAAATCCGCGACGCCGACCCCGACGACCCTGCAGCCCTCCACTGCGTCTGGTCCTATTACCAACAGCTTCTTGCCACCTTTGACGTCTTGACCCCCGACATGCTGCCCCTCCCCCTGCCCGACGCCGCCAAGTACCGCCCTCCGACCGGCGCTTTCCTCATCGCCTGGTCCGACGACCTGCCCATCGGCTGCGTATCGCTGCGTGAACTTGAGCCTGGCATCGCCGAAGTGAAACGCCTCTGGGTCGACCCCATCGCGCGCGGCCAAGGCCTTGGCCTGCGCCTTATGCGCGCTATCGAGGTCCGCGCCCGCGACATGGGCTTTACCCAAGCCCGCCTCGATAGCAACACCCACCTTACAACCGCAATCACCCTCTACCGCTCCGACGGGTGGAGCGAGATCGCACCTTACACCACCCCTCCCGCTAACATCTGGCTGGCCAAGCGCCTCTGATCCGATTGCCCAATGTGACGCAGTCGACTATCGATGCAGGAATGGGCGCGCTCATGTCATTTCCGCGTCGTCCTGCAATGCAATGTTACTGGCAGGATTCGTGAGTGAGATCGACCGCCCCGGCAACCGACGAAGTCATCGTGCACACCGCCTTACGCGGGTTTGCGGCCCTGTTCGTGGTCTTGTACCACTGCGCCCTCGCGCATCGTGACACGGATTTGGGGCTGGCCGCCGGACTGATCCGCAACGGATACGTGTTTGTCGATGTGTTCTTCGTTCTGAGCGGGTTCATCCTGATGCGCCAGTATCGCGATGCCTTTGCCAAGGATCCTGGTCGGTCCACAGCCAATTTCATGCTCCGGCGGTTCATCCGCATCTATCCCGCCTATCTTTTGTGGCTGATCGTCTCGATCCTGGTGTGGTTCCTCGCGCAATCGCGTGCGCCCAATATCGAGCCGGGCAGTTCCTCGACCCTCGCCGCCGTCGTGGCGCATGTGCTGATGGTGCAGTCCATCCTGGATATTACACCGAATTTCAACATCCCCCTGTGGTCAATCGCGGTCGAGTTCATCGCCTATCTTTACCTGCCACTGCTGGTTCTGGCGGCGAGCGCGCGAGGGACGTTCGCGCTTGGGCTGGCTATTGGCGCCGTATTCGCCGGGGTCTGGCTGTTCATCTCGATCAACGGCACTATCGACGTCATTACCGGCCTTGGGTCGGTGCTTCGCGCCCTCCTCGGGTTCACTTTGGGTGGACTGGCTTGCCTCTTGACCCAGCGCCACACCGAGACCACGCGCCGCCTGGGCCGCCGGATCGATCTGGCAGCCTTCGTCGTGATGCTGGTGGCCTTCGGCACCGGGATGACGCTTGCAGGATACATCGCAGCCGTCGTCTTCGTTGCGGCCACTAGCCTGAATTCGGGCCTGATGACGCCCTTGGCCGCACGGGCCGTGCCCCGCTGGATCGGGTTGACGTCGTTCTCGATCTATCTGTGCCACGTGCCGATCCTGTCGGTGACGCTGCTGGTCACGGCCAAGCTTGAGGCCGAGTCCGGCTGGCCACTGTTCAGCAACTACTGGATTTTCTCGGCCCTGGTCGTGGCGTGCTGCATTGCCGTGGCCTCGGTGTCTTACCGTCTGGTCGAGGTTCGGCTGCGGGCCGCCATCTCCCGAAGACTGGCACGCTAACCGATCTTTTCCGCTGTCTGCCGATCCCGCGCGCCGCGTCGCGCCCTGCGTTGCCCTTTGGCAGCAATCGGGCTATCTGTCGCGCCAAACCCGGATCAGGAGCACCCCCATGGCCAGCTATCAGTATGTCTACCACATGGAAGGCGTCTCCAAGGCCTATCCCGGCGGCAAGAAGTGCTTTGAAAACATCCACCTGAACTTTCTGCCCGGCGTGAAGATCGGCGTTGTCGGCGTCAACGGGTCGGGCAAATCCACCCTGCTGCGCATCATGGCTGGCATGGATACCGATTTCAAAGGCGAGGCTTGGGCCGCCAAGGGGGCCAAGGTCGGCTACCTCGCACAGGAACCCCACCTCGACCCAGAGCTGACGGCCAAAGAAAACGTCATGCTCGGCGTCGCCAAGGAAACCGCCATCCTCGAGCGGTACAACGAGCTTGCGATGAACTACTCGGACGAAACCGCCGACGAAATGGCCGCCCTGCAAGACCAGATCGACGCCGGCAACCTGTGGGAGCTTGAGGCCTCGGTCGGCGTCGCGATGGATGCCCTGCGCTGCCCGCCCGATGATTCCGATGTCGAAACCCTGTCCGGTGGCGAACGCCGCCGCGTGGCCTTGTGCAAACTGCTGCTCGAAAAGCCCGACATGCTGCTCCTCGATGAACCCACCAACCACCTCGACGCCGAATCCATCGCCTGGCTGCAAAAACACCTGATCGCCTACAAGGGCACCATCCTGATCGTCACCCACGACCGCTATTTCCTTGACGACATCACCGGCTGGATCCTTGAACTCGACCGCGGCCGCGGCATTCCGTATGAGGGCAACTACACCGCCTGGCTGGAGCAGAAAGCCAAACGCCTGATCCAGGAAGCGCGCGAGGACAAGAGCCGCC
>JANPBI010000034.1:0-5151 GCA_031430315.1 Rhodobacterales bacterium | reverse complement strand
ATGCGCGCGCGCCTCGGCGAGGTCGGCAAGCCGCATGAGGGCTGCGCGTTCCAGCACCAGCAGCCGCCAATGCTCCAGCTTGCCATGGTCGGGCACGCGCAGGGCGGCGGTCAGGATCACCTCCAGCTCCGCCCGTGTCGGCACCGGGGCGGCAAAGGTCTTGGCGGGCAGGGATCGCCGCGCGAGCAGGAAATCGAGGGCGGCTTGGTTGCGGTCGGGCATGGGGGGGCCTTTGCAGGGGGACGGCGCGCCACAGATAGACGTCATCGAGCCGATCCGGAATGGGCACGGCACAATTATCTTTGTCCCGCACTTTCGGGCGGACGACATATCGCGGAGGGTTCAGCCGCCTTCGGACCCGGAAATGCGGTAGCTGCCTTCGGGAAGGTTCAGCGCGGCGGCCAGATCGCGCACCTGACCGAGCGACAGGACCAGCCGCAGAGTGGTATTCAGGCGCGCATCAAACTGTTCCACCGACACGCAATCCTCAAAGGCCTGGATGATCACATCCTCTTGCAGAGGCAGGTCGGCCCCGTCATCCACCAAGGTGATGACTGTCGCGTCAAAGTCGTGCTCGATGGTAAACATGCGCTGATGTTAGGACGCGCGGACGGGCGGCACAATGGGCCGAGGGTGCCTGTGCCCGTGCCTCGGGTGGCGGATGCGGAAACGTGCCAAGGGCGATGAAAGTCGCGTGATCGGGGCTGGTTGCCGGTGGCCGTTCTGCTAGGTTGCGCCAACAAGAAATCATCGAGCCAAGGCAGGCCAGATCCCATGCGTGCAGCCCTTCTGGCAGCCCTGTTCCTGCTTTCTGGCTGTATTGCCGGGTATCCACCAGCGGAACGCGCGGAGCGTCCCTTGCAAGTTGCCGCAACCCCGGGCCGCCTGGCCCCGCCGGAGGTGGCTACGCTGTTCGTGTCGGTGGTGTCGCAGGTCGAACCTGTGGCCGAGGCGCTTTGTCGCCAGCGGTCGGCGGATGTGAACTGCGACATCCGCATTGTCGTCGATGACCGCCCCGGCCAGCCGCCGAACGCCTTTCAGACCGTGGACCGGACCGGTCGCCCGATCGTCGGATTTACCATTGCGCTGATCGCCGATACCCAAAACGCCGACGAAATCGCCTTTGTCATGGGCCACGAGGCCGCGCACCATGTCTTGAACCATATCCCCAAACGTCAGCAAAGTGCCGCGGGGGCCGCGATCCTTGCCGGGGCCTTGGCGCAGGCAAACGGGGCGACCGCCGAAGGTATCCGCCAGGCGCAGGCCTTTGGGGCCGAGGTTGGCGCGCGCAGCTATTCCAAGGAGTTCGAACTGGAGGCCGATGCCCTAGGGGCCGAGATTGCCTTGATGGCGGGCTATGATCCGATCCGCGGGGCGGCGTTCTTCAGCCGCCTGCCGGATCCGGGCGACAGGTTCCTGGGCAGCCATCCGCCCAATGCCGAACGACAGGCCTTGGTTGCCCGCGTCGTGGCACGGTTGCGCGCGGACGGGGTTTAGGCACGCCGGTGGGTCGCAGCAACGCGCGCAACTTCTTCATAAATCCCTGACAGCAGGTTCAAGGCACGCGTTGCATCGACAAGGCGAGACGCATAACCCGGAACCCCTTCGATGGCCGAAATCAACAGACGTCGCCGCAAGGCGCCGTAGTCCTCAGTCACGCGCCGGCCTTCCGGCGTGACCTTATAGGTGACGCCGGATCGTCCGGCCCCCTGCCGTATGACCAGGCCCGCCGCAATCAGCTTGCGCAGCGAATACTGCATGTTCGGCACGTCATCGCGATTTGTCAGGCGCGCCAGATCCTTCATGGTTTTGGGACGTTCGTTCATCCGGATGATATGCAAAAGCGCGTTTTCAGGACCTGTCGCCGCCAGGTCACAGACGCTGGCCAGACATTCCGACTGCCAGCGCCCGAATCCTTCGAATGCCCGCATCAGGGCAAATTCCAGTTCGGTCGCATCGACTTCGACGGCGCTTTGGGCCAGGTGCCAGCGATAGTCCAGCGGCGCATCCCTTTGGTCGTCCACGTTTTTAGACATGATGTGCTGCGCTCCTTGACCCTTGGCAGACTGGCCCTGCAAATCCGTTGACGCAAATGGATTTTACGATAGACTTTCAACCATAAAATACCTCTAATAATCAATAACAGGGATAGCAATCATGACAACGAACCCGATGACATCGGGCGATCACTTTCGCCTGGGCACATTTTCAACCAACTGCTCTTCCGGCATGACGCCGACCCAAGCCCCCGAGCGTTGGGTAAACTCGTGGGACAACAACCTGGCACTTGCCAAGATGCTGGACGCAGCGGGCATCGACTTCATGCTGCCGATTGCCCGGTGGATCGGTTATGGCGGTCCGACCGATTTTCATGGGTCGGTATTGGAGACGATGACCTGGGCGGCCGGTCTGCTGGCCTCGACCGAAAACATCGCGGTGTTTGCGACGATCCATTGCGCGGCCAATCATCCGGTCGTGGTGGCAAAGCAATTGGCCACCATCGACCAGATAAGTCATGGCCGCGCCGGTTTGAACATCGTCGCGGGCTGGAACAAGCCGGAATACGAGGCGCTGGGCCTGACGCTGCCGGATGACCACGAAACCCGTTACGGCTATGCGCAAGAATGGTACGATCTGGTGCGCAAAATCTGGAAATCTGACACCCATTTCGATTGGGACGGCACTTATTTCAACAATATCAGGGGGCTGAAGGGCGATCCGGCACCTCTGCGCGGCTCGATCCCGATCATCAATGCTGCCGGCAGCCCGCAGGGGCGGGAGTTTGCCACTGACAATGCCGATTTCCTTTTTACACCCGCGATCGACCTTGCGCGGTCGCGTGACGAAATCGCCGCGCTGAAACAGCAGGCCGCGACCAAGAACCGCAAAGTTGGGGTACTGACGTTTAGCCATGTCGTCTGTCGCCCGACCGAGCAGGAAGCCAAGGACTATGTGCACTATATCGTTGAAGAACATGCTGACTGGGTAGCGACGGACAATCTGATCCGCCTGCAGCTGGCCCATGCCTTGTCGTTCCCGCATGACCTGTTGCAGATGATCCGTCACACCATGGCACTTGGTCATGGCGGATTTCCATTGGTCGGCACGCCCGATCAGGTGGCGGCAGGTCTGATTTCACTGCACGAGACCGGTTTTGCCGGAACAACGCTTTCCTTTGTGGATTATGTGAAGGAGTTCCCCTATTTCGCTCAGGAAGTCCTGCCACGGCTGAAAAAGGCGGGAATCCGGTAAAGGAACACCCCCGTGCAAGAAGATGATGCGAACGATCCCAGCCCCAAGGCGTTCCGCGATGCGATGCGGGCCTTTGTCGGCAACGTGTCCGTACTGACGGTGGGTGACGCAGACCAGTCGTCGGGGCTTGTCGTTACCTCGGCGATCTCGCTGTCGGCTGAGCCGCCTTTGCTGTTGGCTTGCGTGAACCTGTCATCTTCGAGCCTGCCCTTGTTGAAGTCTTATGGCCGGTTTGGCTGGTCGTCGCTGGGGGCCGCGCATCAGCCGGTGGCAGAGCGGTTTTCCGGCTTTGGCGGTGTTCAAGGCGCTGCCCGATATGACGGGGCCGACTGGGACACGGCAGTCACGGGTGCGCGCTTGTTGCGCGGCGCGCCGACTGCGTTCGATTGCACTGTCGACGAGATGATCGACCGGGCGACACACACGATCCTGATCGGGCGGGTCCGGGCGATCCGGACCACTCCGGGTGCGGGAGCGCTGGCCTATTGGGGTGGCAAATACCGCGTATTGACGGATTGATCATTTGCGCCCCCTGAACGGGGCACTTGCGACGTAAATCCTGAAATCTTGTCAGGTAAAACTCGCGATGGTCTGCAGCGCGCCGTCCAGCGCCTTTCCATCCTCATCCTTCAAGGCGGCCTCGCGCAACCGGCGTGCCCAGTCGGCCGCATCGCTGCGTTGGGCGACCAAGGCGATACCCGCCATGACGCGATCATATTTCGACAAGCCGCGCGCGTGGGTGTCGGAATAGCCCTTGATCAGGCGGCGGCAGCGGATCACCTCCACCGCGAGGTCATAGTTCTGCGGCAGGTAGCCCATGGCGGTGGCAAGCCAGGCGTCCAGATGCGCCACCTCTTCCGAATGGCGGCGGGTGCGGCGTCGGTACCAGCGCAGACCGCCGATCAGGTACAGGATCAGATAGGCGGGCAGGCTGTCGGTGCGCAGGCGCCGACCCCGGTTGAACCAGCGGTCCAGGCGGGCCATCGCCTTGGGGTTGGCCTGCACGCGCGTGCCCCAGGCGTTGGGCAAAAGGCCTGCGATTTCCTCGGCCCTCGGGTGGAAGAACTCGGTCAGTTGCAGGACATGTGCGTCCTTGACCCCCATTTCGCCCCGGATGCGGGTGAACCGGTCGCCGCGGGTTTTCAGGTCGGCCACGCGGATCAGGTCGTCATAGGCCATGGCATTGGCGATGTATTTCGCGGCCTCGCGCGTCAGATCGTGGGGCGGGCGGTCGTGGGCCGCGATGACGTCCAGCCGGTTCAGGTATGTCGTACCATATGCAAGGTCCTGAAAGCTCACCACCTTTTGCAGGCCCGCGCGCGCGAGGTCATGGGCAGGGGCGGGCAGGGCGTCGATCCTGCGGGTCAGGCGGTCCCAGTCGGCCAGCAGGCTGTCCGGGCCGCGCAAGGTCGGGGCGGGCTTGGCTGCGGGTTCGGGTGCGGCGGTCCCAACGAGTGCCGCATCGTACCCGGCGGCAAAGGCACGCACGGAGGGTTCGACGCCCTTGCCGCCTGCGCGGATCGCGGCCTCGAACGCCTCTTTGGCAAAGGGGAGGGTTTCTGACGCTGCAAGCGCGCCGAACAACGTGGCCGAGATGACGGACCCGCTCGCCACAGCCACAGCGTCGAAATCGGCAGCGATAAAGCGGCGTGCCGCGACCTCGGCCGCGGCAATCACTTCGGCGCTGGAAGCGATGCCGTCCCCCGGCACCATCTTTTCGCTGACGGCCAGTGCGCGGTGGGTGGAGGTGATCAGCGTTGTGCGATCGGGCGTCACGAACCCCCGGATGATCGCGCGGCCAGCCTCCATCATTTCGGCGGTAATCATGACGTCGACATCGCCCGCCGCTGGCATCAGGTTGAACACCGGCTGGCGGTCGGTCGCGGTGCACATCTCGAC
>JANPBI010000033.1:0-8741 GCA_031430315.1 Rhodobacterales bacterium | reverse complement strand
CGATTCTTGCGCCGCATCGACCGCGCCGTTCCCAAGCCGCGCGACGTGCATCTCGTGCTCGCCAACTACGCCACCCACAAGACGCCCGAGGTCAAGGCGTGGCTCGCGAAACATCTGCGCTTCAAGCTGCATTTCACGCCCACCAGCGCGTCCTGGCTGAACCTTGTCGAGCGCTTCTTCGCCGCGATCACCACAAGGCGCATCCGCAGGGGCAGTTACTCCAGCGTCGACGATTTGGAGACCGCCATCTACGACTACCTGCTGCGCCATAACGCCAAGCCAAAGCCCTTCACCTGGACCAAAACGGCTGACGATATCCTCACCCGAGAACGACGCGCGCTGGACAAAATCGATGAAATCCGTGGACCAAGGTAGAAACCGTCAGACTCAGAACACTAGGTGGCGAGGCCGGTTCGCTCAAGAAGTTTGCTTTGACAGTGCCCGCTCGCCTGCAAATTTGTGCGTGAGCTTGGCCAGCTTGCCGACAGCTAGGGATCAAGCCTTGACCTTACCAGCCGGGCCGGCAGCAGGATATGCACCGCAAGTCCGCCGAAGTTTGGAGATTCCTTAATCTCAAGCATGGCGTCGTAAGCGCGAAGCAGGTCAATGGCGATCGCCAAACCAAGGCCGCTGCCCGGTTTGGACGTGTCGAGCCGACCACCTGATCGAAGGGCTTCGCTTCTGTCGTTTTCCGGAATGCCGGGCCCGTCATCTTCGATGATAAGTTCGATCCCGTCAGAGAACTTCCGCACGGTCAGCGAAATGGTATTGCGGCACCATTTCAAGGCGTTATCCAGCAGGTTGCCCAACACCTCTTCGATATCCTGTGCATCCATGCGGATGTTGAGATGCGGCTCACTGGCAGCCAGGAATTGCTTTCCGTCCCGCTTGGCCATCGAACCGAACAGCCTGGAAAACCTGTCCACCGAATTGCTCAGATCGGTGCGGGCGAAAGTCGTCTCGCCCGTGTTTGACATGCGGATACGGGCCAGCGACCGACCGAGCTGCGCATCCAGCCGATCAAGCGTGTCGATGGCTTTGTCCATGTCGTGCGCATTTTCCGCGAGGGCGGTCAATTCATTGCGCAGGATCGCACTGGGCGTCTTCAGTGCATGTGCCAGGTCCGCAGCCTGCCGGCGCGAACGTGCGACAATGTCGCGATTGCGCTGCAAAAGGGTGTTGATGTCGCTGACAAGTGGCGCAACCTCCTCGGGGTAGTCGGTCTGGTTAAGCTCCTCATCACGATCCCACCGGTGGGCGACGTCCTTGCGAAGCTTGTCCAGCGGCCCGATGATTGCCGCCGTCTGCAAAAGCACAGCCGAAAGGCCAAGTGCCGCCACCAAGGCGAACGCCAGGATCAGGCTGCGCCGTGTCTCCACCCGTTCCGCGATCAGTTCGGACCGGCTTTCAGCAACTGCAACACTCCATTCGCTGCCGTCCTCCAGCGAGATCACCTGGTGTGCGATCCGGACTTGCTCGACTTCGGCCCCTTCTGAATCCACCAGCATCAATTGGTTCGACTTGACTTCAGGCTCCGGCAACGTCGCCTCAAGCAACGAGGCCGAGGTGTGGATCTGTCCGTCTGGGCCGGTCACCTGCCAGTAGCGCCCCGAGAAAGGCGCCTGAAACGACGGGTCAAATATCAACTCGCCTAGCCTTTCAGGTTCATCGGGCACGTTGCTTAGGGCCACGACGATCTGGGTGTGCCGTTCCGCCAGCGAACGATCAAATCGCTCCAGAGCTTTCAGATTGAGAAACGAATAAAGAAGAAAGGTCCCGATGGTGACAGCAACCAGCGCGGAAAGTCCGCCGCTGAGCCATGCCCTCTTTCGCAGAGACAGCATCAGGCAGGTTCGATCATGTATCCGCGACCGCGCATGGTCTGGATCAGATCCGATCCCAGTTTCTTTCTCAGCCGGTTGATGAACACCGCGATCGTGTTGGAATCGCGATCCCCGTCATACTCGTAAATGTGCTCGGACAGTTCGGTTCTGGAAATCAGACGACCCGCGTTGTGCATGAGATAGGACAGGACCGCGACTTCCTGGGACGTAAGATCGATCGGCACGCCGTCAATGGTCGCACGACCAGAGCGTGTGTCGAAAACAACGCCATTCTTTTCAAACAGCGGATTGGTGCGCCCCGAGCTTCGCCGAAGGGTTGCGCGGACGCGCGCAGCAAGCTCGGGCAGATGAAACGGCTTGGTCATGTAGTCGTCCGCGCCGGCATCCAGACCATCAACGCGATCAGACCATCCGTCACGTGCCGTCAGGATCAACACTGGCGTCGCAATGCCAGTTCTGCGCCATTCCTTGAGGATCGACGTGCCATCCCTGATCGGCAGGCCAATATCGAGAATGATCATGTCGTAAGGTTCGGTGGAGCCGAGAAAACAGGCCTCTTCACCGTCACGCGCAACATCAACAACCCTGCCTTCTGCAGACAGGAGCTTTTTGATCTGGTCGCACAGGACCGGTTCATCTTCGGCAAGGAGTATTCTCATGGTAATGAATACTATCTGCGGATTTGGCAATCATTGTGGCAGAAATTAGTTGTTCCCGCCGCCGTTGCCGCCACCATTGCCGCCGCCGCCGCCGCCGCCGCTATTGCCGCCGCCGTTGCCGTTGCCACCACCATTGCCGCCGCCGTTGCCGTTGCCGTTGGACCCGGCGGTCTCGCTCTTGCCCTTGGTGCTGTTGCCTACTGAACCAGCTTCAGCTGCGGCCGAGACCTGCTTGCCGATCGATGAACTTTTGGAGACCTGCTCGCCGGTTCTTGCGTTGATGATGACGCTGACCAGTTTGCCGTTCGGCTTCTTTATGACGATTCGATAGAATACATCTTCGGCTTGGAAAGCACGCGCCTCGACCGGCGCGCCCCCAGTTGCCTTCGCTACTGAATCGATGGCCCGCTTCATGCTGATCGTTTGGCCGTTGCTTGCGATCTTGCGCAGTTCGGACGCGTCGATTTCACGCAACGACGCGCTGAACGCCGGCCCACACAGGGCCAGCATCGACACAAGAATAATGATCGGTGCCTGTCTCATGCAAACAGATTTAGCAAAATCGACGTGAACCCAAGATGAACGAACGGTTCCTGCAGAGTTAAACGGCGATGGTGTCAAGTGCACGGACAGTTTTGCGAGTCGCGGTCGGCCTGAAGCTGACGGGGGTTGCAGACCACGACAAGCAAGCAGAACGCAAGTTCTTAACCGTGCACTCGCAGAGGTCCAAAATGAAGAAGTCAACGACACGAATCTTGAAAGCCTGCTCGTTGTCCGTAGCCCTGTTGGGTTCGGCAGCGTTTGTCATGGCGTTTTCGATGCCCGACGCGGCCCACGCCAAGTCGGGGAACGAAGGCAGCGACGGTGGTGGAAATGATAATGGAGGTGGAAATGGCAACGGTGGAAATGGCAATGGCGGCGGCAATGGTAATGCTGGCGGCAACGGCAACGGTAATGGCGGTAATGGCGGCAATGGCGCCGGCAATCCGTCGGCTGACGATGGTGCGACCACAGGCGGAAAAACAAAACCCGCAGTAAGCGGTGCATCAACCAAACCCGCCAAGGTCAAGACCGCAAAGGGCAAGGGCCTCGCGTCGGTCCTTGGTGTCAGCGCCGCCGAATTGGGTGCTCTGAACGCCGCGCACGCGTCACCGAATGCGCTGAAAAACGCCTCTCCCAACTCGCGCGTTGGACGCATTGCCGCGTATCGCGACGCGGTTGTGGATGGTCAGGAGCTTCAGGCCGACCTTGACGAAAAGACGGCACTTCTGGAGGGAATGACCCCGCCGGATCGCCCTAGCGCCGATATCGAGACCGACTTGGCCAATGCGCAAACGGAGCTCCAATCCAAGGCGCAGGCGGTCTCCGACCTGGAGCAAGCACTCGTGGATGCGGGCGGAGCGGATGAGCAGATCGAAACCGATCTAGAGAGTGCACGGGCTGATCTGGAAACCGCCCAAGGCGCTGTAGAGGACCTGCAGGCCGAACAGGCCGCCGCCGCCGCATATGAGGCGCTGGAAGCCGAGGTGGACGCCCTTGAACAGAAAGTTGCGGATCAACCGGCAGTGGAGCGTTCCTTGCTGGAAGCGGCGTCCAACAAGCCGGTGACTGACGAAGTAGAGGCTGCCGTCAAGAAGTTGCTCGGCCTCTGACGGCAAAGCTTCAAGCGGCTTGCGGCCTACCGGGGAGGGGAACACCCGGTATGTCTGCAAGCCGCTTTCAGTTTGTCAGGCGCGGCTCTCGATGGTGGCAAGCCAGGAGGATGCAACGACCAGACACCCAAGCCCAAAACAAAAAGGCCGCCCCTCTAATGGGCGGCCCTTTTTGTATCTCAGGCGAGTGTCTTTCCTACGCTGCAATGGCCTGCGAAGCAACGCGGTCAAGCGCCGCAAAAACATCGTCGATTGGAGGAAAGCGTTGGGGTTGTGATGTTTTCAGACCGCTGCCCGCATTGGCAAAAGTCGACGCCAGGCGCGCCTCGAGCGACTTCGAGTTGGCGGCAATGTACTGGTGTCTCTTTTCGATCGTCGAACGAAACATGTTCTGGCTCCCTGTCTTTCGCCGGATCCGATGCTCACTTAGAACCACTCCGACTCGGTATGGTTTCATCTTGCATCAGTGATGTTAAACTGACCGCAAACCCCCCATTCGGTGGTGTCAGACCTATGCGAACCAGTCTCTGTTTGCCCAAACCCGCCCGGCGTCAGGCCGCGCAGAGATCGCGCCACTCGGCGAGAGCGGTGGTGCGGTTGGCCTTGAAATTGGCTCGGCTGTAGAGGGCGCGCTCCGTGTTGAAATGGTTATGAACTGAGGAATGGACGGCGACAAATTTCTGCAAGGTTCGCATACGCCTGAAGCGCTGCATGGCGCGTTCACGCCTTCGAAACGGTTGATGCGAATTCTCCGCACGATTGTTGGCCCACCGACCGGTTTCGCGATCGTCAGGCAGTCCCAGGTCCTTCAGCGCCGCGCCGTAGGATCGCAGCTTGTCCGTAACCAAGACATGCGGGCGACCGTGGCGTTTCATTGTTTTCCTGAGAAATTTCAATGCGGCCGTACGATCCCGGCGCTTTGTCACGAGGGCTTCCAGCACCTCACCTTCGTGGTCAACCGCGCGCCGGAGATAGTGCTGCTGGCCGTTGATCTTCACGAAGACTTCGTCCAGATGCCAGCGCCAGTTGCTCGACCGCAACCCCGAAACCCGCCGCTTTCGGATTTCCGCAGCAAACATCGGACCGAACCTGTTCCACCAAAATCGCACTGTCTCGTGGCTGACGTCGATGCCGCGCTCGTGCAGCAAATCCTCGACGTTACGCAGCGAAAGCGGGAGCCGGATGTAGAGCATCACCGTCAGGCGGATGATTTCGGGGCTCGTCTTGAAGTACTTGAATGGGCTGGGTCTGAGCATCCGGCGAGGCTATCGGTCTATCATCTCCGCCTCAAGCTAAGTAGCTCTGACAGGACCTCCAGGTGAGTGGACCGAACGGTGATGTCACTTTGCCCGGATCAACCTGTCAATCGGGCCACCTTGATCAGGATGGTCACGATCAGCCCGGTTTTCGACCAGTCATACTGCATCGAACCACCAAGCTGCCATTCGATAGTCTGACGGATCAGCTTGCTTCCGTAACTGTCTCCGAAATTCGGCATCACGACTTCTGGCCCACCGTGTTCGGTCCAGGCGATCTCGATATCTTCGCCCGAAAGACTTCCCGAGATGTCCAGCGTCCCGGTCTCGACCGACAGAGCGCCGTACTTCACTGAGTTGGTGGCGAGCTCATGCACGACCAGTGCCAGATTGGTCGCTGCCGCCTCACCAATCCCCATGCGCGGCACGGCCACCCGGATCCGTCCGGCAAACGCGCCCTCGTCGTCATATGGGGATAACAGCACGGTGAAAAGGTCGCCCAGCAGCGCCGCTTTGCCTTGCCCCCCAGGGAGCGGACGCACCAGATCGTGGGCTCGGCCCAAGGCCATCAACCGCTGGGTCAGTTGTTTGGACATGTCCTCGATGGATGACGACGACCGCATGGTGATCTTGGTCAGGGCCCCAGCGATGGCCAGCAGGTTCTTGACGCGGTGGCTCATTTCCCCCGCCAGCAACTCATGTCCTTCTTCGGCCTGCTTGCGGTCGGTGATGTCGATGAAGATCCCCGTCATCACACGCCGGACGATACCTACGTCGCTTCCCTGTCCGCGCGCTGAGATCCAGCGCACGTCCGCCCCGATTAAAGTGCGAAAGTCGATCTCATAGCTGCCCGAGACAGACCGCGTGGCCGAAAATGCCTCGCGCACCCGGTTGCGGTCCGCAGGATGTATCTTTTCCGAAAGCAGCTCAAACGTCAGGTCTTCCGCCGGAGGAACATCCCAAAGCTCATACCCACGAAGATCCATGGATAAGCCGTCGGTATCGACGTTCCATTGCCACATGGCAACGCCTGCGGCGTCCACTGCGCGCCGCAGGTCATCGTGATCCCATTCTGGGGTACTGAACTTGCTGGTTGACACTCGGATTCCTTAACCTGATGTGCCACACATCATGACCGCCAATTGGCGCCAATGCTACCTAAACAGGACATTACCTACCGTCCGAACCTTTTCGAGGCATTTCCCACAAGAAAATGGCCCAGCAATCCGTCTCGACAGAGGCCCCCCGAGCAGTCGTAAACGACCGCCGCTGCTGTTGCCCCGTTATTCAAGAGCGGCCTTGGCGACAGAAACCGTTTGGTGGCTGGCAAGTCTACCGTGACCTTCTGCTCGAAGACGGTGCCCGAAATCTCCTCCTTGACCCGCACGCAGACGGACCTGCCATTCGGTGGGGCGGCGATGAACGGGGTCAGCACCCCACCCGTCGTGATGCCGAAGCTCGCCCCAAGGTCCTGCAACGGCCTGATCTCTTGCTCGGAGACCGCGCCAAGAGCTTCGGCGACGAACAGAAGAACGGCGATCCAAGGCCTCAGCCGCGTCGGGCAGCCTCAATCGCGGCGACGTCGATTTTCATCATAGTCATCATCGCCTCGAAGGCGCGTTTTGCCTCGCTGCCACCGGCCGCCATTGCCTCGGTCAGTGTTCGCGGCGTGATTTGCCACGACACGCCCCATTTGTCCTTGCACCAGCCGCAGGCACTCTCCTGACCACTATTGCCGACGATAGCGTTCCAGTAGCGGTCGGTTTCCTCCTGATCTTCCGTTGCAATCTGAAACGAGAAAGCCTCGCTGTGTTTGAACGTGGTCCCGCCGTTGAGGCCAAGGCAGGGGACACCGGCGACGGTGAAGTCCACGGTCAGCACGTCGCCTGCCTTTCCGGACGGATAGTCGCTCGGTGCCACGTGAACGCCAGTGACCACGCTGTCCGGAAACGTTGCCGCATAAAAGCGGGCAGCAGCTTCGGCGTCCTTGTCGTACCAAACACAGATCGTATTCTTGGCAATGGCCATTGCTTTTCCTTTCGACATTGTTGCAGATGCGGTGGATTTTTTACGGATCATCCTGGATGTCCTGAGGTGATCCAGTCAATCAGCAGAGGCTTGGCGCAGGGCGATGTCACGGTGGTGAAGCAGGCAACCGTCGCTTGGGGTCATTACCAATGCAGCGGCATCATTTGGCAGCGAGTTCATCCTTCAGAAACGTTTCGCTGTGTGCGTGGCATTCCCATCCATCTGCACCGCGGATCCACGTCGAGCTGTCGGCGGCACGGAGATTCTGTGACTTTCCGTCCATCGTGACCTTCTGCGTGACAGTATAGGCGATGATGGCGACATCAGACGTCGGGATGGTCACCTCGATGTCGTCGAATTCATAGGATTCAAGCGTCCACTTTCCGTCCTCCGTCATTTGCCCCATCTTGCTTTTGGCAATGGTCATCACGCCCTGTGCACCGGTCACGAGGCTGACCTTGCCGGAAAGCCGGGAAGTTCCTGCGCCATCCTTGACCTTCATCGCCTCCCAATAGGATGTCTCAAGAGCGACGATTTCTTCCTTGGTCGGTTTTGTGGCGGCGGTCATGTTGGCCTCCTTAACGGGGCTGGGTTTGGCGGGATCGGTTCACGCCGTCTCGCTACTGCGTTGGACGGGTGCCACGAGCCTACTTTGCAAAAGTTCGGCCGATCCTGATCGAGATCAACCGCGCAAGGAACGACGGACAAAGCCGGAATGTTTGCGTCGAGGCAGAGCGTTTGCATCCGTCAGCCCCGCAGCACCAGCCCAGCAGCGTCAGGCCGTGACGCCCGGTATTCAGCCAAAGCCATTGTGACAGGGCTGCTTTGACCTGCGCATCTGGCAGCCCTGTGCCGCTTTGCATCGAGATCATGCCGGGGATAAAGTATCCAAACGTCACGATCCGTTCGACCACGATGACGACCGCTGCCGCTACCAGCGCACAGAACGCGGGATTGACATAGAGCACGCGTCCGTCATGGCCCTTGGCCCGCAGCCCAACGGTCAGGCTGTCCTCCATCGAATGGCGAAATGCCACCGCCGCCGCCAGATCCACCTCCGCCCGCCGCCGTTGCATGGACTGCTGCTGCAGTACGACGAGCGAAAGGGCCGCGAGAAGGGCTGCCGCCACGATCCCGGCCGGCAAGAGTACGGCAGACAGTTCGAAATCCGGCCGATAGGGGGAAAGCTCAATGCCATTCGGCGTTTCGGTGACGTAGAGCGTGTCGCCCTTCCCGACTCGAAGTTTCGCCAGCAGATCGCGGGGCAGAATGACCCCTGCGGAATTGCCTACAGTTGTGACC
>JANPBI010000032.1:0-12953 GCA_031430315.1 Rhodobacterales bacterium | reverse complement strand
CCCCGGCCCGCAAGGCCAGGACTGGATCGTCACCGTGCCGCGCATCGGCTACCGGCTGGTCCTGCCGCAACCACTCAAGCCAGAGGTCCCCGAGCCTCTGAAACCGGCGCTTGCCGTCCTGCCTTTCGCCAATCTGGGTGGCGACGCCGAACAGGACTATTTCGCCGACGGCGTGGTCGAAGACATCATCACCGCCCTGTCGCGGTTCAAATCCTTTGCGGTGATCGCGCGCAATTCCAGCTTTACCTACAAAGGCCAGGCCGTCGACGTCCGTCAGGTCGGCCACGATCTTGGCGTGCGCTATGTGCTGAGGGGCAGCGTCCGGCGGGCGGGCGACCGGCTGCGCATCTCGGCGCAACTGGTCGAATGCGAAAACGGCCAGCATATCTGGGCGGAGCACTTCGACGGCATGACCGGCGATGTGTTCGACTTTCAGGACCGCATCACCGAAAGCGTCGCGACGGTGGTCGAGCCCCATATCCAGAAGGCCGAGCTTGAACGCTCGCGCAGGGACCGTCCGGGCAGCATTGCTGCCTACGATCTGTATCTGCAGGCGCTGCCAAAGCTTCTGGTGGAGACCGCCGCAGACAATTCAGACGCTTATGGGCTGCTAACCACGGCACTTGTGCTGGAGCCGGACAATCCTGTATTCTTGGCCCTTGCCGCTTATGCGATCGGCCAACGAAGCGTCAGCGCCATTCCACCGATCGGCCCCGACGACAGGCAGACATGCGCCAGGCTGGCGCGTCGGGGCCTTGAGCGCGCGGCGGGGGATGCCACCGTGATTGCCCATTGCAGCATGGCTTTGCTCCACAACACCAAGGACTATGATTGGGCGATGGCGGCAATTGTGGCGGCGGTGGAAGCCAACCCCAACGACCTGCTGGTTGTCAGCCGGGCGGGCATCGCGCATCTGCATTGCGGCAATATCGCGGACTCGCTGGCCTTTTTTCATCGGGCGATCCGGCTCAGTCCCCGCGATCCGGGCGCGCATATATCACTGACCGGAATCGCGCATTGTCAGATGGTCCTCGGCAATTACCCTGAAGCCCTCGTCTGGGCCGCCCGCTCGCTGACGCTGAGACCGAATTATCACTGCACCTACTGGATGCTGATCGCGGCCAATGCCCAGCTTGGCCGGATGGACGAAGCGCACAAGTTCCTCGCCGCGTTCCGCAAGCTCGCCCCGGGGGCTACCATTGCCAGCATCTGGGCGGGGCAGCCGCAAAAGGACCCCTCCCGCTGCGCCGCCATTCTGGACGGGCTGCGGCTGGCGGGGATGGCAGAAAAATGAGCAGCCTGCCTGCCTTTGGCCCGTTTGAGATCGACTCTGAACGCGGGGTGTTGCTGCGGGATGGGCAGGCGGCGGCCTTGGGGCAGCGCGGGATCGCCTTGCTGTCCGCCTTATTGGCGGCGCAGGGTCAGGTGGTTTCTAAGGCCGATCTGATGAACGCAGGCTGGCCCGGTCTTTCGGTCGAAGAGGGCAACCTGACGGTGCAGATCGCGGGGTTGCGCAAGCTGCTCGGACCCGGCCCGCTTGGGCAAGGCTGGATCGTGACGGTGCCACGTTTGGGCTATCGGCTCATCCTGCCGCAGAACCTGGCTCCTGAGGAGGTGGAGATCGGGCGCCCAACACTCGCCGTACTACCATTCGAAAACCTCAGTGGTGACGCGGATTCCGACTATTTCGCAGATGGGGTCGTGGCGGACATTATCACGGCCCTGTCACGCTTTAACAAATTGGCCGTGGTGTCGCGCAGTTCTTCTTTTGTCTACAAAGGCCGTATTGCCGACGTCCGCGCCGTCGCTCAGGCACTTGGTGCAGACTATCTTCTGGAAGGTTCGGTTCGTCGGTCCGGAGAAAGGCTGCGTATTACGGCGCAGTTGGTAGAGGGTAGTGGTGGCGTCACGCTTTGGACGAACCGTTTCGACGGTGACCTGACCGAAGTCTTCGACTTTCAGGATCGCATCACCGAGGCCGTGGCCACACTGGTTGCCCCCGCCATCGAAGCGACCGAATTGGCGCAATCTCGCTACAAGCGACCCGAAAGCATCTCGACCTACGATATCCTTTTACGGGCGAAAGCGTTCATTGAAGAGGAAACCGAAATAGGCAACAGGACTGCACATGCCCTGCTGGCCGAAGCGCTCGTCAATGAACCCAACAATGCGTTGATCCTGGGGCAACTTGCATGGGCGCTGGAGCATCGCTGTGCAATGGGCTGGCCGTCGATAAGACCCGATGACGTGGAACGCTGCGTTGACTATGCCCGGCGCGGCATTCGCCATGCCAGCGGTGACGCATGGGTTATGGCGCAATGCGCCTTGGCGCTAATCCAGCCCGGTAGGGACTACAATGGCGGCATGGCTGTGATTGAACAGGCCGTTCAGCAGAACCCCAACGATCTCTACGTTTTGACCGTAGCTGGCGTTATAAACCTGCATTGCGGTGATCTTGACACAGCGATGCAATACTATGACCGCGCCCTTCGGTTGGGACAGTCTGACCCCAACGCTCGCTTTGTCTTGACCGGGATCGCCCATGTTTTGATTGTGCGCGGCAATTTTGCCGAGGCAATAGATTTTGCTACCCGGTCTTTGGCCTTCAACGACCGCTTCGATGCAACCTACTGGATGCTGATAGCCGCGAACGCCCACTTCGGTCGCCTCGATCAGGCGCGCGACTGGCTAAGGGCGCTGCTCGATGTTTCGCCCGACGTCAGCCTTTCCCGCATTTTGGCTTCGCAGCCAGCGCGCATTCCCGATCGGTTTTCAGCCGTCGCAGACGGACTGCGCCGAGTCGGCTTTCCGCAATAGGTCAACTCCGCTTTGTAACAATTGAGAAACTTTAGGGCCGCGCTAAAGGACATAAATTGGTCCTAGAAGGCAATCTGATCCTCATGAAGCAACCGGAATCGGAAGCACACCAAGAGGAGCATGCCATGCTGTCCATCATCTCGATCATCTCGCTCGACCAAGGCAAACTGTTCCCGAAGCCGAAGAACGAGGATGACTATTTCGCACGCTACTTAACGGCTGCCGACAAGGCCGAACCCACAGTTTTACAAAAGCCCCGCAGTGGGAACTTTCTCGGCTCTGCATGGGGTGGGCTGTTGGCCCGCGTACCGCGACTGGATTTTTCAGACTAAATGCATCACACTCATTGCATCTTAACATTTCAGCTTTCGCTGCTCCGACCTGCTCGGGAAGACAAAGCAAGTAATAGGCTATCGCTTCCGGCAATTAGCCCAAGAAGCATCGCCGCCCGGCTGGCGCACTTGCTCTGACAATGCCCCTTTTGGCGAACTTGCGGTCCAATCGCGGAGCATTTGGGTACTTCGGATCGGTATAGTCAGTCGTATCATCGCGCCCCGATCGCTGATCCGACCGAATGCTGAGTTGCCGAGCATGCACAGGACGAAGAACCAAGAAAGGATATGGCGATGAGTGCTGTCAAAGAAGAACTGGACCACAAGGCGTTGCTGCGCGTGGCAATCGAAGAATCCCGCAAGGCCCGGGAATCGGGCCAGCATCCGTTTGCCGCGATCCTCGTCGGTCCGGATGGCAAAGTGCTGATGATCCAGCATAACGCTTACATGCCCGATCACGATATGACCGGCCACGCTGAGCGAGTTCTGATGACCCGAGCCTCCACGACGCTGCCGAGGGATCTCCTCGAGGAATGTACGATCTACTCTTCGGGTGAACCCTGTGCGATGTGCACGGGCGCGATCTACTGGACGGGCCTAAAGCGCCTCGTCTACGGCTACTCGGAGAATGATCTCAAGAAGATCACCGGTAACCACCTAGAAAACCCGACACTCGACCTTCCCTGCCGCATGGTCTTCGCCGCCGGCCAACGAATGGTCGAGGTTATCGGCCCGATGCTCGAGGACGAGGCCATCGCCCCCCACAAGGGGTTCTGGGATTGACTCACCGCGGGGGGCGGGGGGATTCACGCTCCCGACATGCCACGGAAAACCGCGCCAACGGCCGCAGAGCAGCAGAACCTTGCCAGTTTCAAACCCAACCTATTGAGCCTTTGTAGCACGAGCGTAGTCCAATCATGCATCTCGGGACGGAGACTCTTTGCCTGCGTTACGTTAGTATCCAAAACATTCCGCCGCGGCCGACCTAGTCCCGGCACTGCAGAAAGCGCGGAACTGGAGGGATCATGAAGGGATCACTGACACTTGCGCTCATGGCTACACTTGCGACCCCCTCCTTCGCCGGTATCGCGGGGATGACTACGGACGGCACCTGGGATTGCAACGGTCTGGATGGCGCGCCGATGGGAGGCGTCATCGTCGCGTAAAGGACCTATGCTTGGTTCGGCCTCGATGGGCTTGTGGCAGGCTACGGCAAGCTATACTTGTTGGACCCAGAAAATACCCACTTGCCGCATTTTGTCGTTCTCGACGGTGATTTGAAAGCGGTAGTTGGCGCGCAGGCTCTGTCGTTAACCGGCCCGCCTGACCACCCGGAAAACATCGATGGCGAGCTTTTCTTGATGATTGTCTTCAACGAGACTGATCAGAGCTATTGCCGCCGCCGGGTTCAGCCAGCGGGCTGAGTCGAAAGTCTCAGCATACCCTCCGAAGCACGAAACACTTGTTCAGCAGACGAGATCGAGCGATATTGCTATCAAACGGCAGGTCACTTGGGGAATGTCGGATTAAAGGGAATTAGCCCTTGGAAAAAGAGTTCATTACACCGACATCCGGCAACGACGTCCCGCGCTTTGCCGGGATTTCCACGATGTTGCGCTTGCCTCTGGTGCCTGATCCGGTCGGGCTGGACGCCGCTTTTGTCGGTGTGGCGCTGGATTGTGGCACCTCTTATCGGTCAGGCACCCGCCACGGCCCGCGTCAGATCCGGCACGAATCCTCGTTCGTGCGCCATTTCAACGTGGCAACCGGGGCTGACCCATTCAAAAGCCTGCGGGTCGCCGATCTTGGTGACATTCCCGTCGATCCCTTCAGTGTAGTCGACGCCCATGAAGATATATACAAAGGGGCGCGGCACATCTTCCAGTCGGGATGCATTCCGATGGTGCTCGGCGGCGATCATAGCCTGACCTATGGCATGGTGCGGGCCGCCGCGGAAAAGCATGGTCCGGTCGGCCTGATCCAGTTCGACGCGCATTCCGACACCCAAGACCAGCAGTTCGGTCAGCGCATGGCGCATGCCTGCCCGATGCGGCGAGTGTTGGAGGATGGTCTTGTCGACCCGCGCCGAATGGTGCAGGTCGGTCTGCGCGGATCGGGTTACGGCGTCGACGACTTTGATTGGCAGCGCAGCCTCGGCGGCTGGGTCGTGCCTGCCGAGCGGTGCTGGAACCGCTCTCTCGCACCCCTTGCGGTGCAGATCGTCAAACATATGGGCAGCGGCCCGGTTTATCTGTCGTTCGACATCGACAGCCTTGACCCCGCCCACGCTCCCGGAACCGGCACCATCGAGCCGGGCGGCCTGACCCTCGCTCAGGCGCTGGAACTGATTCGCGGACTGCGTGGACTGAACATCATCGGTTTCGATCTGGTCGAGGTGTCACCGCCCCTCGATCCATTTGGAAGCACCGCTCTGATGGCCGCCAACCTGATGTTCGAGATGCTGTGCATCCTGCCCGGCGTCCAATACCGCCCTGCCCATGACCCCATGTCCTTTCGCGCCGATCTTCCGCCCGACTGGGTCTGACTCGCGCAGAGGCGTCCCACTCATCCGTCTGGTGTTATGCCGATCCTGTCCAGTGCGCGTTCCAACCGCAGTTTCCGCTCGCGCCAGATGATCAACATCCCAAACAGGTTGTTCCCTCTGCCGTAGAGGTGGGGGAAATAGGGGATAAAAGGAACTTCTAATGCCGCGCTACTGGTGGGTAAATCAAAACCAAACCTACAAGGCAGAGGTTGGCGGCGGCTATGGTCCTGCTGCCCGGCAAGTTTGGGATGTACCGGGCAGCAGTGGGCCAAATAATCGCCCATCAAAGAAAGCGCTTGGTATCGTCCACGAGGCATCGAAAAGGGACCGCTCAGCACCTCGCAGCTCGACATGTGACCGGTCTCTGAGGCGAAGGAAGGGCGCTTCGGCGACACTTCATGGGCCCTGGCGACTGCAGCGGAGCGCCCTCAACGACGCAAGAGCGGACGTGTCCACACCCGTGACTGCGAAAAGTTCTATTGAACGTCTTCCAGATCAAGCGTGCCGGCGTTGCTGAAGGCGGCGTTTCTCCGTCCGCCATGCCCGCGCAACCACCTTCCAGCTGGCCGAGGTCGCGGTCACAGGCCCGATGGTGCGCGCCATACTTTCCGCCATCCGCCGCCTTCGAGCGCCACCGCAATGCGCATAACCGCGATCCCGACCCAAACTGAACGAAAACCAAAGGACCGGTCTGTCCACCGCGCTGAAAAACGGCGCCGCCAAGCTGGCATGACGCGGATTAACGGCTTGATCCGCCGAGTTCCAGGCGTTTCCGCGATCGTAGACACCGCTCGTGGCGGAAAACACTTGTCCAGTGGGCAAAATCAGGCGAACTTGCCGTCAAGCGGCAGGTCACTTGGGGAATGTCGGCTCATGCTGCGCTTTCTAGTCGCCCATCTTCCATTCCCTTTTGCGGCAGCGGAAAGAGTCCAGACCGCGATCAAGCAGTCTGTCTTGGCGGCTGCAGTGTGGATGGCCCTGTCAGGGAACGCCCTGGCGCATTCGTTCACTGCCGCTCTTATAGTCGACGGCGATAACCGTGAAGCAAGCCTCGCAGAAGCCGTCCGCGGTTTCCTGCTGGCGGCAGACGAGCAGGATGGGCACGCAAACGAAACGTCTGACGGGCATCTGGGTGGGGTCGATGTGCATGTGCTTCCGCTTCCGCGCGATGCAGCCGGGTTGGTCGAAGGCCTGATCGGTAAACCCACCGAGCCCGCCGATGTCGTGGTCGTCCTTGGCGCGGAACCTGCAGCAAGCGAAGGCGCGCGAAAGTACCAGTCTAACAGCACCGTCTTGTTACAAGTTGTGCTGACAGAGGGATCGGACAGCGACGAAGGGACTGACAGTTTTGTGGCGCGCTTCCGTCTCGCCTACGGCTCAGCGCCCGGTGTGATGGCGGCAACAGGCTATGACGCAGCGCGTCGTCTGGATGTAGCCATCAGACCGCTGGACGGTGTGATCCCGCGGGAGGCGTTGGAAGACGCTTGGCGATCAACCGAGTCCGGGCTGCCTTGGTAATTCTGTAGTTCTCGGAAATCGCCGCCTGCACCGGACCCGCGCGGCTACGAGTCGATGCTTTGGCGCGTCCCCGCTTGCCTTATCCAGATCAGGCGGCCGGGTAGCTGGTGAAGATGCTATCGACATTCGACCGGGGAATTACAATACGGGGCATTTCGCAGGCGCAGCAACGTTCTCGGCCCTTTGCGGACGTTTGACCTGATCGCCATGCCGCGACGCAGCGACCACGCATTTCCGCTTCACCGTATCCGTTGTCCGGCCTGATCGAAGAAGAGAAGATCTTCCTTCTTGAACCGGGCCGCAAATCTCTGGCCCGAATCCAGTTCGCGCCCGTTATCGACAAGGGCGGTCAGTAGCCGTACGGACCCTGGAGAGCGGGCGTGGACTAGGGAGTCCGAACCAAAATGTTCAACGATCTCGATCGTCAGGTCCAATGATTGGTCCCCGCTGCGCCCCAGGAACTGCGGCCGAAGCCCGATTGTTACCTCGGCCCCATCGGCAACGGGGGAGCGCAGGTCTGGACAGGCGATTTCTTGCCCGTCGCATTCGACGATGCCCAGATGTGCGCCCCGGCGCCGGGCGGTCAGGAAGTTCATCTTCGGGCTGCCGATAAAGCCCGCGACGAACGAGTTGTCGGGATCGTCGTAAAGCTGCAGCGGGCTTCCCACCTGTTCGATCCGGCCCTCGCGCATGACAACGATCTTGGTGGCGAGCGTCATCGCCTCTACCTGATCATGGGTAACATAGATCATCGTCGCGCCAAGATTCTTGTGCAGGCGGGCGATCTCGACGCGCATGTGGACGCGAAGCTCGGCATCGAGGTTGGACAGGGGTTCGTCGAAGAGGAACAGTTTCGGAGCCTTCACGATGGCCCGACCGATCGCAACGCGCTGGCGCTGGCCGCCTGACAACTGGGCGGGTTTGCGGTCAAGATACGGTTCCAGTTGCAGGATGCGGGCCGCCTCCGCGACCTTTGCAACGACTTCCGGCTCGGGCCGCTTAGCCGTGCGCAAGGCAAAGGCGATATTGTCGCGCACTGTCATGTGCGGGTAAAGTGCGTAGCTTTGGAACACCATCGCAAGATCACGGTCATGCGCCGCCGCCTCGGTCACATCCCGGCCGTCGACGAAGATCCGGCCCGCGTCGGCCGTTTCCAGCCCGGCGATCAGCCGCAAGAGGGTGGACTTGCCGCAGCCTGACGGACCGACGAACACGCAGAAAGCTCCATCCTCGACCTCCAGCGACACCTCCCGTGTGACCGTCTGATTGCCGAAGTGCTTGCTCAGTTTGTCGATGCGAAGCTCTGCCATGTTCTATCCCTTCACCGCACCTGTAACCATCGAGCCGGTGATCCGCCGGTACATCACCAAACCCAGCACCAACGGCGGCAGCGCCGCCACGATCATGACGGCGGCCGCTGTTCCCCATTGCACGCCACCACCCGATGTCGCAAAAAAGAACGATGCTCCGACCGTCATGGGCACCGCAACGCGGGTCGTCAGCAACAGGCCGAACAGGAACTAGTTCCACGCCGAGATGAAGCCGAAGATGAAGGTGGTGATAAGGGCGGGCCTGCACAGCGGCAGCACGACACGGAACAGAAGGCGCGGCAGGCGCGCGCCGTCCATGTGGGCGGCCTCTTCGATTTCGATCGGGATTTCGGCCACGGCGTTCACCAAAAGCAACAGCGCCAGCGGCAGATTGACCACCGCCAGCAAGAGCCCGAGACCAAGTCGTGTGTCCAGAAGGCCCGCCACGGAAAACATCATGTAAAGCGGGATCGCAAAGATGATGAGCGGCAGCGCACGCAGGTTGACGACTAGCGGAAACAACACCCCCCGCCCGACGCCGCGCCGCACCATCGCCCAGGCGAGGGGGAATGCGACCAGCATTGGCAGGACGGCCCCAATCAGGGCGGCGACGGCGGAGTTCCACAGGTAGTGATACACGTTCAACCTGTCGCTGATCGTGAGGACGGTCGCGAAATTTTCCAGCGTCGGGGACTCGATCCAGAGCGAAGGGTTGCGGCTGACCTCGACCGGCGACTTGAAGGCGGTGATCAGGGTCGCAAGAACCGGAAAGTTCATCACGAAAGCTGCGATTGCGAAGACGATCCAGCGCAGGGTCATCCGGGGCTTCATCGCGCGCGGCCCTTCACCAGCCATTGAGCGATGGCGAGCAGCGCGAAGGCGGTCAGAAACAGCAGGATGGCCGCCGCCATTGCCTTGCCTATTTCGCCACGGCGGAGGAACGTCTCGTAGATGTAGATCGACATCGAGGTGGTGGAGCCACCCGGACCGGCCCCGACCAGCGTGTAGACGTTGTCGAACACGCGGAACCCGTCGATGAACCGGACGAACAGCGCCACGAACACGGTGGGCAGCATCAGCGGCAGTTCGATCTTCCAGAAGAGCCGCCACGGCCTTGTCCCATCAACCGCCGCAGCCTCGCGCAGGTCTTCGGGAATGGATTGGTAGGCGGCGAGAAACAGGAGGAAGGCAAAGGGCGTCCATTGCAGGGTTTCGGCCACGATGACGGTCCTGAACACGTTTGCGGGGCCGAGGAAAGCGGGCGACCAGCCAAACCAGGCGTACATGTAGTGCGGCACGGGTCCTGCAAATTCATGCAGCACCAGCCGGTACATCAGCCCCATCATGGCGGGGGCAATGATCATCGGAATGATCAGGATGGCAACGGTCCAGCCGTGACGCCGGACAAGAGGCGCAAGGTAGACCGCAAGCGCAAGGCCGAGGCCGCATTGCAGCACCGCCGTGATCGCGCCGAACCGCAGCGAGAACCACGCAGCCTGCCAGAAGGTCGGGTCTGCGGCCACGTCGCGAAAGTTCTTGAGGCCGGAGAATTCGGGCGACGTCAGGGTCTCGAAGCTGGTGTCGGAAAAGCCGTAGACCAGACTGAGAGCCGCCGGAAAGCCGAGGACGGCAAGCAGGAACAGCACCAAGGGCCCGGCAAGAATTGCATTTTCGGTCGTCCGTCCGGGCGTCATCGTGTTCCCTCGAAAGTGGACACGGGCGGATCATGCCGCCCGTGTCCGAACATGTCACTTCAGAAGATCGGTCATCGCGGCGTTCGCGTTCTTCAGCGCGGTGTCGAGATCCTGAGTGCCGGCCCAATAGCCGGTGAACTCTTTCGCCTGCGCCTCGTAGACCGAAAGCGCCTTCTCCGCGGTGCCGCCGTTCATGACGAAGCCGTAGGTTGATGCGTATTCACCCACCTGCACCAAATCGGGACGGTCTGCGGCAAGTTTCGCCGCCGTCTCTGGCGCAAGGCCGGGCGCACCGCCGGCCTTGGCATAGGCGATGGCCGCCTCTTCGGTGGACAACCACTGCAGGAAGGCGATCGCGCCCTCCTTGTTTTCGGCGGCCTTGTTCAACCCCAGACCAAGGCCGTGAATGTGCGTAAAGCGCCCATCCGGACCAGCTGGCGGCGCGGTGGTGCCGGTGGCCGCCTGTGCTGCCGTCAGTTCACCCGCAGCCGCGTTCCACTGGACCATTGCCGCGACCTGCCCCGAGGCATAGGCCGCGTTCGCCTCGGCATATTCGTACGAGGTGGAGTCGGGGGGCGTGGCACCGAGTTCGAACAACATCTTCGCCTGCGACAGCGCGGTGCGGTAGCCCTCGCTGTCGACGGTGATGTTGCCCGCATCGTCCATCCAGTTGGCGCCGTAGCTGCGTGGCCAGGAATGGAACACCATCATGTTGAACAGAAGGTTCTTGGCCTGGATCACCGTGCCATACCGGGTGGGGCTGTCCGGGTTGATCGACTGGGTGAAGTAAAGCGCATTGGCGACGAAATCTTCCCAAGTCCAGTCGGCGGGGGCTTTCGGCTCCATCGCCTTGCCCAGATATTTCGTGGCGATCTCGGAATACTTCGCCTTCGCGCCGTCATCGGCCAGAAGCGCGTCGATCAGGTCGGTGCGGTAATACAGGAAATGCAGCGACAGGTCGGTCGGAACGCCATACTGCTTGCCGTCGAATTGCATGGTCTTGAGGACCGTATCGCCAAAGACCGCGCCAGCCTCGTCCGACAGCGTGATCGCGTCCATGAACGGCGCATAGCGACCGATCGAGTAGGTGGCGATCAGGTTCACGTCGAAGGCGGTGCTCCCTGCGGCAAGGTCCACCTGCAGCTTGTCGAAGAATCCATCGCGCGAGGTGAAGAGCAGTTCCACCTTGTTTTCCTCAGCCAGATCGGCCTTGGCGTTGTAGACCTCCGTCACGGCGCGCAGAGCTGCCTCCTCGGGGCCGCCGGGCCAGCCAAGCACAGTCACTACGGCGTTGACCGCCCCGCTTGACAGCATCGCCAGCGCGGCGGCACTGAAGCGTAGACTCATGTTCAAGGTCATTGGATTTCCTCTCTGTTTGGTTGTTTTTGTCTTGCAAGATCGGCAATTCCGATGACGCCGGCGTCCCTGCCAAGCGCTGCGGACCGTAACGTCGGGCGCACCAAGGGTTGGAAATGCGCCACCGCCCTGGCTACACGTTCAATATAGCCAGAAGCCAACCCGACACCTCCGCCGATCACGGTGTAGCGTGGGTCGAACATCAGTTGCAGGTCATGGGCCAGCCGGGCAATTCGGAGTGCCGATGTCTCGATGATCGCGTCAGCCGCCGCATGTCCTGCCGCTGCTGCGGCAAAGACGGCGCGCGCATCGGCTTCGAGGCCAAGCCTTGCACCTTCGGCCGCGATCCAGCGACCGGACGCACCATCCTCGAAGCGGGTTTCGTCGCCGTCGGGCAACGGCAGCGCCTGCCCGAAGT
The DNA here is from genome assembly GCA_031430315.1 of Rhodobacterales bacterium. Classification (GTDB taxonomy): domain Bacteria; phylum Pseudomonadota; class Alphaproteobacteria; order Rhodobacterales; family Rhodobacteraceae; genus JAJNPS01. The sequence continues at coordinate 963 of JANPBI010000032.1, read as the reverse complement.
GCCCCGCCACGCCGCCACGCCCCTGAAGCAAACAGCCGTTGGCGACCACGCCACCACCGACGCCGGTGGAGACGGTCAGAAACACGATGTCCTTGCCCTCGCCTGCGCCGTGGGCGAATTCACCCCAGGCCGCGGCCTGCGCGTCGTTGGCCAGGGCCACCGGCACGCCCAAGGCGGCCGAAGCGGCCTTGTGCAGCGGAAATCGTCCTTCGAACGCCAGTGTGCCGGGATTGAGTGCGCGCCAGTGGTTGTCCTTTATCAGGCCCGTGACGGTCACGCCCGCAGTGTCGAACTGACCGGCCCAGCGCCCGGCGAGGTCGGCCATCTGGCGGACCCAGGCTTCCGGTCCGGCGCTTCGATCGGTCGCGGCTTCGACCCGGTCGAGCACGGTCTCGCCTTCGACAAGCGCGACCAACAGCTTCGTTCCCCCAAGATCGACGGCCAGCGATCGCGCGCTGTGGTCTCCCTTGGGCGCTGACCGGGCATTTGCCATCGCGTCCACAAACCAGCCTGTCACATGCTCGGTTCGGGTGATGGCCGACCCTACCACGACCGCATCCGCTCCCGCGGCCAACGCCTGCGCGGCCAAGGCAGGGCTCTGATAGCGCCCTTCGGCAACCACGAAACCACCGATCTTGCGCAAGGCGGCGACCAGATGGAGGTCCGGCGCGTCCGGCACAGGCCCGCCGATATAGCCGGACATGGTCGAACCCAGCACAGCAACCCCCAGCGCATGGGCTGCGATGCCATCCTCGGAAAACGCGCAATCGGCCATCGCGAGACGCCCCGCTTCGTGGATCGCGGCCACAAGGGCCGCCCGCGGGACCGGACGATTACGGTCGGTCGCGTCAAAGGCGATGATGTCTGCGCCCGCTTCGGCGAGGGAGCGGACGTCTTCCAGCAATGGCGTGATCCGCACAAAGCTGCCCGGCATTTCGCGCTTCACGAGGCCGATGATGGGCA
>JANPBI010000031.1:0-8296 GCA_031430315.1 Rhodobacterales bacterium | reverse complement strand
AGCGTCATCGTCTCGGGCGTGGACGCGACGCAGGACGCGCTCGCCTCGATGCAGGCGGGCGAGCTTGACATCACCGTGTTCCAGAACGCGAATGCGCAAGGTGCTGGGTCGCTGGAAGCAGCCGTGAAACTCGCCGCAGGTGAAGCCGTCGATCAGGCAGTCTGGATCCCGTTCGAACTGGTGACCCCGGCGAATATCGCGGACTATCTTTCGAAGAACTGATTTCGTGACATCAACGACATGGGGCGGCAGGCGACTGCCGTCCCTCTTTGGTCTTAGCCAAACGGTACGATCTGGGCGATGATTACCAAAAGAGCCAACAATCCGGGGGGATGGGTGCCATGTCACAAACGAGTTATGGCCTTGGCGGCCTGAAGTACGATCCGACCAAGCGGACACGCGCCGCTGAATGGAATGTGTTCGTCGCCCTGATCGTGATCGTTCTGGTGTTCGAAATCCTGAACCGGATCAACGGCACCAGCTTTCTGTTCAACATGCGCGACAATGTGGATGGGCTTTTCAACCAGCAGCGGCTTGACATCATGATGCTGCAAGTCGCGATCGTCGGCATTATCGCCTTGGGGGTCACGCAAGTGATTATCATTGGCGGGATCGACCTGTCCTCCGGCTCGATTGTCGGGGTCACGGCGATGGTGGTGATGAGCTTTGCCCAGACGGCCCTGGTGAACGGCAACCACAACCCCAAGGCGATCTTCGGCGACTGGGCCATGGACCTGCCGGTGATCTTGCCAATTGCGGTAGGTCTGGTTTGCGGGCTGTTTGCGGGCCTGATCAACGGCCTGTTGATCGCCTACACCAAGATTCCGCCCTTTATCGCCACGCTGGGCGTCATGGTTTCGGCCCGCGGCGCCGCACGCTGGTGGTCCAACGGCCAGCCGATATCGTTCCCGACCGAAAGCTATGGTCAGTTGGCGAACGGCGACATTCTGGGTTCGCTGACCTTTGGCCTGATTAGCTGGGACGGTCAGAACCCGGCCGTCATCTTCATCGTCCTTGCAGTGTTGTTCTATTTCATCATGGGTTACACCCTTTATGGCAAGCGCTGCTATGCCATCGGCAGCAACGAGGCGGCGGCGCGGATGTCGGGCATCAATGTCGACCGGCACAAGGTGATGGTCTATGCCATCGCCGGGGTGCTGGCCGCCGTGGCCGCCATCTTGCTGACGTCAAAGAACTTGACAGCGCAGTCCGGCATGGGGGTGATGTATGAACTGGATGCCATCGCCATGGCCGTCATCGGCGGCATCAGCCTGTCGGGCGGGCGCGGGTCGATCATCGGCACCGTGCTGGGGGCGGCGATCTTTTCGGTGATCATCTCGGGATTCACCTCGATCAAGCTGGATGCCTACTACCAGGAAATGGTCAAGGGCGCGATCATCATCGCGGCTGTGGTTCTGGATCAATGGCGTCAACGCCAGCGGGCAAAGGGGTAACGGACATGGCCAAGATCATCCTGGAAACCCGCGGCCTGACCAAACGCTATGGCGGCGTTCACGCCCTGGAAGACGCCAATTTCACGCTGGAGGACGGCGAGCATGTCGCCGTTGTCGGCGACAACGGCGCCGGCAAATCCACCTTTGTCCGGCAGATAACCGCGGTCGAACAGCGCACCTCGGGTCAGATCTTCTTTGACGGTGCCGAAGTCACCCATTCCGGCCCGCTCGAGGCGCGCGAAAGTGGCATCGAGACGGTGTTCCAGACCCTGGCCCTGGCCGACGATCTGGACGTGCCATCGAACCTCTATCTTGGCCGCGAAATCATCAGGTTCAACCTTGGCCCCTTCTCGATCCTTGACCGCAAGACGATGAAGGCCCGCACGCTGGAGGCGTTGCAAAAGACCGCCGTCAAGATCCCCAATGTCGACAACCCGATCCGCAACATGTCGGGGGGCCAGCGGCAATGCGTGGCGATCGCCCGGGCCGCCGCCTTTGCGTCCAAGCTGATCATCATGGACGAACCCACCGCAGCCCTTGGTGTGCAGGAAACCGCCCAGGTCGAAAACATCATCAAGGGGCTGAAAGAACGCGGCGTGCCCTTGATCCTGGTCAGCCACAACCTGCGGCAGGTATTCGATCTGGTGGACCGGATCGTCGTATTCCGCCGGGGCCGGATCGTGGCCAGCTTGCGCCGGGACGAGACCGACGGCAATGACATCGTCAGCTACATCACCGGGGTCAAAGGGGCTGCCGACAGTGCCGTTGCCTGAACTGGGGCATGAAATCCCTTATTTTGAACCGGGCGCGCATGCGGCCTTGAACTGCGGAGATTGACGATGACCATACGATTTGGGCTGTTGGGGGCGGGACGCATTGGCAAGGTCCATGCGCGGGCCATCAGCAGTGACGCCAATGCCAGGCTGGTGGCGGTGGCCGATGCGATGGCACCGGCTGCGGAGGCGATTGCCGCCGCCTATGGCTGTGACGTGCGCAGCATCGACGCGATTCTGGCCGCCAAGGACATCGACGCCGTGGTGATCTGCACGCCGACCGACACCCATGCCGACCTGATCGAAGCCTTTGCCAAGGCTGGCAAGGCGATTTTCTGCGAAAAACCCATCGATCTGTCGCTGGCCCGCGTGAAATCCTGCCTCAAGGTCGTGCGAGACACCAAGGCCGTGCTGATGGTCGGCTTCAACCGCCGGTTCGATCCGCATTTCATGGCGGTGCGGGCCGAGATCGACAAGGGCACCCTGGGCACGGTGGAAATGGTGACAATCACCAGCCGCGATCCCGGTGCACCGCCACTAGATTACATCGCGCGCTCGGGCGGGATTTTCCGCGACATGACGATCCATGATTTCGACATGGCGCGGTTCCTTTTGGGAGAAGAAGTGGCCGAAGTCAGCGCCATGGCGTCCGTTCTGGTCGACAAGGCCATCGGTAAGGCGGGTGACAGCGATAGCGTCCAAGTCATGCTGAAAACTGCGACCGGCAAGCTGGCGGTGATCTCCAACTCGCGCCGCGCGACCTATGGCTATGACCAGCGGATCGAGGTGCACGGGTCCAAAGGGGCGGCAGTGGCCGAAAACCAGCGCCCGGTGTCGATCGAGGTGGCAACCAGCGCGGGCTACACGCGCCCCCCGCTGCATGATTTCTTCATGACCCGCTATACCGAGGCCTATGCGGCCGAAATCGGGGCGTTCATCGCGGCGGTCCAGGGCAAGACAAAGGCCGAACCCTCGGGCGAGGATGGACTGATGGCACTGGCATTGGCCGAGGCCGCGATGAAATCGGTCGCCGAAGGGCGCATCGTCAAGTTGAACGAGGTGACGGGCTAAAGCTTCCGGTCCGGCTCGTTCTCGCCGACAGGCGCTTGACGGGCCGGACCCTTGGGCATAATGAACCCCTGCCTTGGGGCGGGTGGGCAGGCAGGCTATGCACCGGATTGCAAATCCGAGAAGACCGGTTCGATTCCGGTACCCGCCTCCAAGGCAAACTTGCTGAAAGATCAGCTGTGCAGGTACTTTCCCGCCTCTTTGCGGGCAAAGGGTTTGAGCCTTGCACCATGGGCGTCGAGGAAACCTTGCGCCCGTTCAGGGTCGTGTTTCGACAGGTCCCGCACCCACCATGCGATGGCTTTCTGGATGAACCAGTCTCGGTCGTCGGCGTAAGCTGCGCACCAGCCGATGATGCGGTCGCGCATCGCGAGTTCAGCCGGCTTGGGGTGGTTCTGCTTGGCCCAGGGCAGGGCGATAACCAGTGCTGCGCGGCGGGTCCACATATGGGGGGATGTCGTCCAGCCCTCGACCGTATCCATCCGCGAAGGGTCAGCCACGACGCGCTTTTGCCCTGCGATGGTCACGTGATCCGCAATCGCCCAAGCGTCGAAATCGGAAACCCAGGAGCAGATAAGGTCCCAAGCCGCATGATCGGGCCGGATGCGCGCCTGAGTGAGAAGCTTGGCTGCTGCTACCCGCGCCTCGTGGATATTGGTCGCCCAAAGGTCCGAGGCCAGCGCCAGCCGTTCCTCCAGTGTGAATTCAGCCCGCCAACGATCCGTCAGCCCCTGAATCGCAGGGACAGGGACGCCAAGATAGACCCGCTCCACCTTGTGATAGGCGGCCATCTCGGCGGCACGGATCGGATCGGCCAGCGCCTGTAGCTCGGCCAGCGCATCGGGCATCTATTCCACCGTCACAGACTTCGCCAGGTTGCGCGGCTGGTCGACGTCGGTGCCCTTGGCGATGGCGGTATGGTAGGCGAGCAACTGCGCCGGGACAGCGTAAAGGATCGGCGCGAACTGGGGGGCAACCTCAGGCAAGGTCAGCGTGCGCCAGGCGCCATGCCCGGCCTCGGCCACGCCTGCAGCATCCGAGATCAACAGCACCTTGCCGTGCCGGGCCATCACTTCTTGCATGTTCGACACGGTCTTGTCGAAGAGCGCATCGCGCGGGGCCAGCACGATCACGGGTACTGCCTCGTCGATCAGGGCGATGGGACCGTGCTTCAGCTCGCCCGACGCATAACCTTCGGCGTGGATGTAGCTGATTTCCTTGAGCTTCAGGGCACCTTCCAGCGCCAGAGGGTACATCGGCCCGCGCCCCAGGAACAGCACATCCCGCGCCTTGGCCAGGTCGTCGGCGATTTTGGCGATGGGGCCACTCAGGCCTAGCGCGTGGTTCATCAGCCCGGGCAAGGCGTTCAGGCTTGCGATGTGCCCAGCCACCCTGGATGCATCCAGCCGACCCCGGTCCAACCCCGCCTTGATCGCCAGCAACGCCAGGACCGTCAGTTGGCATGTGAACGCCTTGGTCGAGGCAACGCCCACCTCCACCCCGGCATGGATTGGCAGGGCAAGGTCGCTTTCGCGCGCAATGGAAGACGAGGGCACGTTCACCACGGACACGACTTTTGTCACCTTGTCGCGCGCATATCGCAGGGCGGCCAGGGTATCGGCTGTTTCGCCCGACTGACTGACAAAGAGGGCCCAGGACGCCGGCGACAGGGGAGGTTCGCGGTACCGGAACTCGGACGCGATGTCTATGTCGCAGGGCAGGCCTGCAATCTGTTCGAACCAGTACTTTGCGACATGGCAGGCAAAGGATGCGGTGCCGCAGGCGACGAGCGTGATGCGGTCGATCGCGGTGAAATCCAGACCCTCGGGCAGGTTCAGCCCACCATCCGACGTGGTATAGCGTTTCAGCGCCTCGGCAATCACGACCGGCTGTTCGGCGATTTCCTTGGCCATGAAGTGCTTGTAACCCGCTTTTTCGATGCGGGTCTGGTCCAGCGCCACCTGCACCAGCGGGCGGTTTGCAATATGTCCCTGATGGTCATGAATGGTGACCGAATGGCGGGTGATGACGACGACATCGCCATCCTCAAGGTAGGACAGACGATCGGTCATCGGGGCCAAGGCCAGCGCATCCGAACCAATGTAGTTTTCCCCATCGCCATAGCCGACCGCCAAAGGTGCGCCATGCCGGGCGCCGATCATCAGATCGTTCATGCCATCAAACAGAAAGCAAAGCGCAAATGCGCCCTGCAACCGCGCCACGGTTTTCTGCACGGCGTGAAGCGGTGACAGACCCTGATCCAGATAGCTGCGCGTCAGTACCACAACGGATTCGGTGTCCGTCTCGGATTCAAAGACATGGCCTTCGGCAGTCAGCTCGTTGCGCAGGCTGCGAAAGTTTTCAATGATGCCGTTATGGACGACCGCGACCGGGCCGGACCGATGCGGATGCGCGTTCGGGACCGTCACGCCGCCATGGGTCGCCCAGCGGGTCTGGCCGATCCCCGCCTTGCCCGCAAGGGGGTCGTGGACCAGCAGATCGCTGAGGTTGACCAGCTTGCCGACGGCCCGCCGTCGGTCCAGCCGGCCATTGTTGATGGTGGCGATCCCGGCGCTGTCATAGCCGCGATATTCCAGCCGTTTCAGCGCTTCGACCAGCAGGGGTGCCACTTCGTGGCTGCCCAGGACCCCGACAATACCGCACATTTTTAGCGTCTTTCCTGCATGGGGGCTTTACTCGCCTTTAACTTTTCGAACAAGCGGGGGGCAAGGCCGGGTTTTGTCACCTGTTTTGCCCGCGCGATGGCAACAGCTTCGGCAGGCACGTCTTCCGTGATCACCGAGCCCGATCCCGTCATCGCATCGTTTCCGACGGTGATAGGTGCCACCAGCATGGTCGCAGAGCCAATGAAGACGCGCTTGCCGATCAGTGTGCGATGCTTCATCACGCCATCGTAGTTGCAAGTGACGGTGCCCGCGCCGATGTTGGTGTGATCGCCGACCTCTGCATCGCCGAGATAGGTCAGGTGGCCAACCTTTACCCCTTCGCTCAGAATCGTGTTCTTGATCTCAACGAAGTTGCCGACGTGGACGTCCTCGGCCAGTTCTGCCCCCGGACGCAGACGTGCAAAGGGCCCCACAGTTGCCCCCCGGCTGATATGGCATCCGGTCAAATGGCAGAACGCCTCGATCACCGCGCCAGATTCGACGGTAGTGCCGGGGCCAAAGATCACATTGGGGCCGATCACCGCATCGCGACCGATATGGGTATCGTAGGCAAAGAACACGGTATCGGGGGCGGTCATCGTCACGCCATTGTCCAGCGCCTCGGCGCGGGCGCGGGCCTGAAAGATCGCTTCGGCCTCAGCCAGTCCCGCCCGGGTATCGACGCCCAACGTTTCCGCCTCGGGGCAGGTGACCGCTGTGGCCGACAATCCGCGTGCCCGGGCCGCTGCGACAATGTCGGTCAGGTAATACTCTCCTGCTGCGTTATTGTTGGACAACCCTGCAACAAGGTCACGCAACACGCTGATCTCACAGGAAATGACACCCGAATTCATCAGCGTGATCGCGCGCTGGTCGGCGGTTGCATCCTTGTATTCCACGATCTTCACCAGATCGAGGCCATCCATCATCAACCGGCCATAGCGGGGCGGGTTCTGATGGTTGTGAAACCCGAGGACCGTGACGTCCGTGGTCGAAGCCGCAAGCTTCTCTAGTGTTTCGGGCGTCAGGAACGGCGTGTCGCCGTAAAGGACGATCACCTTGCCACTTGCATCCGTCAGCAAGGGCAGGGCCTGCGCCACAGCATGGCCTGTGCCCAGTTGCTCGCTCTGCAGCGCGATCACCACGTCAGGATCATGCTCCATCGCCGCCTTTGCCACAGCCTCGGCCCCATGGCCCGCGACGACAACGGTCCGGGATGGTGCCAGCGAGGCGCCTGCCTGCATCGCGTGCAACAAAAGCGGCGCTCCGGCAACCTTGTGCAGCACCTTGGGCAGGTCGGAATTCATTCTGGTGCCCTGGCCAGCCGCCAGAATGATCAAGGATACCTGCATGCCGCCTCTTTTCTTCTTGTGGCGTCCGTTTTACCCACCCGGGCAGGGGCCGCAAGGGGCCGTCCCTTCACGCGACGTTACAAGGGGCCTGCCGATGCGCACAATTGTATTTGATCTGGACGGCACGCTTGCCGATACATCCCAAGACCTTCTGGCCTCGGCCAATGCCTGTTTTCAGGCGCGCGGGCATGGCGATTTGCTGGATGGGCGCGATGCTTTGACCGCATTTCATGGCGGCAAGGCCATGTTGCGCCTGGGTTTTTCGAGGTTGGGCACGCCTTGGTCCGAGACGGACGTGGACCGCGCCTATCCGGACCTGCTTGTCGCCTATGCCGACGGGCTGGACCGACATACCTTCCTTTATCCCGGTGCCGTTGCGGCGGTCGAGGAATTGCGCCGTCAAGGATATGCTGTCGCGATCTGCACCAACAAGCCCGAAGGCCTGGCGCTGGAACTCCTCCGCCGTCTTGGAGTACTGGACTTGTTCGGCGCGATGATCGGCGCGGACACTTTGTCTGTGCGCAAGCCTGACGCCGCGCCCTATATCGCAGCGGTGACGCGCGCCGGGGGCACCGTCGACCGGTCCATGCTGGTCGGCGACACCGAGACCGACCGCAAGACGGGCCTTGCCGCAGGGGTCCCTGTGGCGCTGGTCACCTTCGGTCCCGAAGGGCTGGGCGTGGCGCGACTGAACCCCGAGGCGTTGTTGCATCACTACGACGAATTACCGGACATCGCCGCCCGCCTTTTGTCATGATCCCGTCGTTTGACAGTCCCTCTGCCTGGGCATAGCGTCCCGCGTCATGCAGACCACCGCCACCCCCGCTGCGTCGTGCCACGCCGTGACCTTTGTGCTCATCACGGTCTTTCTGGACATGGTTGGCTTTGGCCTGATCATGCCGGTCCTGCCTGCCCTGATCACCGAAGTCGGGCATATGGACCTTGGCGATGCGGCCTATATCGGCGGCTGGATGTTTGCCGCG
>JANPBI010000030.1:0-8323 GCA_031430315.1 Rhodobacterales bacterium | reverse complement strand
CCCGCCGAATTCGGGCCCCGGTCCACCAGATCGCCGACATGCACGATCCGCGCCGGACTGCCGTGACGTGCCGCATCCTCGGCGATCAGCCCGTGCAGGCCGCGCAGCTGGTCAAGATGGCCGTGTATGTCGCCGATGGCGTAAAGGGGCATGATTTGCGGGTCCTAGGTCGGACGACCGGGGGCGCTGCCCCCGGACCCCCGGGATATTTGCACAGAGGTGAAAGGGCAAGAGATGCGTCAGGCGACCTCGAACCGCAGGGGTTTCACCTGTTGGAACATGCCCGTGCTTTCCAGCGTTTCGACGACCTTTGGGTCAATCGCCTGGTCGAGATAGAGAAGGGCAATTGCGTCCTGGCCGACGCCCGACCGGCCAAGGGTGAAGTTCGCGATGTTGACGCCGTTCTTGCCCATCGTCATGCCCAAAAGGCCAATGATCCCGGGCACATCCTCGTTGGTGGTGTAAAGCATGTGGGCCCCCACCTCGGCGTCGATGTTGATGCCCTTGATCTGGATGAAGCGGGGTTTGCCATCGCTGAAGCAGGTCCCGGCGACAGATCGTTCGCGTTTGTCGGTGACCATGGTGACCTTGATATAGGCGTCGAACACGCCGGTCTTTTCCTGCCTTGTGGTCGAAATCTGGATGCCGCGTTCCTTGGCGACGATGGGGGCGGAGACGAGGTTCACGTCGGGGTTCGTGGCCTTCATCACGCCCGCGATGACGGCGGAGTTTAGGGCGGCGAGGTTCATCGTGGCGACGGTGCCGTCGTAGAGTATGTTGATCGCCTTGATGGGTTCTTCGGTCATCTGGCCGATGAACGCACCGAGGTGGGAGGCAAGCTTGATCCACGGTCCCATCACCGCTGCCTCCTCCGCCGTGACGTTCGGCATGTTGAGGGCGTTCTGGACGGCACCGGTCAGGAGGTAGTCGGACATCTGCTCGGCAACCTGCAGGGCGACGTTCTCTTGCGCTTCGGTTGTGGAGGCGCCGAGATGGGGGGTGGCCACTACATTCGGTAGGTTGAACAAGGGGTTATCGGTGGCGGGTTCGGTCTCGAAGACGTCGAGGGCGGCTCCGGCAACGTGGCCGGATTTGAGGGCCTCGGCGAGGGCCGCTTCGTCGATCAGGCCGCCCCGGGCGCAGTTGATGATGCGCACGCCGGGCTTGGTTTTCGCGAGATTCTCGCGCGACAGGATGTTGCGGGTCTTGTCGGTGAGGGGCACGTGGAGGGTGATGAAATCGGCGCGGGCCAGCAACTCGTCGAGGTCGACCTTGTGGACGCCGAGGGTTTTGGCGCGCTCTTCGGAAAGGAAGGGATCGTAGGCCACGACCTTCATGTGCAGGCCAAGGGCGCGGTCGCAGACGATGCCGCCGATGTTGCCCGCACCGATCACGCCGAGGGTCTTGTTGAAGAGCTCCACCCCCAGAAACCGGGATTTTTCCCATTTGCCAGCGTGGGTTGAAGCGTTTGCCTCGGGCAATTGGCGGGCAACGGCGAACATCATCGCGATGGCATGTTCGGCAGTGGTGATGGAGTTGCCGAAGGGCGTGTTCATCACGATCACGCCGCGGCGACTGGCGGCGGGGATGTCGACATTGTCGACGCCGATCCCGGCGCGGCCGATGACTTTCAGGCGGGTGGCGCGCTCCAGCAGTTTCTCGGTGGCCTTGGTGGCGGAGCGGATGGCGAGGCCGTCATACTGGTCGATGATTGCGGCGAGGGCATCCTTGTCCTTGCCGAGTTTTGGCATGTAGTCGACCTCCACCCCACGGTCGCGGAAGATCTGGACGGCGGTTTCGGAGAGTTCGTCGGAGACGAGGACCTTGGGGCCCATGGTGTTGATCCTTATCGAAAATATGCGTCAGGTAGCTGTCGGCTTTGTGTCGGGCATCTGTCGGGTATCTGTCCCGACACGTTCGGGGGTGCGGCGGGGCGAAACCACGCCCTACAGGGATGAGATTTCCGCGTGGAACGCGTAGGCGAGCCACGGCATCAGCGCTGCGACATCAGCGGTTTCTACCGTCGAGCCGCACCAGATGCGCAGACCGGGGGGGGCGTCTCGGTAGGCGCCGATGTCATAGGCGACCCCAGCCTTTTCCAGGCGCTTGGCGACGGCTTTGGCAAAGGTCTCGCCGTCGGAAATGCGCGGGTCGGTGAACTTTAGGCAGACGGAAGTGGTGGAGGCGATCTCGGGCGTTTCGGCCAGATTGGCGATCCACGGGTTCGCGGCGCAGAAGTCCCAGACGGTTTTCGCGTTGGCGTTGGCGCGGGTGATCAGGCCTTGCAGTCCGCCCACCGACTTCGCCCATTTCAGGGTGACGAGGTAGTCCTCGACTGCCAGCATCGAGTGGGTGTTGATCGTCTCGCCGACGAAGATGCCTTCGATCAATTTGCCCTTGGAGGTGAGGCGGAAAATTTTGGGCAGGGGCCAGGCGGGGGTGTAGCTTTCCAGCCGTTGGACGGCGCGGGGCGACAGGATCAGCATGCCGTGCGCGCCCTCGCCGCCCAGCACTTTTTGCCAGGAGAAGGTGGTGACGTCGAGCTTGTCCCACGGCAGGTCCATCGCGAAGGCGGCGGAAGTGGCGTCGCAGATGGTAAGGCCTTGGCGATTGGCCGGGATCGCGTCACCGTTCGGTAGGCGGCAGCCGGAGGTGGTGCCGTTCCAGGTGAAAACCACGTCTCGGTCGAAATCGACGGTTTTGAGGTCGACGATCTGGCCATAGGGGGCGATCTGGACCGATGCGTCGAGCTTTAGCTGCTTGACGGCATCGGTGACCCAGCCTTCGCCGAAGGACTCCCAAGCCAGCATTTCGACCGGGCGGGCACCTAGGAGCGACCACATCGCCATTTCCATAGCGCCGGTGTCGGAGGCGGGGACGATGCCGATGCGGTAGTCGACGGGTAGCCCAAGAATCTCGCGGGTGAGGTCGGTGGCTTCCTTGAGTTTCGCCTTGCCGATGGCGGCACGGTGCGAGCGGCCAAGGGGCGCATCGCTGAGCATATCAAGGGAGAAACCGGGGATTTTGGCGCAGGGGCCAGAGGAGAAGCGCGAATTGACCGGGCGCTTGGCCGGTGGAATCAGGTCTGTCATGGTAGCCTTCCAGCTATGAGCCCTTCGTTGGGGAAGGGTGTCCCACCGCCGGGAATAGCGTCGGTCGGGGGAGGGCACAAGCGGAAAAATCGGTCGTAAACGCCGCATGATCAGCGGAAAGCGACATCTTTGGGGTCTTACCCATGACGCATGGTCGGTGCAGGATGCGGCAAAATCGGGAGGTGGCGATGCATGACGTAATCCTGTTCACGGACAATCCCGCCGCAGACCCTGCGATCCGTACCCGGCTGATGGGCGCGCATCTGGATTTTCTGGAGGCCAATGGCGACCGCATCCTGTCAGCGGGTCCCTTGAGCGAGGCTGGTGCGCCTGCGGGGGGTATGTGGGTCGTGGATCTGGCGGGACCAGATGAGGCGAAGGCTCTGGTCGAGGCGGATCCGTTCTGGCCGACGGGACTGCGCGAGTCGTGGCGGGTGCTGGCGTGGCGTCAGGTCTATGCGGATGGCAAGCGGCGGGTCTGAGGCTGGCTTTGGCTTCGGTTTCGTGATTAGCAGCCGCGCGACACCTGATCTGGAAGACTGACGATGTTCATCGCGACCCTGCTGACCAATCCCGAAACCCCGGTGCTGGAACGCGCCACGGTGGAGGCGTTGCGGAATGCCTGGGGTGGGGGCGACGCGCGGTGGCTGGACCCCGGTGTGGCGGCGGAGTTTGTGCTGGGGGTGGTTCCGGGGAACCTCTGGGAGGTCTGGGAGGGCTTGCAGGGGCAGGGCGTGGACCTTGCGGTGCAGCCGTCCGAGGGGCGGCGCAAGCGGGTGCTTTTGGCCGACATGGACTCGACGATGATTCAGCAGGAATGCATCGACGAGTTGGCGGATGAGGCAGGGGTGGGCGCGCATGTGGCGGCGATCACAGCGCGGGCGATGAATGGCGAGTTGGATTTTGAGGCGGCTTTGCGCGAGCGGGTGGGGCTGTTGCGGGGCTTGCCGGAAGGGGTGATCGCGGCGGTGATCCGCGACCGGATCACGCTGATGCCGGGGGGGCAGGCGCTGGTCGCGACGATGCGGGCGAACGGGGGCTATGCCGCGCTGGTGTCGGGGGGTTTCACGGCGTTCACCGGAGCGATTGCGGCGCAGCTGGGGTTTGATGAGCATCGGGCGAATACGCTTGAGGTTTCGGGCGGAAGGCTGACTGGGACGGTGGCAGTGCCGATCCTGGGACGTGCGGCAAAGGTTGCGGCTTTGAAGGAGATTTGCGCAAGACTGGGGATTGGCGTGGATCAGGCGATTGCGGTGGGGGATGGGGCGAATGACCTTGGGATGCTCGGCGTGGCCGGGGCGGGGGTGGCGCTGCATGCCAAGCCGGTGGTGCAGGCGGAATGTGCGTTGCGGGTGAACCACGGGGATTTGACGGCGCTGTTGTACCTGCAGGGATATGCGCGCGAGGAGTTTGTGGCATGATCGTGCGGCCAGCCACGTCAGCCGATGCCGAAGCGATGGCGGCGATCCTGAATGCGATCATCGCGATTGGCGGGACGACGGCGCACGAGCATTCAAAGTCGGTGGAGGCGGTGCGGCGGGACTATGTCACCAAACCAGAAGTAAGGTCTTCGGTCGTGGCCGAGGACGCGGGCACAGTGATTGGCTGGCAGTCTGTGGAGTTCTGGGAAGGTGCTTTGCATATCGGGACCTTTGTCGCCCCAGGCATTCAGGCCAAAGGGGTGGGGGCGGCGCTGTTTGCGGCGACCTGCGAGATTTTGCGCCCGTTGAGCCCCGCGCACATCATCGCGTCGATCCGGGAGGATAATTTACCGGGTCTGGCCTATTACGCGCGGATCGGGTTTCGGGATGTGGAACACGATCTGGACTATGCGCTGGAGGACGGGCGCGTGGTCGGGCGGGTGCACCGGCGTTTTGATTTCTGACGCGTGGCTTTACTTCGCGGCGCTTGCTGGTCATCACTCCTTTGATGTTTGAGGTTTCCCTGCATCTTGCGACCCTGTTGATCCTTGCGGCGTTTGTGGCAGGGTTTGTCGATGCCATTGCGGGTGGTGGGGCGCTGATCACGCTGCCCGCGCTGCTTTTGGCGGGATTGCCGCCCCTGGAGGCTTTGGCCACCAACAAGTTGCAGGGCGGGTTCGGTGCGGCGACGGCGCTGGTCAACTATACGCGCGGCGGGCATGTGCGCCCGCAAGACCAGTTGGCCATGGCCGCGATTGCGGCGGGCGCATCGGTGGTCGGAACACTTGTGGCCCGGCTTGTGCCGGTCGAGACTCTGCGGGTGATCATGCCAGTCTTTCTTCTGGCTCTGGCCGCGTTCTTTGCCCTGCGGCGCGGATTGTCGGACGATGATCGGGTGGCACGGATGCGTCCTGCGATCTTTGCCATCACATTGGTGCCGCTTGTTGGGGCCTATGACGGGTTCTTCGGTCCGGGGACGGGGACGTTCTACATGATGGGTTTCGTCTTGCTGGCGGGGCACGGTATCCTGAAGGCCACCGCGCATACCAAGTTGTTGAACCTTTCGTCCAATCTGGGCAGCTTTCTGGTCTTCATCCCCACCGGCGCTGTGCATTGGGGCCTAGGCCTTGCCATGGCAGCGGCGCAGATCGCGGGCGCGACCCTTGGCGCACGGCTGGCGATGCGGATCGGGTCTCGGCTGATCAGGCCGTTGCTGGTGGTGACCTCGACCGCGATGGCGCTGCGGCTGTTGTGGCAGGCCTGGGGCTAAAGCCCCCAATCGGCGCTTTGCATTTCGCGCAAGCGGCTGGCGGTGCGTTCGAACTCAAAGCTGCCGGTGCCTTCGATATAGAGGCGCTCGGGGGCTTCGGCTGCGGTGGCGATCAGGCGGACGCGGGCTTCGTAAAGGGCGTCGATCAGGGTGACGAAGCGTTTGGCCTCGTTATAGTTGGTGGATGAGAGCTGGGGGATGTCCTCAAGGATCAGCACGCGGGCTGCATTGGCGATCGCAAGGTAGTCGGCTGGGCCGAGGGGTTTGGCGCAGAGGTCCCAGAAAGTGGCGCGGGCGATGCCGTTGGCAAAGGCGGGCAGGTCGACCTGTCGGCCGTTCACGGTCAGGGTCAGGGGATGGGGGGGCACTCCGCCGGTCAGGTCGGACCAAAGTGCGGCGATGGTCGGTTTGGTCCCCGTCGCCGGGTGGAAATAGACCTGCGCGCCCGCGAGGCGGTGTTGGCGGTAGTCGGTCGGGCTTTCCAGTTCGACGACGTTGAGGCGCTGGCCGAGCATGTCGATGAAGGGCGCAAACAGCGCGCGGTTCAGGCCCTCCTTGTAAAGGTCAGTCGGGGGCCGGTTGGAGGTGGTGACGATGACCACCCCGGCGACAAAGAGTTTCTCGAACAACCGTCCCACGATCATCGCATCGGTGATGTCGCTGATCTGCATCTCGTCGAACGCGAGCAGGCGCAGGTCGCCGATCAGGGCGTCGGCGACGGGGGCAAGGGCGTCGTCAACGCCGGTCTTGCGGGCGGCGTGCATGCTGCGGTGGACGTCCTGCATGAAGGCGTGGAAGTGCACCCGGCGTTTCGTCTGGATGTCGGTCGCGGCAAAGAACATGTCCATCAGCATGGATTTGCCACGCCCGACGCCACCCCAGAGATATAGGCCTTTGGGTGGCACAAGCGGCTTGGCGAACAGGCCCGCGAAAAGCCCGGCCTTGCGATGGGCGTTCGCCTCCAGCCAAGCACGAAGGGTTTCCAAATCGGGCAGGATTGCATGTTGGGCAGGGTCCGAGGTCAGCCCGCCCCCGGCCACGCGGGCCTCGTAAATCTCGGTCAATGTCGCGCCCATCGCCGATCTATACGATTGCCCGTGCGTTTGGCAAATCGTCGCAGGCAGGTGCAGGCCGGCAAAATGGTCCGATCTTTCCGCACGCGGGTCATCTTCTGGCCGCGATTGGCTGGCTGGTTGCCAGCGGGTTCCGAAAGGATGGCGGGTATGTTCACCAAACTGGGCTTTGACGACGCAATCCAACGCGGACGTGCTGCTGACTGGCAGCCAGGGTCTTTCCAACTGTTTCCAACGGAAATTGCGCTGTCGCTGGCCCTGGTTGTGCTGTTTGCGATGAGCATCGGGCTTCCGTCATACTACGCGCAGGCCGTCAACTGGCCGGCCTTTGCCCCGGCCATCGTGGCCTTTGTCTGTATGATGGTGATCGGTGCCTATGCCCGGGGGGCCAAGCGCGCACCCCGCTTTGCGCTCGGCATGATCGGTGTCGGCATCTTCATGGCCTTTACCTGCACGATTGCGATTGTTGCCTATACCTTTTTCCCGTTTTCAAATCCGCGCATCGACCTGACGCTGATGGCGGTTGATGCGCAGATCGGATTCAACTGGGTCAGCTATGTGGAATGGGTCGCAACGGTCCCGGGACTGGGACAATTCCTGAGCGATGTCTATGTCAGCTCGCTCTATCAGATGGTGTTAACCATCCTGCTATTGGCTTGGCTGAACCGGCCGGGACAGATGCACCGGTTTCTGGTGACCGGGGTGATGACCATGTGCGTCACCATCGGCTTTTGGCGGGCCTGGCCCAGCATCGGGCCACCGCCCTATGTCAGCATACCGGCAGACATCGAGGCCAATGCGGCGCTGATTGCGGATGCCGAGGTGGGCGACATGCTGTTGCGCTTTGCCACCGAAGGAAATGCGATCATCACGCCCGAAATCGTCACCGGCATCGTGTCCTTTCCGTCTTATCATCTGATGATGGCCTGCATCGTGGTCTGGTTCACGCGGCGGACAGTGCTGTTCCTGCCGGCGCTGGCGATCAATCTGGCGATGATCCCGGCGACGCTGTTGCATGGCGGGCATCACCTGATCGACCTGCCTGCTGGCATCCTTACGTTTGCCGCCTGCCTGTGGTTGACCTACAAACTGGTTCCTGACCCCAAGCCTGTCTGATCCGCGAAAGGACGCCGCGCCATGTCCAGCCCCGAAGCCCTGGCCCTGCGCATGGGTCTGGATATCCCGGACTTTGACCGGGACGGCTATTACGGGGCGGGGTATGGGACGATGAAGCCCTATCATCGGGTCGGCCGCTTGTTGTTCCTGTCGGGTCACGTGGCGCAGATTGGGGCGGAAATAACCCACAAGGGGCGGTTGGGCGCGACACTGACGACCGATCAGGGCTATGCGGCCGCGCGTCAGACGGGAGTAAACCTGTTGGGCGGCATAAAGCAGGCCGTGGGGTCGCTGGACCTGGTCACGTCGATAATCCGGACACTGAATTTCGTCGTCTGCACGCCTGATTAC
>JANPBI010000029.1:0-10589 GCA_031430315.1 Rhodobacterales bacterium | reverse complement strand
CAGCGACGGTGTTTCCATCATCGCGCCGATCTCGATGGTTTTTGGCACCACATGGCCCAGCGATTTCTCGCGATGAATCTCGCGCAGGACATGCGACCGGGCTTCGGCAAATTCGGTAAGCTCGGTGATCAGCGGGAACATTACCGTCAGGGGGCGGCCGTTGGCGGCGCGGATCAGGGCCTGGGCTTGCATGCGAAGGATGCCGGGCTTGTCGAGGCCGACGCGGATCGCGCGCCAGCCCATCGCGGGGTTCGGCTCGTCCTGCGGCTTCATGTAGGGCAGGACCTTGTCCGACCCGATGTCGAGGGTACGGAATGCAACGCGACGGCCTTTCGCGGCGTCCATGACGCGGGCATAAAGGGCGGCGAGTTCCGCGCGCTGCGGCATCTTGGAGCGGACGAGGAACTGAAGCTCGGTGCGGAAAAGGCCGACGCCTTCGGCCCCTGACCCTTCAAGACTGGGCAGGTCTGCCATCAGGCCAGCATTCATGTGTAGGGCAACGGTTGATCCGCATTTCGCCGTCGCGGGCAGGCCCTTGAGACTGGCATAGCGCTGCAAGGCAGCGGCCTGCATGGCGATTTTGTCGCGAAAGGCACGGGCCACGGTTTCCTCGGGGCGCAGGTGCACGATGCCCTGATCGCCGTCGACCATGATATGATCGCCGTTCAGCGCCTCTTGCGTGATGCGGCTGGCATGTACGACAAGTGGGATCGCCAGCGCCCGCGCAACGATGGCAGCGTGGCTGCCGACCGAGCCTTCCTCAAGCACCACGCCCCGCAGTTTGCGGCCATATTCCAAAAGCTCACCCGGGCCGATGTTGCGCGCCACCAGAACCGGGTTTTCCGGCATTTCGGCCCCGGTGTCCCGCCCCTGTCCCGTCAGGATTCGCAAGAGCCGGTTGGACAGGTCATCGAGGTCATGCAGCCGTTCGCGCAGGTAAGCGTCGGGCACTTGTTCGAGGCGCTGGCGGGTGGCGGATTGCTCCTTTTCCACCGCGGCCTCTGCCGACAGGCCAAGGGCGATGTCTTCCTCCATCCGCCGCAGCCAGCCGCGCGAATGGGCGAACATCCGGTAGGCCTCCAGCACCTGCTTTTGCTCTTTGTCGAGGCTTTCGGCGGCCAGAAGGTCATCGACCGACACACGCAACTGACCAACAGCCTCGCGGATGCGGTCTATTTCGGTCAGTGGGTCGTCAGCAACAGGATTGGTGACGACGACGCGGGGTTCGTGCAGCCAGACATGGCCTTCGGCCGAACCTTCCTGACCGGAGGTCCCGCGGATCATGACGGGCTGCTTGTGCAGGGCTTTCATACCGTCCTCGTCGCCGGTAAAAGCACCGAGTTCGGTCATTTCAGCCAGCACCATCGCCACAACCTCAAGCGCGTCGATCTCATCTTCGGAGAACTGACGGGCAGTCTTGGACTGGACGACCAGCACGCCGAGTTTCTCGCCTACTCTTTGAATCGGCAAGCCGAGGAAGGACGAGAACAGCTCCTCGCCCGTTTCCGGCATATAGCGAAAGCCTTTTTCGGAAGGCGCGTCAGCCGCGTTGACCGGCAGGCCGGTGCGAGCGACGCGGCCTACCAGCCCCTCGCCCAGTTTCATCCGGGTCTTGTGGACGGCATCCTTTTTCAGGCCCTCGGTCGCGCAAAGTTCCAGCGTTTCAGGATCGCGGAAGAGGTAGATGGAGCAGACTTCAGTCCGCATGCTGTCGGCGATCAGGTGGGTGATCTGGTCCAGCCGGTCCTGCCCCTTGCCGGGCACGGCCAGACTGTCGCGCAGGCGGCGCAGGAGTTTTCGACTGTCGGATTCTGTCCGTTCGGGCATCGGTCTGCATTCCCTCTGCCCCCTCTATAGGAAAGCCGCGGCGTCTTGGCGAGGGGGGACGGGTGCGAAGCGCAGGCCGTGCTTCGGGCGGGTGCCCTTAGACACCCCCAAGCAGGTTGCGGACAAGCGCGTCGTGCCAGCGGTTGTTTGCCGTGGAGTGCCCCGCAATCGCTGCGCGAAATCGGGGCCAAGAAGGCCGTAATTCGACCTTTTCTGGCCTGCGCGCTCGACGCAATGGGCGATGAAGCGCATGCTTGCCCGGTCAAGGCGTGCTGGCCTTGGCCTTAGACATTTGGGGAGAACACATATGGCATTCTATCTCTATCAGTTGAGTTATTCCAAGGACGCGATCAAGTCGATGGTCGCAAGCCCAAGCGACCGCGAGGCCGCCGCCCACAAGCTGATCGAAGCGCTGGGCGGAAAGCTCCATCATCTGTTTTTTGCTTTTGGCGAGTGGGACGTCATCTGCCTTATTGAGGGCCCGGACGACAAGATGATGATGGCGGGTGCTGCGGCTGTCGCCTCGGCAGGAACGGTGTCAAAGTCATCGACGGTCAAGCTGATGACCGCAAAAGACGCAATGGCAGCGATGGCAATGGCAGGCAAGGCCACCGGTGCCTACAAGCCACCGCACGGCTGAGGCCCGGAAGCTGCCCCATCAGGCCTGATGGCGGAAAGCCCGCCGTCAGGCGCGGTCCAGCTCGAACGTATCGTGCAGCGCCTGCACCGCCAGTTCCATGTATTTGCGGTCGATCAGCACCGAGATCTTGATCTCCGACGTGGTGATGACCTTGATGTTCACGTTCTCAGCCGCCAGTGCTGCGAACATCCGGGCAGCGACGCCTGCGTGGCTACGCATGCCGATGCCGACGACGGATAGCTTGGCCACGTCACTGTCGGTCACCAGATCGGCGTAGACAAAGCGGCCTTCGTCGCGGGCATCCTCGATCGCCTTTTTGGCGCGGCCGACCTGGTTGGTCGGACAGGAAAAGGTCATGTCGGTATAGGCACGCTTGTCGCCGGGCGCGTCGGTCTCAGAAATATTCTGCACGATCATGTCGACGTTCACCCCAGCATCCGCAAGGGGGCCGAAGATGGCCGCTGCAATGCCGGGGCGGTCTTCGACGCGCACAAGGGTCATTTTCGCCTCGTCGCGCGAATAGGCGACGCCGGAGACAACTTTCGATTCCATGATTTCATCCTCGTCGCAGACCAGGGTTCCAGAGTGTTCGTCGGTATCCTCGAACGAGGACAGCACCCGCAGCCGCACCTTGTAGCGCATGGCCAGTTCGACCGAGCGGGTTTGCAGGACTTTCGCGCCAAGCGAGGCCAGTTCCAGCATTTCCTCGAAGGCGATGCGGTCGAGCTTTCGCGCCTTGGACGTGATGCGGGGGTCGGTGG
The DNA here is from genome assembly GCA_031430315.1 of Rhodobacterales bacterium. GTDB lineage: Bacteria > Pseudomonadota > Alphaproteobacteria > Rhodobacterales > Rhodobacteraceae > JAJNPS01. The sequence goes on along the minus strand of JANPBI010000029.1, from coordinate 7,361 downwards.
TGTAGACGCCGTCCACGTCAGTGTAGATGTCGCAGCGGATCGCACCGAAGGCGGCGGCGAAGGCGACGGCGGTAGTGTCGGAACCACCACGGCCAAGGGTGGTGATGCGGCCCTCGGGGGAGACGCCCTGGAAACCGGCCACTACGGCGACCTTGAAGCCTTCGGCGAATTTCGCGTCGATATTGGCGCGGGGGATGTCGACGAAGCGGGCTGAGGCATGGGCGGAAGTGGTCTGGATCGGCACCTGCCAGCCCTGCCAGCTGCGCGCGGGGACATCCATCTCCTGCAAGGTCAGCGCCATCAGGCCCGCAGTGACGTTTTCGCCTGAAGAGACCACGGCGTCATATTCGCGGGCGTCATAAAGGGGAGACGTGGATTCCACCCAGCCGACCAGTTCATTGGTCTTGCCAGACATGGCGCTGACGATGACGATCACGTCATAGCCACGCGCCACCTCGCGCTTGACCTTTTCAGCCGCGTTCTTGATGCGCGCCAGGTCAGCCACGGACGTGCCGCCGAATTTCATCACGAGAAGCGGCATGGTCCCTCTCCACCGGCCTTTGACGCGCGGGTTCTATGCGGGGGCGGGACTGGGTGCAAGGGGCGGGGGCGGGAACACGCGGCCATATGCGACGGTGGGATCAGGAAATTTTTCCTGGAACGCAGCATGACGAATTCCTGGCATTTGTCCGTACCAGCGGTAGTCAAGCGCACCGATCCGAACAAGGGCATCGGCGGCTTGGTCGTCCACCGGGTCACGCGCAGGTTTCAACACAAGGATGTTGCGGCGAAACCAGGACATCGTCGAAATTGACCGGAGACCCAGCGTCTCGATCAAGTCCGGGACCCAACCGCGACGTTTCCACAACGTCAGGACGTCTTCGATCTTCTGGCAGTTGATGTGGCCATTGCCGGGCTGACCGGGTTCGGCCATCGAAAAAATCACAACATTTGTCGCATGTTTCTCGACCGTGTCAAAAAGGATGTCCATCGTGGCAGGCTCCAGATGCTCCGCCACTTCAAGACACACAACGAGGTCGAACTTGCGACCGGCATCGTAGGGCTGTTGCAGGTCGGCCTTGGTGTAGCTGTCGGCATCAAGGGCGGTTGCAGAAAGGTCAATCCCGTCCACGCCTTGCACGCAAGTTGCGCCCTCGTCCTGGAAAAGGCGCAGATAATGGCCCGTGCCACATCCTACATCCAGCACACTGTCCGGCCGGAGCTTTTGTGCGATGTATCGAAACGGCGCCACATCCAGGAACATGTTTTGCCAATGCCAGGCCGCGTCGAAAGCATTCGGAATGTCCGAAGCGCCGGGCGCGTGCGGCTGGGTTGCAGGACCTTTGATCGTGACGGCGGGGCTGTTGGCGCGCATCAGCGACAGAGCGATCGTGCGGTAGGGCTCGGCTGGACGCCCGTCGGAATATCGCCGTTTGCTATCGATGTGGTGATGGGCTTCAATCGCATTGTCGGCAAAGTGAACCGCAGGATGATCTTGCGCATAAGCCATGGCTTCATCGCAAAGTTGAGCGTTGGGCAAAGACATTCTGCCTTGCACGGCCAGGTCGAAAAGCCGCTTCCATTGCAGAGCCGCGCCATCCTTTGCAGACCCGTTCGGCCTGGCGAGATTTGCAGCCCAACTGACCGCCCCCTTCATCAGGACCTGCGAAGCGCTGCGGACGGGCATATGACGAAGCGGCACGTCGGCGATGTCGTGTTGCGCGACCGGTCGTCCGGCGCGGGAAAAACGGTGATTGCCTTGCTCAACCACCAACTCGGGTTCCGTCCCACCATTCAGCCGAATGAAGCTCTTGAAATATTGAGGTTGTTCGTGAATGCGACGATGGGTCATGTAATCAAGAAAATCGGCATGCTGCGACAGCGGCATGGCCGGACTTGGAAGAAAGGTTTGCCAGGCATGTCGCGTGGACTGGCCGACGGGCACGCGATCCAGAGCCTTTTCAAATGCCTGTCGGTCCGGCGCGCCGATAAACTCGTCTGCATCCAGAAAACAGATGAAATCGGCAAAGAATGCGGACTGCACATGGTGCAGGGCTGACGTCATGAATTCGGATTGTGTGTAGCCGAACCCGGGCAAATGCGCAAAGAAAATGCCACCGAGCTCGCGGGCGCAGTCTGCGACGATCTCTGCTGTCCGGTCAGATGATCCATTGTCCAGAACGATCATGGCGTCCAGAAATGGCCGATTGTGCCGCAGGAATGGCTCAATGACATCCTGTTCGTTCTTGACCATGGAAATCGAGACGAGGCGGACGATCGGGCTCGCGGCAGGCTGTTCAAATACCTTTTGGGGCGACGGCTTGCGCGCCAGTTTCCGAAAGTGCTTGGCAAACTTCATGAAAAACCCTGATGCTGGACCATCGCCCGAACTGGCCTAACAGACGCAAAGCAGAGATGTCCACCTTTCCCAAGACGTCGGCCATCGTGCAATCACATTGACGGTTGGGGCAACAGGCAGAATTGCGCCGGAAGGGACCGCGCATCTTGCGCAACTTCAAACCTAAGGTGACGTGATTGTCGAAAATAAGATCTTCAATTGCGGACGGACTGCCCCCCTCCTTCCGTCGTGCCGGAAAACTGGGCAATGCCGGTTGGGGCAGTCCGGGCAGGCAGGGCGAAGGCGCTGCGCCAGCGCGCTTCGCCCCTTTGCGGTCTCAGGCCCCGATCACGCCGCTGTCTTCACGGGTGATGACCAACGTGGCCGAGCGGGGTGGGGTGCCATTGTAGTCGGGAAAGCCAGAACCATATTTGCCGGCGGCAAACTCCTCGGCGCTCGAATGCGCGCCGGGATGCTGGACGTTGACGAACATCGTGGTGCCATCGGGGGTTGAGATGACGCCAGTGATTTCCTGACCCCAAGGACCGGTCAGAAAGCGGCGGATGTCGCCAGTGGCAGGATCGGCGGCCAGCATTGCGTTCATCCCAAAGGGTTCCAGCGGGCCTTTCTGATCAGGGCCGATGTCGCCCATGTCGGTCTGGATCCAGAGGCGGGAATTCTGGTCGCACCAGATGCCGTCGGGGCAGGCAAAGGTGTTGTCGTCACCGAGCACCTCGTCATTGAAGGTCAAGGATGTCCGAGCAGACCCCGCAATCACGAACAGCTCCCACTTGAACGCAGTCTGGGAGTGGTCCGCCCCATCGTAGGTCCAGCGCACAATCTGGCCAAAGTTGTTCTCGGCACGAGGGTTGACCGCATCGATCTGCGTCATGTCGCGGCGGTTGTTGTTGGTCAGGGTAAAGTAGACCTCACCAGTTTTCGGATCGACAGTGCCCCATTCGGGGCGGTCCATCTTGGTCGCCCCGGCCTGGTCGGCGGCGGTGCGGGTGTTGACCAGGATGTCGGCGAGATCGGCAAAGCCATTTTCCGGCGTCAGGCCATTTTCGCCCGGGGCGAGTGCCAGCCATTCGCCGCTGCCGTCCTCGTTGAACTTTGCCACGTAAAGTGTTCCGGTGTCGAGAAGGTCGCCCGAAGCCGTAGCCGGGTCGTAAGGCGTGGCCGAGACGAATTTATAGATGTATTCGAACCGGCTGTCGTCGCCGGAATAGCAGACGACGGGCTTTCCCGCGACGGCAGGGGCAAAGACCACGCCTTCATGGGCAAAGCGGCCAAGGTGGGTGCGCTTGACTGGGATAGAGGCGGGATCGAAGGGATTGATCTCGACCATCCAGCCAAACGTGCTCGGCTCGTTGCGGTAATCCTCGGCTGCACTTGCGCCGGTCGCGGCGGCATTGAAGCGGATGGTTTCATCGGTATTCCCGACCGTTTTCTCCCAGCCATAGCGGGATTCCTCGGCGGAGACGCCATAGCGTTTGTGTTCGCGCGGCATTTCGGCATCGGCGTTGATGAAGTATCCAGCCCAGTTCTCCTCGGCCGTCATGTAGGTGTTCCAGGGGGTTGCCCCATAGGCGCAATTGTTCAGCGTGCCGCGGGTCTTGATGCCGTCGGGGCTGAACTTGGTGATCAGGTGGGCCGAGCCTGCGGCAGGCCCAGAAATCGTCATTTCCGTCAGCGCCGTGATGCGCCGGTTCGCGGCATCGGCAAGGATCGACCATTGGCCATCCGCGCCGCGCTGGACGCGGGTAACTGTGCAGCCATGGGCGTTCATTTCTTTGAGCACCTCGTCGGCATCCCGGCTGCCATCGGCGGCAAAGACGACCGTATCACCATCCAGCGCCTGCCCCTTCCACTTCACGGCGTGCAAAAGGCGGGGTTCGACATATTCGTGGTTCATCACCAGTAAGCCATCGGTCGAGGACCCGTCGATGGGGTAGTAATGCATCCCGTCATGGTGCATGCCGACTTGCATGGCCTGTTCCGCGCCGGTGTTGCCGCCGGGCACAAAGACAGGCATGTCGCCGGTCACGGGCGTGCCCCAGGGTGCCAGGACCTGTACCTTGTAGCCCGCCGGCACGACGACGGTGTCTTCTTTGGACAGCGGGACAGGGGCGAATCCCAGAAGGCCCGAGGCTGCCGTCGTCGTGGCCATCGCGGCACGTCCGGACAAGCCTGCACCGAACAGGCCGGTGGCAATGGTCGCAAGGCCACCGACAAGGAAACCCCTACGCGAGGCGCGGGCGTCGATCACGTCATACATCGTGGGGTTGGCGGAACGGTTCGAGGGTACCTCATCGCCATGTTCGTAAAAGGGCGTGTCGCGAAAGTCCGGATAGTCCAGTTCGAAATCTTTCATGGCTGGCTCCTGCACAAGGTTGCGATTGTGGCAAGGGATCTGGCCAGTCTGCACGAATGCGCGGCCCATCTTCCCCTGAGGCAGGGTGTCGGCGATTCTTGAAACGGATATGTTTCGGGAATGTGATGGTTGAATGACAGCCCCTGCGTCAAAGCGCCCGCCAGCCGATATCGCGGCGGCAGAAGCCGCCCGGCCAGTCAATGGTGTCGACCATGGCATATGCGGCCGACTTTGCCTCGGCCAGCGTTGCCGCGCGGGTGGTCATGTTCAACACGCGGCCTCCGGTTGCGGTGATCTGGCCGTCTTGTTCAGCGGTGCCCGCATGGAAAACCATGTGGCGGCTGTCCTCGGGCAGAGCGTCAAGGCCATGGATCGGGGTGCCCCTGGCATAGGGGCCGGGATAGCCGTTGGCGGCCATGACGACGGTCAGGGCGTGGTCGACGGCCCAATGCACTTTCGCGTCGGCCAGACGGTTCTCGGCGCAGGCCAGAAGCAGGTCGAGGATTTGCGCACCGAGGCGCATCATCAAGACCTGACATTCCGGGTCGCCAAAGCGGGCATTGTATTCGATCAGGCGCGCGCGACCTTCCCTGATCATCAGCCCTGCAAAGAGAACGCCCTGGTACGGGGTGCCGCGGCGGGCCATCTCGGCGATGGTGGGACGGATGATGTCGGCCATCACCTGGGCCTGGATGGCGTCGGTCAGCACAGGGGCGGGGGAATAGGCGCCCATGCCGCCGGTATTCGGGCCGGTATCGCCGTCGAAGGCGCGCTTGTGGTCCTGTGCGGTGCCGATGGGCAGGGCGCTGGTGCCGTCGGTGAGGACTAAGAAACTTGCTTCCTCGCCATACATGAATTCCTCGATCACCACTTCGGCCCCGGCTGTGCCGAAGGCCCCGCCGAGGATATCGTCGATGGCCGTCAGGGCTTCTGTTTCCGTCATGGCAACAATAACCCCCTTTCCAGCCGCCAACCCGTCCGCCTTGACAACAATCGGGGCGCCTTGGCTGCGGATGTAGGATTTGGCGGCGGCAGGGTCGGTGAACCTTGCCCAGGCGGCAGTGGGGGCCCCACAAGCGTCGCAGATGTCCTTGGTAAAGGCCTTGGAGGCCTCAAGCCGGGCGGCTAAGGCCGACGGCCCAAAGGTCAGCAGCCCCGCCGCGCGGGTCGCATCGGCAATGCCTGCGGCCAGCGGGGCCTCAGGCCCGATGATCACGAAATCGACGGCGTTTTCTTCGCAGAAAGTGACGACCGTGGTAGCATCAAGGATATCGATGTCGGCGCATTCTGTAAGTTGCGCGATCCCCGCATTGCCGGGGGCGACGATCAGGCGGTCGACTTTAGGGTTTTGCTTGACGGCCCAGGCGAGGCTGTGTTCGCGACCACCGGAACCGAGGATGAGGATGTTCATGGGCGCGCCCCGCTTGGCCTTTGGTTCGGGCCGTCATAAGGTTCGTCTGGCATGAGGACAAGCAGATGGATGAGCCCCGGATCGAGATAGGGTTGGAGCGCGGCGACAGTGGGCGGCCAAAGCCTGGCTGGCCGTTGCGCATCCTGGAAGGGGCGGGGCTGGTCGCGGTGCTGTTCGGCTTTGCCGCGTGGCAGCCTCTGTGGATCGTGCTTGGGGCTGGCGCGATCGCGCTGTCCTATGCGATTTATCGCAAACGGCATGGGCGTGGCGGGTCGTCGGATAGCGGTGGCGGAAATGACGGATCTGACGGCGGCGGCGATGGCGGGGGTGGCGACTGATGGACCTGATCGACGACACCCCCGCCTCCACCGGCAACCAGCCCGAATACACCGTGTCGGAGCTGTCCGGCGCGGTCAAACGCGTGATCGAGGGGGAGTTCGGCCTTGTCCGCGTGCGGGGTGAGGTGGGGCGGGTGTCGCGCCCGGCCTCGGGGCATCTTTACTTTGACCTCAAGGATGACCGGTCGGTCATCGCGGCGATCAGCTGGAAGGGGCAGGTCGCCAAGATGCAGGTGCGCCCGGAAGAGGGGATGGAGGTTGTCGCGACCGGGCGGATGACCACTTTTCCGGGGCAGTCGAAGTATCAGCTGATCGTCGATGACGTGTCGCCAGCGGGCGCCGGTGCGCTGATGGCGATGCTTGAGAAACGCCGGGCGGCGCTGGCGTCCGAAGGGTTGTTTGATGCGGATCGCAAGCAGGTCATTCCCTATCTGCCGTCGGTGATCGGTGTCGTGACCTCGCCCTCGGGCGCTGTGATCCGGGATATCCTGCATCGCCTCCGCGACCGTTTTCCGCGCCATGTGCTGATCTGGCCGGTGGCGGTGCAGGGGCAGGCTTGTGCGCCCGAGGTGGCGGCGGCGATCAAGGGGTTCAATTCGATTGTGCCGGGTGGGCCGATCCCAAGGCCGGATGTAATCATCGTGGCGCGGGGGGGCGGGTCCTTGGAGGACATGTGGGGGTTCAACGAAGAGATCGTGGTGCGGGCAGCGGCGGCATCGGACATTCCGCTGATCAGCGCCGTGGGGCATGAGACGGATACCACGCTGATCGACTATGCATCTGACTTGCGCGCGCCGACCCCGACGGCGGCAGCGGAACTGGCGGTGCCCGTGCGGCTGGATCTGATCGCGACAGTTGACGGCTATGGCGCGCGCATGATGCGCGGGACGGCGCAGATCT
>JANPBI010000028.1:0-1882 GCA_031430315.1 Rhodobacterales bacterium | reverse complement strand
GCCGACCGTCCCGCGCCATCGTCGCCGCCTGCACGATGTGAGACAGATCAAAGGCCTCGACCTCGGGCTTGATTGTGTGAACCAGCATCTCCGATGCGAGCCAATCCACCAGATCCGGCGGGTTTTCATAGACCCGTGTCGGAAAGTTGTTCGACCCGACCGTCAGCGACGCCATGTCGGGGCGCAAGGGTAGCATGCCACCCCGCTCCCGACCCGCACCGGACCGCCCGCCAGTGGAGAACTGGATGATCATGCCGGGGCTATGCTTGCGGATACCCTCCTGCAGCGCGGCAAAGTGGTCGGGGTCGGAGGTCGGCCGCCCGGCATCATCGCGGACGTGGCAGTGGACGATGGCAGCCCCCGCCTCGAAAGCCGCATGGGTGCTTTCCACCTGTTCGGCGATGGTGATCGGCACCGCCGGGTTGTCCGCCTTGGTCGGCAGCGACCCGGTGATCGCAACACAGATGATGCAGGGCGAAGTCATTTTGCCGGGACCATGGTGAAGTCCCAGTCAAGCGCCCAGTATGGATTGGCAAACCCCAGCCGCGCCGCCTCAGCCGCATCATCTACATGGCGAAAATCACCGATCAGCGTCTCTTTCACGCCAAACACCGCGTCTGTCTCAAGGTAGGGACAATCGGGTGGAAAGACGTGGGTGATCACCTCTTCGAACCCCGGTGCCTTGACCTTGAAGTGGATGTGGGCGGCGCGGTTCGGCCCACGGCCCATGGCCGCCAGCAATTGGCCCACCGGGCCATCGTCTGGAATGGGATAGAATCGCGGTTTGACCGTGCGAAACCAGTAACTGCCATTGGCATCCGTGGTGAAGATGCCGCGCAGATTCATGTCCGGCTGCACGCCCTTTTGCTGCACGTCGTAGAACCCGTCCTCATTGGTCTGCCAGGCGTCGATGGTGGCCCCGGCGATAGGGTGTCCGGCGGTGTCCAGTACCCTGCCCCGCACCACCAAAGGCGCTCCCTTGCCATCAAGACAGATGTTGGTGCCGTTGGAATAATGCGGCGGGTTTTCCACGTAGAACGGCCCGAGGATGGTGTTCTCTGTCGCGCCGTCACCATGGCTGTTATTGATCGCATCGACCAGCATGGTGACGCCGAGTGTATCCGACAAAAGGATGAATTCCTGGCGCCAGTCGGTGCTCATGTGGCCCGTACGGGTCAGGAACTGGATCGCAGCCAGCCATTCCTGGTGGTTCGGGCGGACCTCTTTCACAAAGGCATGCAGATGCGTGATCGCCGATGTCATGACCGCACGCAGACGCGGATCGGCATCCGGTCCCATACGCGCTATGACGACCTCGGCAGAGTTTTCCTCTTCGAAGTAGGGATATTTCGTCCAAGCGCGCTTTGCCATCATGTTTTCCCCAGGATTGCGGTCAAGACCCGGCGCAAATCGGCTGCCGTGTCGGCGGACAGCGCCTCGGACCGCCATGCGACGTGATGGTCGGGACGGACTAGGATGCAGCCCGCGTCCTCCACTTCTGATGCCCGCGCCCAAGCCCCGGTATGATCCAGCCAGGTCCGGCGAGGACCGATCATATGCGTTCGGATGGACAAGCCAAGCTCTGCCCCGATGGCATCAGCCGCCGTCACCCAAGGCTCGCCCCCGATCCCGATAAAGAGCGTAAACGCGCCATGCCCGCACAGATCCAAGGTGGAATGCTTGCCGCCTTGGGCATCGAATAGCCAGACATGCGGCAGTCGTGCGCCGGGCCAGGTCGTGGGCTGGTAGTGGAGTTCGGCGTCCAGTTCGAACGCAGGTTCCATCTGGCCATCCGTGACTACCGCGCCAGACCGATAGCGCTGGTTCATCTCCACCCCATGGGCGTCAAACTCGTATTTCTTGAAGGCGATGGCCTCGCGCA
>JANPBI010000027.1:0-16587 GCA_031430315.1 Rhodobacterales bacterium | reverse complement strand
GTGCACGGCGCTTGCTGATGCTCCCTTTCCGATCGTCGCCGCTGTTGGCGGCGTCGCGATGGGGCCGGGCTGTGCGCGTTTGTTGGCGGCGGATCAGGTTCTTGCCGGTCCGGGCGCGCGGTTGAGCCTGCCCGAAATCGCGCTGGGCCTTGTGGCGGGCGGCGGCGTGACGCAGCGCCTTCCGCGCAAGATCGGCGCGCGGTCTGCGCTGGACATGCTGCTGAGCGGGCGGGTGGTTCCGGCCGACGAAGCGGCGCGGATGGGACTGGTCGATGCCGTGGTTCAATCGGATCTTCTGGCAGCTGCGATCGCCCTGGCGTCGGAACTGGGGCAAAAGCCCTTGGCCGCGCGCAGCGAAGCAGGTCTGTTCGGAGAAGGGTACGGCGTTGCTGTTGCGACAGCGCGGGAGGGGCTTTTCACGGATACCTTGCCAGCTGCAGGAATGATCATCGACGCGGTGGAGGCCGCACAGCTGTTGCCCCTGCCGCAGGGCTTGACGCTTGAAGCCACCCTGCGCGAGGACCTGTGGCGCAGCGACGAAGTGCTGGCCCTGCGCGCGGCAGCAGACGCAGCCCGCGTTGCCCGCCGCATGCCGAGGGCGATCGCGGGAGTCCCTGCGACCAGTGTCGGGCATCTTTATCTGGAAGGGTCGGCGCTGGAGATTCCGCTGTTGGCCTTTGCCGCCTTGCGAGCCGGGCTGCATGTCACCCTGGCAGAAAGCGACCGGGACCGTCTGTCCAGTCTTTTGACCGCGATTGCCGAACGTCAGGACGCAGCCGTCACAGATGGCTCACTGGGTCTTGAGGCGCGCGATGCGGACTGGGCACGGCTGACCACCATCACCCCGCAAGCTCTTTTGCCGCAAGGCATGGATGCGCTGATCTTTGCCCCCGATGCGGCCGGGCGAGCGGCCGAAACCGCCTCGCAAACGCCGCCCCAAGTGCCGCGCCTGGTGCTGGGCGGGGGGGCAGATGCCTTGCGTCTGGCCCTGGCGCCATCGGGGCGGATTTCGACCTTGTCCGGCGGCGGGGCGTCCCTCGCCGTTGCCACTGCGCGCGCGCTGATGGCGCGGATCGGGATGCCGGCAGTGATCGTCGGGACAGAAGGACCGGCCCCAGGCCCGGCAATCGCCGAGGCAGGCACGACGGCGCTGGCGCGGCTGATCGGTAAGGGCGTGCGCGATGATGCGCTTGCTGCGGCCTTGCGGTCAGTGCAGGCAAACCTGCCCAAGCTGCCGCAAACCGCCTATGATCCGCGCGTCAAGGGTGGGCAACCCCTGGCCATGGCAAGATCCGAGATCATCGCCCGCTGGTGGTCGGCCATGGCGGCGGCTGGGCTGGACTGCCTTGCCGCAGGAACTGCCCTTTGTCCGGCCGATATCGACCACCTGATGGTGGCGGGCTACGGCTTTCCACGCCGCCTCGGGGGCCCCATGCATCAGGCAAGCCGTCGTGGGCTGCTGCTTTTGCGCCAGGATCTGAAGCTCTGGGCGCGCGATGACCGGATCTGGGCGGCACCCCCGATGCTGGACAGGCTGATTTCGGACGGCCGGACGCTAGAGCAGCTGAACCCGTCGTGACCGGGTACAGTCTAGCCCAGCATGATCCCTGCAACTACCAGCATCAGCCCTATTGCCGACACGCCCAGGGCGGCCAGATTGACCGTTACCACATGTTGCAGACGGGCGCGCAGGGCATCATCCGGCAGGCCCGCGCGACGAGCGCGCAGTGCCGTAATGATGCAGTACAGCAGCCCGCCGATCCCTGCCAACGACAGGGCCGCCCCGATCCAGATCAGGCTTTGCATATGGTGTCCCCCAAGGCGTGTCGTCATCCACCTGCCCAATTATCGAGGCGGCTGGCCCGAGGCAAGGCCGAGGCTTGCGCCCGAGGGGGACATCGGGTTAGGGAAGGCCCGATCCCGTTTTGCAAGATAGGCGCGCCATGTCCGATATCGTCGATACCTATGCTGTCACTGCCGATGAGTTGCGCCAGTTTATTGAACGTTATGAACAGCTTGATTCTGAAAAGCGGGATGTTGCCGAACAGCTGAAGGAACTGATGGCAGAGGCCAAGGGGCGCGGCTATGACACCAAGGTCCTGCGCAAGGTCATCGCGCTGCGCAAACGCAAACCCGACGATATCGCCGAAGAAGAGGCAGTGCTGGAAATGTACAAAGCCGCCTTGGGCATGGCCTGAAAGAGGCCTTAAGGCATGATCAGCCGGATCCCGTCCATCTGGCCGATGCGGGCCACATCCGCATCATAAGCGGCGGTGATTTCGGAAAGCAGGGCTTCGGACCAGCCGGGCAGAGCGACCTCGATCTCGATCTTGTCAGGCAAAACGAACTTATCGAGGAATGCGGCGACAATGCGCTTGCGCTGGGCAGGGGTTGTGGGCGGATTGCGGGTCAAATAGTCGCGCATCCGGCTAAGGCCTTCGGGGGCCATGATGCTGGCCAAAAGCTCGTCTTCGTCTTCCAGAACCGTGGCATCGTGCAGCCCGGTGACCGCGCCCAGCACTTCGGGCCAGATCAGCGGCGTGTCTTCGTCGCACCAGATCGTCAGTTCGGCATCCGGGTTTTCGCTGCGGATTTGCGCGACCACATTTGACCAGCGCAGGAACATCGGATCCACGCCCCCCAGGAAATCGTCATAGGATTTGACCTTTTGCTTGTCGAACAGGGACGGCAGGAACGTCGCCGGATTGCGGATCGCCATATGGAACTCGGCCTCGATCTCGGGAAAAATCTGGGCAAAGGCGCGGATGCGTTCGCCTGCCATCGGGTAGAGACCGCCGCGCACGACCCATTGCGGAAAGCTCAGGAAGCTGTCCCAGCTCAGGATCAGCCGATCTGCCTGGTCTTCGTCCATGATCTGCTCAAGCACCAGCGCCTGTGTTTCGATTGAGGCGCGCTGGCCCTTTAGCTGAACTGCCGTGTCGCGCAACAGCTTGCGATAGCGCGCCGGTCCCGGCACCACGATGCCATGGTCGGCCAGCATGGCGCGATTTTTCAGAAGACAGCGCAGCAGACGGTCTTCGTCGGTGCAATGCGCGCCAAGATGGTAGACAATTCGCATGACGGCCGGTTCGCCTTGTGGGTGGGCCGCAGGGCAGTTGAACCCGCCCAAGATGAAATCGCCCGCTGCAGGCAGGACTATATGGGGTTTTCTGGACAGTCAAAGGGCTTTCCTGTACGCCGCAGGACATGATGGGTGAGCAAAACAGTCAGAAAACCCGCAACCTGCGTCTATTGCGCTGGCCCGACCCCTGGCGCGTGGCGGCTGTGCTGGTGGCACTGGTGGTTCTGGCACCGATCCTGTCGGTCTTGTGGATGGCGCTGCATCCGTCGGAAAACATCTGGCCGCATCTGATGGCGACAGTGATGCCGCGCTATCTGGAAAACACGCTGATCCTGATGGTGGGGGTGGGCGCGCTGACGGCCGCAATCGGCACCGGGGCGGCCTGGCTGGTCACGATGTACCGCTTTCCCGGCAGTCGCTGGCTGGACTATGCGTTGCTGTTTCCGCTGGCGATTCCGGCCTATGTCGGGGCCTATGCGCTGGTCGATTTTCTGGACTATGCGGGGCCGCTCCAGTCGGCCCTGCGGGCGGTCATGGGCTGGCAATCGGCGCGCGACTATTGGTTTTTCGAGGTGCGCGCACACGGGCCGGCCATCGTCGTGTTTGCTGCGGCGCTTTATCCCTATGTCTACCTGTTGGCGCGGGCCGCCTTTCGCGAACAGTCGGGTGCGACATATGAGGTTGCGCGGGCCTTGGGAACCGGGCAGGCGGCCCTGTTCTGGCGGGTCGGGCTGCCGCTGGCGCGTCCGTCCATTGCGGTCGGACTGGCTCTGGTGCTGATGGAAACGGTGGCCGACTACGGCACGGTGCATCATTTTGGAGTGCAGACCCTGACCACGGGGATATTCTCGACCTGGCTTGATGGCAACAACGCGGGCGGAGCAGCACAGATCGCCACGGTCAGCCTGACGCTGATCCTGATCCTTGTGACGCTGGAGCGACTTGGCCGTCGCCGGGCGAGGTTCCACCAGGTGGGCCGGACCTTGCGCCCCCTGCCGCGTCTGCCACTGCGGGGGATCTGGGCGCTGTCTGCGACGGCGGCATGCTTGCTGCCTTTTGCGATCGGATTTTTGTTGCCCGTCCTTGTCATGTCCTACCAGGCCTTTCGCGCGCCTCGCGTCTGGGTCGCCCCTGGCTTGCTGGAGGCCCTGGGCAATACATTGCTGGTTGCCGGGGCGGCAGCGCTGGTGACGGTCGGCGGGGCCATCTTGTTTGTCTATGCCCTGCGCATGGCACGCCCGGGTCTTGCGCAGGCGCTGTTGCCGGTGATGGCAGTGGGTTATGCGACCCCCGGCGCAGTGCTGGCCGTGGGTCTGCTGGTGCCATTGGCGGCCCTGGACAACCGCGTGGCGGACGCTGTCCTGCGCTGGACAGGGGCTGATCCGGGCCTGATGATCACGGGGACCGCCGTGGCCGTGGGGCTGGCCTATGTGGTTCGGTTCTTTGCCATTGCGCAAGGGGCGGTCGACAGCGCCTTTGGCAGGGTCGCCCCCAATCTGCCGATGGTCGCGCGGTCGCTTGGTCGCACCAAGGGCGGCGCGCTGGGAACGGTCTACATGCCCTTGATGCGCGGATCGGTGGCGACGGCGCTGCTGGTGGTCTTTGTCGATTGCGTGAAGGAATTGCCCGCAACCCTGTTGCTGCGTCCCTTCAACTTCAACACGCTGAGCACGCGCGTGTTTGAGCTGGTCAGCCTGGAGCGGTTGAGCGAAGCCGCCCCGGCGGCCTTGCTGGTGATGGGCGTGGGGCTGGCGGCGGTGGGGCTGCTGGCGCGGGCGAGCAGATAGCGGACGCCTTAACGGTGACTTGATTGGCATCCCTGTCTCGAGGAAATCGGGTCAAATCGGGCATTGTATGCCGCCACGTATGCCACCAAGACTGTCGCCTTGGGGCAAATGTTGGGCCCTATCCGGAGACTGCTAGAAAAATGACGCGGGATCTTCGCCTTGTTTTCGCGCTGACAATCATTGGTGCAGTTTGGGCACTGACCTTTCCGTTGACAAAGTTGGCCGTCCAGGGAGGATATCGCAGCTTTGGCATCATCTTCTGGAGTTCGGTGATTGCTGCGGTTGTTCTTGGTGCGATCGTAGCGGCGCGCGGCCTTGGGTTGCCGACGCATCGCGCCGCCGCAGGTCGGTATCTCTTCGTGGCGCTGGTTGGCACAATCCTGCCCAGTGCCGCCACCTACACCGCAGCCGAACATCTGCCCGCCGGGGTCATCGCCGTTTGCATGGCGATCATCCCCATCGTTGCCTTTCCGTTGGCGATCGCCGTTGGGCTTGAAACGCCAAACCTGCGCCGGTTTTCAGGATTGCTGTTGGGATTTCTGGGCGTCTTGCTGATCGTGGTGCCAGACGCCAGCCTGCCCGATCCGTCAAAGGCGGTCTTTATCCTGCTCGCGCTGCTGTCGGTGCTGTTTTACGCCACCGAAGGCGTGGCCCTGGGCAAGGTCGGGCGGGGCGGACTGGATCCGGCGCAGCTGATGCTGGGGGCATTTCTTTTGTCGGTCGCGCTGTCATTTCCCGCTGCGCTGGTCACCGGCACCTTCATTGTTCCGACCCTTGCTTTCGGTGCGGCAGGCATGGCGGTGGTCCTGTCGGGACTGGCCAATGTGGTGGCTTATGTCGGATATGTGTGGATCATCGGGCGAGGCGGGCCGGTCTTTGCCGGTCAGGTCAGTTACATTGTTACCGGGTTCAGCATCATCTGGTCCATGGTACTGCTGGGGGAAAGCTATTCGGTATGGGTCTGGGGTGCCATGACCCTGATTTTTGCAGGCCTTTTCCTGACTCAGCCGCGTCAGGTTGCAAACGCCCAGGCGGATAGCACTACTGCAAGTGACCTTGCGCGATAGCCTGGCTGCATTCTGGTTGGATATGGTGCCCCCAGAGAGACTTGAACTCCCGACCTTCGGTTTACAAAACCGCTGCTCTACCAGCTGAGCTATGAGGGCACGCGCGGCGGGGATTAGCATTTCGGGACAGGTCGTGCAACGGGTCAGCAAAGGGGGCGGCTGCGTTGAAGCTCGCGGGATCGGTCGGAAGCGACGCGCATTGCCGACGGGGGGTGGACGCCGTCCCGCCAGACCCGTAACCATGGCGCAATACCGACCAGATGGACCCCGCCGCATGCCCGACCCCGCCCAGGATCCGAGCCCGTTGACGCGGCGTGTCTGGCAGGACCTGCAAGACCGCCTGCGCGATGAACCGTCGTCTGCCGGCCTGACGGCGATGCTGAGGTATCTGGCAAAATGGCGGTCCGAGCTTTTGGCCAATAGCGTGGTCGAGCAAACCGGCGACGTCGTGCAGGCCGGTCCGTTCAAGGGCATGCACTATCCGGTCCGCGCCAATAAGGGCGCGCGCGCACCGCGTCTCCTCGGGACGTTGGACTCCTCTCTTTGGCCCATCATTACCGGGATCATGGCGACGAACTACACCCTGGCCATCGATATTGGCACGTCCGAGGGCTATTATGCGGTGGGGCTAGCCCGTGCCATGCCGCGATTGCGGGTCCTGGCACGCGACGACGACGTCGTTGCCCGCGCGCTGTGCACCAGGCTGGCCGAGGTCAACGGCGTGGCCGATCGGGTCGAGGTGGGCAGTTTATGGACCCCGGCCGATTTTGCCATTTGCACGTCCGCCCGGTCTGTCGTCCTGTGCCACGTCACCAATGCCCAAGACGACTTGCTGGATCCCGCCCGGGCATCCGGCCTGCTGGCCGCCGATCTGTTGGTCAAAGTGCAAGACAACGGCCGTCCTGGTCTGATCGCGCGGTTGACCAACCGCTTTGCCAAGAGCCATGACGTCAGCCGCCATGACCGCGAAATCCCTGACGACGCGCTGCCCGCGTGGGCTGACGCTTTCAGCGATCTCGACCGCATGCTGATGTTGTGGGAATGGCGATCCAAACCGACATCCTGGCTATGGATGCGGCGGAAATGAAGCGGGCCGTAACAGAGGAGACGACATGACACGCATTGCTTTGGTGACAGGTGCGGGCAGTGGCATCGGACGGGCCACGGCGCAGGCGCTTTTGGCGGCAGCCTGGCATGTGGCGTTGGTCGGACGCAGGCGCGATGCACTTGCGGAAACGGCGGGGGACAATGCGGGGGCGCTGATCGTTTCTGCAGATGTCACCGACCCTGCGGCCGTCGAAGCGGCCTTTTCGACGGTTGTGGCGCGCTGGGGCCGGCTGGATCTGGTGTTCAACAATGCCGGCATGTCGGCCAAGGCCGCCCCCATCGACGAGATCCCCGTTGACGAATGGATGGCGGTCAATGCGGTCAACATCACCGGTATGTTTCTGGTGGCGCGCGCCGCTTTTGGCCAGATGCGGCGCCAGTCGCCGCAGGGGGGGCGCATTCTCAACAACGGGTCGATCAGCGCGCATGTGCCGCGCCCAGGATCGGTGCCTTATACGATGTCGAAACACGCAGTCACCGGACTGACCCGGACGCTGGGCCTGGATGGCCGCGCTTTCAACATCGCCTGCGGCCAGATTGACATCGGCAATGCTGCAACCGACATGGCGGCGGCGTTTCCCAAGGGTGTGCCTCAGGCGGATGGCCAAGTGCGGGTGGAACCCGTGATGGATGTGACCGAAGTGGCGCGCATGGTCGTGCATCTGGCCAGCTTGCCGCTGGAGGTGAATGTTCCCTTTGTCACCATCATGGCACGTGACATGCCGTATATCGGGCGGGGCTAGCGCCTTGCACCCTTTGTGAACCCGGAGTTTCGTCAATGATCCGCCCCAATGCCTTTACCGCCCCCGGACGTTTCTGGCGAGGCAACTTGCATACCCATTCGACACGGTCAGACGGCGTCTTGCCACCCGAAGAGGTCTGCCGCCGATATCGGGATGAGGGCTATTATTTCCTGGCACTGACGGACCATTTCATTGGCAGCTATGGCTATCCGATTGTCGATACGGTGCCGATGCGCGCAGACGGTTTCACCACAATCCTCGGGGCAGAACTGCACTCCGGGCCGATGGCCAATGGCGAGTTGTGGCATATCCTGGCAGTCGGCTTACCGCCCGACTTTTCCCCCGGCAATGCGCCGGACTTTGGCGTACATCCGGGGATGGAAACGGGTCCCGAGATCGCCGCCCGTGCCGTCGCCGCCGGGGCGTTCGTGGCCATCGCCCATCCGCAGTGGTCGGGCCTGACGCTGGCCGATGCCCGCAGCATCACGGCGGCGCATGCGGTGGAGATCTACAACCACGGCTGTGCTGTCGGGGCCGATCGCCCTGACGGGTTTGCAATCGCGGATCTGTTGTTGAGCGAGGGACGGCACCTGTCGATGATTGCCACGGACGACGCGCATTTCTCCGAGCCCGACCATTTTGGCGGCTGGGTCATGGTCAAGTCGCAGGCAAACGAGCCCCAGGCGCTGCTGGAGGCTCTGAAACGAGGGGATTTCTATTCCTCGCAAGGGCCGGAATTGCGCGATGTGCGGGTCGATGGGGATGTGGTGACGGTCGAGGCGTCCGCCGTCGTCTCGGTCATCGCGATGGGGCAGGGCACCGGGGCCAAGGCGGTGCATGGGCAGTCGATGACCCGGGCCGAGGTGCCGCTGGCACGGCTCAACGGCAGCCCCTGGTTGCGGGTCGCGGTGATTGATGCGGCGGGGCGGCGGGCGTGGTCTAACCCGATCTGGCGGTAGCCGGGGGCCAGCCCCCGGACCCCCCGGGATATTTTTGGCAATCAGAAAGGCGACGGCGCAAGGAATTCCGGGCAGGTGACGCCCGTGTTTTCACGCGCGGGTGCCGCCATCTCTTGTCTCAAAGATCCCGGATCAGGCGCAATTCGATGTCACCCGCTCCGGTGTCGGGCAGGTTCGGATCCTCGGTGAAGCCAAAGCTGCGATAAAGTGCCAGCGCCTCGGTGTGGTGCGCGGCGGCCACCAACATCATCCGGTGGTAGCCAAGGCCACGGGCGGCAACCAGCAATTCGCTGACAAGCGCGCGCCCGACGCCATGGCCACGGGCCGACGGGCGCACGAACATGCGGTTCATTTCGCACATGTCCGCTGAATGCGGCTTGGTCATCACGGTCCCGACTGGCGCGCCGTTCAGGCGGGCAAGCAGACATTCGGCAGATGGTGGGGCAAACAAGGTCAACAGCCGGGCCAACTGGCCTGGGACATCCTGATTTTTCCAAAAGGCCGCAATGATTGCCCAATCTTCGGGGTAACGCTCAGATAACCAGTCCCGGTATTCGCCGATCAGCAGCCTGACCTCATCAGCATCGGCCTCGCTTCGCACGCGGTTGATGTCCGGCAAGGCGGTGCTCCTCTAATGGGGTGACTTCAGGGAATTGGACGGGACGCTACTGGGCACCGGGCCAACCGTAAAGCCTACAGAATTGCTGGCAGTTTCAGCCCATGCTCCCGCGCACAGTCCAGCGCTATGTCATATCCCGCATCCGCGTGACGCATTACGCCGGTGGCCGGGTCGTTCCAAAGGACGTTTTTCAGACGGCGTGCCGCGTCCGGGGTGCCGTCGGCGACGATGACCATGCCGGAATGCTGTGAATACCCCATCCCGACCCCGCCGCCATGGTGCAGGCTGACCCAGGTCGCTCCGCTCGCGGTGTTGAGAAGGGCATTGAGCAGCGGCCAGTCGCTGACGGCGTCGGAGCCGTCCTTCATGGCTTCGGTCTCGCGGTTCGGGCTGGCGACGGAGCCTGAGTCGAGATGGTCGCGGCCAATGACGATCGGGGCCTTGAGTTCACCCGATGCCACCATGTCGTTGAACATCAGGCCCGCGCGGTGGCGGTCGCCAAGCCCGATCCAGCAGATGCGGGCGGGCAGGCCCTGGAACGCGATGCGCTCGCGCGCCATGTCAAGCCAGTCGTGCAGGTGCTTGTTATCAGGGAACAGTTTCTTCATCGCAGCATCTGTTTTGTAGATGTCCTCGGGGTCGCCTGAAAGCGCGCACCAGCGGAACGGGCCGATCCCCCGGCAGAAGAGCGGGCGGATATAGGCGGGGACGAAGCCGGGAAAGGCAAAAGCGTTCTCGAGGCCCTCGTCCTTGGCGACCTGGCGGATGTTGTTGCCGTAATCCAGCGTCGGTACACCGGCATTCCAGAAATCGACCATGGCGGCGACATGGGTGCGCATCGAGGCGCGGGCGGCGCGTTCGACGGATCTGGGGTCGGTCTCGCGGGCGGCTTTCGCCTGTTCCACGGTCCAGCCTTGGGGGAGGTAGCCGTTCAGCGGATCATGGGCGCTTGTCTGGTCGGTGACGATGTCGGGGCGGGGGCCGCCAGCCTTCATGCGCGCGAAAAGTTCGGGGAAAATGTCGGCAGCGTTGCCAAGAAGGCCGACGGATTTCGCCTCGCCCTTGGCGGTCCAGTCGGCGATCATCGCCAGCGCCTCGTCCAAGGTGTGAGCCTTGGCATCTACGTATCTGGTGCGGATGCGAAAGTCGATCCGCGTCTCGTCGCACTCAACTGCCAGACAGCAGGCCCCGGCCATTGAAGCGGCCAAGGGTTGCGCGCCGCCCATGCCGCCAAGGCCGCCGGTCAGAATCCAGCGCCCGCGCAGATTTCCGTCGTAATGCTGGCGGCCGGCTTCGGCGAAAGTCTCATAGGTTCCCTGCACAATCCCTTGGGTTCCAATGTAAATCCAGGAACCTGCGGTCATCTGGCCGTACATCGCCAGGCCCTTTTTGTCCAACTCGTTGAAGTGGTCCCAGGTCGCCCAGTGCGGGACGAGGTTGGAATTCGCGATCAGCACGCGCGGCGCATCCTTGTGGGTGCGAAAGATGCCGACGGGCTTGCCGGACTGCACCAGCAGGGTCTCGTCGTCGTTCAGATCCTTCAGGGCGGCAACGATGCGGTCGAAATCCTCCCAAGTCCGCGCTGCACGCCCGATGCCGCCATAGACGACCAGCTCATGTGGGTTTTCGGCGACATCGGGGTGCAGGTTGTTCATCAGCATCCGCATCGGCGCCTCGGTCAGCCATGATTTAGCGGTGATCGTGGTGCCGGTTGCGGGGTAGATGTCGCGGGTGTTGTGGCGGGTCATGGGCAGGCCTTTCGCTGGCAAAGGCCGGGGGCTGCGCACCCCCCAGACCCCGCGGGATATTTGGTCAAAGAAGAACGGGCAGGGGGATTTGGGCGGCGTCTGTCAGGGCAGCATTAGAGATGAGCGAGGCGGCGGCGACGAGGTCGGGGGCAAGGTAGCGGTCGTCGCCAAGCGTCGCCACGTCCTGGCGCAGGCGCGCGACGACACGTTGCAAGGGGGCGGAGGTTGGCAGCGGCGCGCGGAATTCCACGCCTTGGGCGGCGCAGATCGCTTCGACCCCGAGGATGACGTTCAGGTTCTTGACCATGCTCTGCAAACGCCGCGCACCGTGCGCGGCCATGGAGACGTGGTCTTCCTGGTTCGCGCTGGTCGGGGTGCTGTCGATCACTGTGGGGTGGGCGGCATGCTTGTTTTCCGACATCAGCGCCGCCGTCGTGACCTCGGCAATCATCAGGCCGGAGTTGAGGCCGGGATTGGGCGTCAGGAAGGGAGGCAGGTCAAAGTTGAGTGTCGGGTCCACCATCAGGGCAACGCGACGTTGCGCGATGGCCCCGATTTCGCTGATTGCCATTGCGATCATATCGGCTGCAAAACCAACGGGTTCGGCGTGGAAGTTTCCACCGGACACGATCTGGCCCGTGGCAGTCAGGACCAGCGGATTGTCGGTTGCGGCGTTGGCCTCAGTCTCCAACGTCTGGGCGGCCATGCGCAAGACATCCATCGCCGCCCCTGTCACCTGCGGCTGACAGCGGATGCAGTAAGGGTCCTGCACGCGGGTGTCTCCGGTGCGGTGGCTTTCGCGGATAACCGAGCCGTCGAGCAGGGCGCGCATCGTCGTCGCAGCCTCAATCTGGCCACGATGGCCGCGGAGGGCGTGTATTTCGGGCTCCAGCGGCGCAGTAGAGCCCATGATCGCGTCGGTCGAGAGGGCAGAAGTGACAAGTGCGTTCTGGGCGGCGCGCCAGGCGCCCCAAAGACCGGCGAGCGCATAGGCGGTGGAGAATTGGGTGCCGTTGATCAGGGCGAGGCCTTCTTTGGGGCCGAGGATGATTGGGGATAGTCCAGCCTTGGCAAGGGCTTCCATGCCGGACATGACGTTGCCGCCAAACGTGGCCTGCCCCGCGCCGATCATCGCGGCAGCCATATGTGCAAGCGGGGCAAGGTCGCCTGATGCACCAACCGAGCCTTGGGCGGGGATCAGAGGGATGACGCCTGTGGCCAGCATGCCTTCCAGCTGTGCGATGATCTCCCAGCGGACCCCCGAGGCGCCGCGCCCGAGGCTGAGAAGCTTCAGCGCCATCATCAGGCGGGTCACATCCTCCGGCATCGGGTCGCCGACGCCGCAGCAATGCGACAGGATCAGGTTTTCCTGCAGCTTTGCAGTGTCTTGCGAAGCGATCTTGAGGCTGGAAAGCTTGCCAAAACCCGTGTTGACGCCGTAGACAGCGGCGTCCCCGGCGGCGGCGCTGGCGATGATGGTGGCGGCGGCTTCTACCCCAGGGCGTGCAGAAGGATGCAGTTGCGCGGGCAATCCACCGCGGAAAATCCGCTCCAGCTGTGCGAGGGTCGTCTGGCCGGGGATCAGGGTTTCAGGCGTCAAGATGGCCTCCGTAAATGCGGGTGTGCAGAGGCGTTGCCCCGATGCGGTAACTGAGTTCGGCGGGGTGTGCAGCGTCCCAAAGGCACAGATCGGCGCGACGGCCGGAAGCGATGGACCCACGGTCGGTCAGGCCAAGCGCCCGTGCGGCGTTGGTGGTCGTGCCTTGCAGCGCCTCAAGCGGGGTCATGCGGAAGAGGGTGCAGGCCATGTTCATCGCGAGTGGCAGCGAGGTCATGGGAGAGGAGCCGGGATTGCAATCGGTGGCCACAGCCATCGGGACACCGGCGCCGCGCAGGGCGGCGATCGGCGGCATTTGGGCTTCGCGCAAAGTGTAGAATGCCCCGGGCAGGATGACGGCGACGGTACCTGACGTGGCCATGGCGGCGATGCCATCGGGCCTGAGATATTCGAGGTGGTCGGCCGATAGCGCGCCATGTCGGGCGGCGAGGACTGCGCCCTTGAGGTCCGAAAGCTGTTCGGCATGCAGCTTGACGGCCAAGCCAAGGGCGCGGGCGGCATCGAACAGGCGCGCGACTTGGGCCGGGGTAAAGGCGATACCCTCGCAAAAGGCGTCCACCGCGTCGACAAGCCCATCGGCATGGGCGGCATGCAGGGCGGGGATCGCGACCTCGTCAATATAGGCATCTGCGCGGCCGGTGTATTCGGGCGGCACGGCATGGGCGGCGAGGTGGGTCACGCGGACCTGAACGGGGCGATGAGCAGGGATCGCGTGCGCCGTGCGGAGCATTTTCAATTCGTCCGCGATGGTCAAACCATAGCCGGACTTCACCTCCAGCGTTGTGGTGCCGGTGGCGATCATCTGGTCGACGCGGGGCAGGGCGGCGGCAAGCAGATCGGCCTTGGACGCGGCGCGGGTGGCGCGGACCGTCGACAGGATACCTCCCCCGGCGCGGGCGACTTGTTCATAGGTGGCACCCTCCAGCCGCATTTCGAACTCGGACGCACGGTCGCCGGCAAAGACCACATGGGAGTGGCAGTCGATCAGGCCGGGGGTCAGCAGGCGACCCTGGCAATCGACGACCTGCGCGTCAGAATGGGAGGGCATTTCGGCCATCGGACCCGCCCAGAGGATGCGATCCCCGGCGCAGATCACGGCTGCATCCGGGACCAGGCCGTAGCCGCCGATCATGGTGGCGACGGTGGCATGGGTCAGGATCAGGGTCGGTTCCTCTGCCATGATCCTCGCGATTCCCGGTTGCGTTATGTCCATATATGTTATCAATATGTCTATACATAATGACGTCTGTCAAGCCGGGGATGCGATGACGCTGA
The DNA here is from genome assembly GCA_031430315.1 of Rhodobacterales bacterium. GTDB lineage: Bacteria > Pseudomonadota > Alphaproteobacteria > Rhodobacterales > Rhodobacteraceae > JAJNPS01. Next base: position 2,582 of record JANPBI010000027.1, on the reverse strand, counting down.
TCTTTGCCGAGACTGCCTTGCTGCCGGACGGCTGGGCGCGGAACGCGTTGGTGACGGTTGAGGCCGGGCGCGTCGTTTCCGTTGTGGCGGGGAGGGCCGCGCCAGCCGGGGCGCAGTCCGTGGGCGTGCTTTTGCCAGCACCGGTCAACCTACATTCCCACACTTTCCAGCGCGCGATGGCGGGCCTCAGCGAAGCGCGGGGTGCAGGGGGCCAGGACAGTTTCTGGACCTGGCGCGACCTGATGTATCGCTTCCTGGAAAGCCTGAGGCCTGACGATGTCGAGGTGATTGCCGCCCAAGTGATGGTCGAGATGGCGGAGGCTGGATATGCCGCGGTGGCGGAGTTCCACTATCTGCACCATACACCGGGTGGAGCGGCTTACGCAGATTTAGCGGAGATGTCTGCGCGGATTGCAGCGGCGGCGGAAGCGACGGGCGTGGGCCTGACGCTGTTGCCGGTGATGTACGCCCAAGGCGGCTGCGACGGGCGGGCGCTGGCTGGCGGGCAGTTACGGTTTGGCAATGATGCGGAACGGTTCGGGCGGCTGTGGCAAGATGCGGGACGGGTTTTGGCGGGGTTGCCTGGTGATACTGTTCTGGGGGTCGCGCCACATTCCTTGCGCGCGGTTAGCCCGGAAGGCCTGAGCTTTGCGGCCGGGCTTGCGCCTGAAGGCCCCATCCACATTCATGTCGCTGAGCAAGTGGCGGAAGTTGATGAGGTTCTGGCCCATCGCGGTGCGCGTCCAGTGGAATGGCTGCTCGCCAACCGGCCTATTGATGCGCGCTGGTGCCTAATCCACGCAACACAGATGACGGCTGCGGAAACCGAAGGGCTTGCACGCTCGGGGGCCGTTGCAGGGCTTTGTCCGATCACCGAGGCAAACCTTGGTGACGGCATCTTTGACGGGGTGCGGTATCTGGGGACGGGCGGTCGGTTCGGGGTGGGCTCGGACAGCAATGTCCGGATCAGCCTGGCCGAGGAGTTGCGGATGCTGGAGTATTCGCAGCGGCTGCGGGACCGCGGGCGGGCGTGTCTTGCGACGGTGGAACGCTCATCAGGGCGGGTGCTTTATGAAGGTGCGGTTGCAGGCGGCGCACAAGCAGCGGGGCGCGAAAGTGGCGCGATCCGTGTCGGAGACTGGGCGGATCTTGTGGCGCTGGATGCGGGATCGCTGGCGCTGGAGGGGTTGCAGGGTGACACGATCCTGGACGCGTGGATTTTCGCGGGCGATGACCGGCTGGTGCGTGACCTCTGGTCTGCGGGGCGGCATATCGTGCGAGAGGGGCGGCACGTTGCGAAGGATGCGGTTGCTGCACGGTTTCGCCAGGTGCTAGCGCGTCTGAGGGGCACGCTGTGATCCTGCAGGGTTGGCAAGCGATCCGCGATGAGGTCAAGCGGCGCATTCGGGTGCGAGACTGGACACCGGGCAGCATCATCCCGACCGAGACGGAACTGGCGGCGGAGTTTGGTTGCGCGCGGGGCACGGTGAACCGTGCGCTCATTGACCTTGCGCGGGCTGGGGTGCTTGAGCGTCGGCGCAAGGCGGGGACGCGGGTGGCGCTGTTGCCGGTGCGCCAGGCGCGCTTTGCCATCCCGGTGATAAGGGCTGATATCGAGGCGCGGGGACAAGTGGCCACGCATCAGGTGCTGGCGTTGGACCGGGTGCCCGCGCCGGTGCCAGTGGCCGCAAGGATGGGGCGAGCGGCGGAGGGGCATCTGGTCTATGTCGAGACGCTTTACCTTGCCGATGGTCGCCCCTTTGCGCATGAGGCGCGCTGGCTGAACCCTGCGGTGCTGCCGAATCCGGCGCCAGATTTTGCAGACATCAGCGTGAACGAATGGCTAGTCGCGAATATCGCACTGGCCGAGGGGGACATCGCCTTTGCCGCCGAAGGTGCCGATGCGCGGGTGGCGCAGGTGCTGGGCGTGGCGGTTGGCGCGCCGATCTTCGTCACGGAACGCCTTACGCGGGGGGCAGACGCGGCGATCACTTTCGTCAGGTTGAGCCACGCACCGGGGTACCGAATGCAGACGGCGCTTTAGCCTGCAAGGTTGCGCTGCATTACTTGAAGCAGCCGCCGTTGCAGCGGCGCGGTGCGGTTTTTCAGATGCATCGCGGCAAAGACCGGCTGGTCCAGGACCGGCGCATCGGTGACAGCATGGGCAGCCCCTTGTGCCACCAGCCGCAGGGCCATCGGCTCCAGCACGTAGCCCGCGCCGCCCAAGGTGGTGATCAGCGAGATGACTGCAGGGCTTTGTCCGACCGACAAGGGCGCTTCGGAGAGGTCTGGGAACAACGCGCGGTGCGTGGCCTCGAATGCGGGGGAGAAGTGCGCGAAAACATAGGTTTCCGGTACGACTTTTGCCAAAACGCGGGGTTCGCTCGCGATCATTCGGTAGCGTACTTCGCCCAAGCTCGCGAAGTGCAGGTCGGGGTGGGTCTTGGGGGTAAAGAGGATAGCGAAGTCTTCAACCCCGGTGATCAGGTCGCTGCACATCTGGGTGGAATAGTCTGGCTCGATGTAAAACGCGGTCTGCGGCAGCGCGTTGCGAAATGCCGCGATCCATATCCCAGATATTC
>JANPBI010000026.1:0-11500 GCA_031430315.1 Rhodobacterales bacterium | reverse complement strand
ACCGCGTGGAACTGGTGGTATCCCGCGATGAGTTTGTGGACCGCACCTCGGTCGGGGCCCCTCAATCCGTGGCCGCCGACGGTCCCGTCGGCAAGATCACCGCCGACGGTATGGTGCTCAAGTCCGCCGATGACGGCAGCGGTGAGTATCAATTGGTTTTCACTGGCAATGTGAAACTGGTATACCTTCCCCCAACATGACGCGCATTTCAAAGGTCCAAGTATGACGTTCCGCATTGTCGCGTCCGGGATCGCCGCGGCCCTGATCCTGTCTTCGGTTGCCTTTGCCCAGCAAGCCCAGATCGCCTTTGGCGGCCTGCGTGCAGACACCTCCCTGCCTGTCGAGGTCAAGGCGGATCAGCTGTCGGTGAACAACGCAGACGGCTCGGCGGTATTTTCGGGCAATGTCCTGGTCGGACAAGGTGATATGAGGCTGTCGGCGGGCGAGGTCCGCGTGGTCTATGCGCCGGGCGGCACGGCGATCCAGACGCTGTTTGCGACGGGCGGCGTGACCCTCACCAACGTCACCGATGCCGCCGAGGCGCAGGAGGCCGTCTACACGATCGACAGCGGTACCGTTGTGATGACGGGCAACGTGCTGCTGACCCAAGGGGCCAGCGCGCTATCGGCGCAAAAGCTAACGATCAACCTGAAAACCGGCACGGGCGTGATGGAAGGCGGGGTCCAGACGACCTTTGTTCCTGCGGGCAACAATTGACCGGAATCCCGAACCTTACAGTGACGCGCGGCAATGCTGGCCTGTCAGTCCGGTCCTTGCGGAAAAGCTACCGCAAGCGACCAGTGATCCGCGATGTGTCGATGGACCTTCACCGAGGCGAAGTTGTCGCCCTGCTAGGACCGAACGGCTCGGGCAAGACCACCTGTTTTTACGCCATTGCGGGTCTGGTGATCCCTGAGGGAGGCCAGGTCCTGATTGACGGGCGCGACGTCACGGCCTTGCCGATGTATCGCCGGGCGCGGCTGGGGATTGGCTATCTGCCACAGGAAATGTCTATTTTTAGGGGCCTGTCAGTCGAGGACAACATCCTTGCCGTGCTAGAGATTACCCAGGCCGATCATCATAAGCGCCGCGAGCGGCTTGAAGAGCTGTTGTCCGATTTCTCGATCACCCATCTGCGCCGCACACCTGCTCTGGCCTTGTCAGGTGGCGAACGACGGCGCGTGGAAATCGCCCGCTGTCTGGCTGCGGATCCAAAATACCTTTTGCTGGACGAGCCGTTTGCAGGTGTCGATCCTATCGCGGTCAGCGAAATCCGTCATCTCGTGCAGGCCTTGAAAGATCGCGGTATCGGCGTGCTGATCACCGACCACAACGTCCGTGAAACGCTTGAGATCGTCGACCGCGCCTATATCCTGCATGACGGCCATGTCATCAAAAGCGGCACCACGGACGAAGTCGTGCGCGACGAGATGGTGCGCAGGGTCTATCTGGGCCAGAATTTCCGCATTACCTAGGGTTGAAATCGTTGCCGAGGGCTTCGCCTGACCCAGGGCCTCACGAAGCTGTTGACAAGCTGCCCGCCCCTGTCGCCAAATGATGTCAATGCGTGCAGAACCCACCGAGTCCCTGGCGATGTTTGCAATCCCGGCAATGGTGTTCGGCCCAAACCGACTGCAGCTTTCAATTCAAGATCAAGAGGATGACCCGACCAGCACCCGGCTGGCGGCCCGTTCGTGACGCTGGCGCATCAAGGAGGCACAATGCGGTATCAGATCAGTGGCAAACAGATTGACGTGGGCGAGGCCCTGCAGACGCATGTCAAGGCCGAGATGGGCGAAGTGGTCGAGAAATACGCCCAGCGCCCCACCGAATGCATCGTAGTCTTTTCGCGTGCCTCGCACGAGTTTCACTGCGAGTCGTCGATCCACCTGTCGACTGGTCTCAGTGCCGTGGCAAAGGGCCATGCGCATGAAATCTATGCCGCGTTCGAATCCTGCCGCGAAAAAATGGACAAGCAGTTGCGCCGCTACAAGCGGCGCATTCGCAACCATCATCGTGACCGTACGGCACCTGTTGAATTCGGGGGCGGTTCCTCTTATATCCTCGCGGGATCTGTGGAAACCGAGGAAGCCGAACCCGAAAGCCTTCAGCCCATCGTGATCGCCGAGATGGAGACAAAAATTCCCTCCATCACCGTAGGTGAAGCCGTGATGCAGATGGAGCTTGCCGGGCAACGCATGTTGGTGTTTCGCAACGAAGGGCATGGTGGCGTGAACGTGGTTTATCGGCGCGACGACGGCAACATCGGCTGGATCGACCCGCGCAATGCAAAATAGGCCGCGTATCCGCGGTTAGGGAAAAAGCACGACATGGAACTCTCGAAGGTGATCGCTCAGGGGGGCGTGCGTTTCCTCGGCCAGCTGACCAGCAAGAAACGGCTGTTTCAGGAATTGGGCGAAGTCGCGTCCCAGGCTTACGGACTAAAGGCAGCGATCATCATCGACGGCTTGCAGGAGCGCGAAACCCTGGGACCAACTGGTGTAGGGCATGGCATTGCCCTGCCCCATGCCCGGCTGGAAGATCTCAAGAAAATTGTCGGCATTTTCTTTCGGCTGGAAAAACCGCTGGACTACGACTCGGTCGACCGCCAGCCCGTCGATCTGGTCTTTGCCCTTTTTGCCCCCAAGGATTCCGGGGTCGATCATCTCAAGGCGCTGGCCCTTGTGTCGCGGACAATGCGCGATCCTGCCGTCGTGGCCAAATTGCGCGCCAATACCGACCCTGCCAAACTGCATGCCATCCTGACAGAGACGCGCGCACCGCAGGCAGCCTGACGTCTAGACCTTCCACCGACCAAAGCCAAAGCCGAGATAGTCCCGCGGATAGGCAGCCTCGGCTGCCGCCTCCAGATCGGCATCATGGATCTGTGCCAACCGGTCTGCATCGTCACCATGCCCGCCCGCGACCGAAGGCGGGGACACCAACCCCGCCTCAGTCGCAGCAAAGACCAGCCCCGGTGCCAGGCGGTCCTCGCGCAGGACAAGGTCCGGCCCCTGAAATTGCGCAAAGCCCTGCAGGACTGCCGTCTGGCTGGCCCAATGCGGATTGACGCGGCTGCCGGTCTGGCCCGCCAGATTCATCCGCACAAATCCCAAGAACGCGGCAAAGGCCTCTCGCTCCGCCGCAAGATCGCCAAACCCGTCCGCATCACCCGGAAGATCAAAGCCCCGCATCCGGGCCAATATTGCGCGCGCTTCTGGGGCGTGGCCGGGGATCAATTGCCGGCGAAAGGCAGCATAGGCCCGCAGCAATGGATGCCGGACAACGGCAAAGCTGCAATGGCGCGGATGACTACGGTACCATTGGCGCAGGCTTTTCTGGGTCAGATCACCGTCGAGCCCCGTCGGCGACACCGCGGCCAGCCAGTCGCACACAACAGCCTCGGGGCCCCCCTTGATTGGCATGTACAACAGCCCGCAATCCCGCGCCGCGACAAAGCTGGGAATCGCCGGGGCTCGCCTAGGCTCGAAACTGGGGGTCCGCGCCAGGTTGAACCGGTCAAGTCTTGCCATTCCGGCCTCGACGGCCTCGGGGTTGGTCAACTTCTCCGCCAGATCGCCCGGATTTTGCTTTTTCAGGCTGGCATCCGGGACCACGAGCCGCGCATCAACCCCCAGAAATGCCGCCAACCCGTTCAGGACGTCCAGATCGCCAAGGTCATCATAGTCAAGATAGAACGCCGTCTGTCCCGTCGTCTGAAGCGCCAGCAGAACCTGCCGCTGAAAGGCCTGCATCGTTGACAGACGCTCTTCGAACTCGGCTGCATCAAAGGCGATTTTCGCGCTGCGCAACTTTCGGATATGGGTCAGTTTCCACTGCCCGGTCTCTCGTGCGATCTTCCAGCTGACATAACTGTCCAGCGGGTTGCGGGTCAGGATCACCTTGGCGCAAGCCGGGTCTGTCATCACGGCGGCCAGCATGCGCGGGTCGTGGTCGTGAAAAAACCGAAAGCCGGCAAGTCCCTTTGTTTCCTGCCGGATCACATACCACAGGCGCAAAGGATCCGCATCGCGTTCGGCGATCGACACACCGAACATCGACTCCTGGTCCTTTTTCCCGATGAAATGAGGATTGAAAACCTCGCCATAGCTTGCCACGCCCTCCAGCGCATTCAGGTTGGCCTCCAGAAAATTGGACCCGGTGCGCATTTCGGCAAAGACGACAAAGCTGGTAAAGCCGGGCATATATTGCCCTTACTTCACGACATAGGGGCGGCTGCCGCGTGCCGTCTGCGTGATCTGCTCGGGCTCAGCCGGAAAATCGCCCATCAGGACGGGCTGCATGCCCTGATTGCGCAGCCTTTGCAGGAATTGGCCAAAGCCGGTCAGATCCACCATGCGCGGCGCTTCGGCCAATCGTCGAGGGCTGCGTGGAGAGATCTCGTCCAGCAGGATTTGCAAGGGATCCGCCGGGTTTTCGACAAACTCCGCCAATGACCAGCTGCGAACGCGCGCCTTTGCCCAAGGCTTTTGAAACAACGCCAATTGGTCGGATTCGACCTTTTGCAGCCGCGCCATCACCGCCCTCAGGTCCGACGCATCCCGGTTCGATTTGAACAAGGGCACGGCCCAGCCACCGGTGATGATCATGATCGTAGCGTTAGGGTCCCGCACCAGAAACTGGGTAATTTCTTGCCGGTCGCGAGGCCCGAACTGAAAGCACTGCCTTTCCCCGCGCGAGTTCCAGACCAGGTTTGTCAGGAAGCTGGTCGGGTTATAGTCCCGCAAGGTCGTATTGTCGGACAAGGCCCCATCAAAAACCGTTGCCCGTTCCGCGAAATCGGCGCGTTCGGGTGCGAACAGATGTCCATGCACGCGCACGCCGGCCACCTTGGTCAACCAGGAATCAAAGTTCTCAAATACATCGGAAAAGCCCTGAAAGACGGAATAAGGCGCGGCTGTCAGGCCGTTTTCACGGTGTTCTGCCGGAAAACGGCTTTGCATGTAAAGACCCGGACGTCCTTTGACGCGACGCTCCACCGCCTTGGCAAAAAGGCGGTCGATCTTGGCCGGGTTTGGCTCCACCGGGGCTTGTACCGTGCCATCGCTTTCCAGAAAGGCGCGGTAAAGCCGATTGGCGTGGGGCCAGGCCTTGCGCGCAACAAAACAGTCGGATTTCCGTAAAAGCTGCAGGTGGTCGTCGTAAAAGACGTGCGGCTTGCCCTGAAAATCGAACTTGGACAGCGTCAATGACCGGCTTTCGACCCGATCCGATACCCGCCGGACCAAGGTTTGAAAGTAGCTTTCGTCGGGTATCCAGACGCGCCTGAAATAGGCGTCATGCTTAGCGCGATCCGGGCTTTGTAAGATTGCCAGCAAGGTCTGTCGTGTGAGGCACCACCATTGACTGCCAAGGTGCGGCTGCACGCCTTCGGGGATGCGACGACGCATGCCAAGCCGCCGCTGGATGCGAACATAGGCGTCAAAAAGCCGCCGCTGCTGGCGCCAGGAAAACGGAAACCGCAGGGTAAAGCGTTCAAGATCCAGCCCGCCGATCGTCCAGCCGACATCGGCCGTGGTCACGCTTTCGATGAAATCCGTCTCGCGCCGCGCCGCCAGGTAATCGACAAGCTCTGCCACCGGGCGCAGGGGCAGGCAGGCCCCCGAAGCAAGAAAAACATGGTTGATCCGCGGAAACTCGGCCAGCATGAGGGTCGCGGCGGCTTGGGTGGCAGCCACAATCCCGAATGTCCCCCATTCGCAATCATGCCGTTCCGAAAAGCGGACGTTGGCCAAATCGGCCAGATCAGCACGCAGACGGTCGACTTGTGCTGCCGGAACCTTGGCATCGACATGGATGACCACAGGACATCCCGCCTGGGCCCAGTGGCGCGCCACCTGCGCCGCGCGGTGCAGGGCGGTATGGCACAGCATGAGAAACCCGACGGTCACGCCCAGTTCCCCTTGGACATCAGGCCCAGGATCTCCAGTTGCCGCCAGTTGATGTATTTCTCGCTGAGCCGACACCAGAGATCCGGCTGGTTCCGCAGTGTTTCGCGGTAGGCGCGGTATTCCAAACTGTCGGCGAAATGCTGGCGGCGGGTAATTTCCTCTTCGGCCTTGGCGGCAAACGAGTCCAGAAACTTGGCGTGCAAAAGGACCCCGGATGCCTTTTCCCCACCCCAACCATCGTAGACAAGGTTTAGCCCGCGCGGCAACAGCATGTGGGTGGAATTGACATAAGCGTAGCGGCGATTCCATTTCACCAGCGGGATCTTGTTCAGCGCTGGCGCCAACGCGGGCTTGTCGGCAAAGAACACGCGAGCGCGAGGACCGCCCTGAATCCAAAGGTTGCCATACCTGTCGTTTCGGCTGATCGAATAGTTCCCGCTGTCGAACCAGGCCGCCAGGTCAAAGGGATTTTGCCCTTCGACATAGGGCTGAAGTCCTGGATCGCCCTTGGGATACATGTCCAACAACAGTGTCGAGAATGATCGTACCTGTGAAAGGTCCAGCCAATCCGTCAATGCCCGCAACGGCCGGGTTTCGCAGAATGGATAGACCAGGAATTCATCCGCGTCGACCGTCAGACACCAGTGATTGTGCCCATGCCGACGCTGCAGCAGCGTGAGCCAGTCCATCCCGAACCGGGCCTGACGATAGCTGGCTTGGGTCGACCAGACGGACACATCGCCCTGCATCGCCAGATATTCCCGGCTGCCGTCGTCAGACCCGTTGTCGACGAACAGGAAATGTCCGACCCCCATTTCGCGGTAGTAAGACAGAAAGAACGGCAGGCGAAGGCGTTCGTTGCGCAAGGTACAGAAAAGCAGGATCTCATCGGGCCGGATCAGTCTGGTACGATCCTCGACGACGGCCAGTTGGCGACGACGCAGAACGGCCCGCGCCAAAAAGCGCTTGCGTTGCCATCGCAGTCGAAAGGTATTCAAAACGCCCAACCGCAATCCCTAAACGTTTCAGCGCGTTGGCTGTACAGCGCGTGTACAAGACATTGGTGAACGCTTTGCCCGCACCACGCCGCGATTACATGATATTTTAGGCAGGATTATGGTCCCCCACCGCCCTCTGTTTCGATTCTAGAAAACAAGTTCGAATATGTAAACAGAGCACCGACTGCCCGGGCGTCGGTCCAGGGGCTGCGCGTCACACCCAGCCGCCCCGCGACATCAGTCCGCGCGCCTCAAACTGGCGCCATCCCCCAAGACGCGTCGACCCCGTGCACCACAGGTCTGGCCCCGCGGCGGCAGCTTGGTGATAGTCGCGATAGGTGTCGGGATCGGCGAAATGCTGGCGACGCTGCAGTTCTTCGCGCGATTTCTCGGCAATGACAGGCAAGAATTTCGTGTGCAAAAGCAGGCCCGATGTCACCTCTCCCCCGTCGGTCGCATAGGTCCGGTTCAACCTGGGCGGCAGGATCGTGTGGGTCGAATTTACATAAGCGTACCGGCGATGCCATCTTACCAGCGGGACCTTGTTCAAAGTTGGCGCTTGCCGCGGTCTGTCGGCAAAAAACGCGCGTCCCCGCACGCCCCCCTGAATCCACAGGTTGCCCAACACTGGCTGGACCTGTTGGGCGTAGTTTCCTGCATCGAACCAGTCCAGAACATGGCGCGGGTCTTGCCCGGGGCTGTAGTCGGTTTCGGACGTTGGCCCCTTGGGATACAGGTCCAGCATCATTGCCCCAAGCGCCTGTCGTTCGGACTGTTCCAGCCATCCGGTCAGCGCTTCCAGACTACGTGTTTCGCAATACGGGTAGACCAGCAATTCATCGGCATCAACGGTCAGGACCCAATGGCCATGCCCGTATCGGCGCAGAAGTCCATTCACCCAGTCCAGCCCGAACCGCGCCGCTCTATAACTGCCTGGCGCCTGCCAAAGGGACACGTCCGGCTGATCTTGCAACAGGGCAACCGTTCCATCGTCACTTGCATTGTCGACGATCAGGAAATGCCTGACACCAAGGGTCCGGTAGTAGTCCAGAAAGTAGGGCAGCCGTAACGCTTCGTTGCGCATGCATGCGGCCAGCAGGATCTGCCCCGCCCCAATCCGGTCCGTCCTGTCTGCCAGGATTCGCAGACCGCGCACGGCCCTTATGCCGCGCAGCAGCAACCGGCGGCGTTTCCAGCGCATCCGCCAAGCAAGGCGCGCCGCCACCAGCAGCGCGCCCAAGTCCTGCGGTATGCCGGCCATGCAAGCCTCGTTCAGGCTGCCAAAGGCAGCGCAGTCACTGCGCAGCCTTTTGCAGGGCGACCATGTCGTTCAGGTAGGCATTGAACTCGTCGCGCAGGTCAGGCCGCGACAGGCCAAAGGCGACCGTTGCCTGCAAGAACCCGGCCTTTGAGCCGCAGTCATAGCGGTGACCCCGGAACCGGTAGCCAAACACCTTGCCGGCCTTAGCCTCTTGGTGGATCGCGTCGGTCAACTGGATCTCACCGCCGACGCCCTGCTTGATCTTGTTCAGGTTTGTCATGATCTTGGGCGTCAGGATATAGCGCCCGATGACCGCCAGGTTCGACGGCGCATCCTCGGTCTTGGGTTTTTCGACCAGTCCCTTGGTCGACACGATCGCCCCCATGTCCTCGGCAATGTCCAAAACGCCGTAAAGCTTGGCCTTTTCGGGCGGCACTTCCATGGCGGCGACCATGCAGCCGCCGGTCTGCTCATAGGCCTCGATCATCTGCTGCAGACAAGGCTTTTCAGCGGCGATCACGTCATCTGGCAGCAGCACCGCAAAGGGCTCGTTGCCAATCAGTCGGCGCGCGCACCAGACGGCGTGCCCCAGACCCATGGCCCGGTTCTGGCGAACATAAGCGATGGCACCGCTGTCCATGTTGGTGTCCTTGAGGATGTCCAACAAGTCGGTCTTGCCCTTGCGGCGCAGCTCGCTTTCCAGCTCTGGCGCGTGGTCGAAATAGTCTTCCAGCGCGGATTTCCCGCGCGAGGTTACGAAAATGAACTCTTTGATGCCAGCGGCACGGGCCTCGTCGATCGCGTATTGGATCAACGGACGGTCGACAAGCGTCATGATCTCTTTTGGAATGGATTTGGTCGCGGGCAGGAACCTTGTACCCAGGCCGGCGACGGGGAAAATGGCTTTGGTAACTTTTTTCGGCTTCATGGAACTCACTCTTGCTGCCAACTGGAACACCCCACCACAGAGTACGACGCGGGGTGCAACAATCCAAGACATTCTGTCGCTATTGCGGCACCTCGGTGGCAACCGGCACATAATCGAATGTCATGACAAAGTTTAAGGGGGAGCATTATGAAATCCTCGTCATTCAGGCTTGTTGCGGCATGTTAGGCCAGCGCTTGTTGCGCCAGAATACTTTCTATCAAGGCAACGTCCGACGGGTTGTTCAGTTCCCAAAAAGCGCGGCCATTCGCCTGGACTTCGACGCACAGCACCGGTCTGCCCTGTTCCAGAAACCGCAACTGCTCCAGCCCTTCAAGCCGCTCCAGCGCGCCTTCGGGCCAGGTCGGATAGTCCAAAAGGGCCGCGCGGCGATAGGCGTAGACCCCGACATGATGGAATACCGGGGTCGGGTCGTCCGGGCCAAACTGGCCGGATGCAAAGGGAATAACTTCTTTGGAAAAGTACAGCGCGCGTTGGTCCGGCCCAAAGACCGCCGTCGTGCCACCGACGCGTCCGGACGCCCGATCTGCTCTGAACCCTGCCAGTGCGCGTCCGTCGCAGCGCAAGACCGGCGTTGCAATTGCCGCCTTCGAATCGGCCGCGATGCCAGCAAGCAGCGCCTCGACAAAGGCGGGCGGGGTGAGGGGCGCATCGCCCTGCAGGTTTACGATCAGGTCGGCGTCAGGCATCCCGCGCGCTACCTCGGCGCAGCGTTCGGTGCCGTTGCGGCAGGTGTCCGACGTCATCACGATTTCGGCACCGAACCCGGCCGCATGGGTGGCAATCCGCGCATCATCGGTCGCAACCACCACCCGATTCTCGCCGGACACACGCATCGCCGCCTCCCAGCTGCGGCGAATCAGCGTCTTGTCGCCATCCGGGCCGCGCAAGGGGACCAGCGGCTTGCCGGGATAGCGGGTCGAGGCATAGCGCGCCGGGATGACGATGAGAACGCTCATCCCGCGACGACCACCGGCGGTATCAGCGCTACGCCAGGGGCCAGCGCAAGAAAGAACGGATTGTCCCAGCCGGTTTTGCCGTAAGCCAGCGGCTGGTGGTCATCCATGCGTAAGACCATCCCTCCCGCACCGCGCAACACGGCATCTCCTGCCGCGGTGTCCCATTCCATCGTGCGCCCCAGCCGTGGATAGAAATCCGCCTCGCCTGTCGCCACTAGGCAGAACTTCAGCGACGACCCGGCACTTTTCATGTCGGCCACCGCATAGTCTGCGATATAGGCATCGGTCGCCGCATCCCGATGCGACTTTGATGCGACGATCCGCAATGCCGCGTTGTCGGGACTGGCCACATGGATGGGGCGCACCGCACCCATCTGATCCTTGGCAAAAGGGCCGGTCTCTTCGACCGAAGTGCCGTCGGTCAAAGTCAGAAACAGCCGTCCCTGCGCCGGGGCATAGACCACCCCGCGCAAGGGCACGCCTTTGCCCACATAGGCGATATTCACAGTGAAATCGCCTCGCCGCTGGACAAACTCCTTGGTGCCGTCCAGCGGATCCACAATCAGAAAGTCCTGCGCCTGCAAAGAGTGGCTTGCGGCTTGTTCCTCGGTAATCAGGGTCACATCGGGAAATGCCTCGCGCAGTCCGAAGGATATGATCTTGTCCGCCGCTTCGTCTGCCTCGGTGACGGGACTGGCATCGTCTTTTGTCCGCACATCGAAATCAGGGCCGTCGTAAACCCGCATGATCTCGTCACCGGCAACCAGGGCCAGTCTGCGCATCAAAGGAACCAGTTGAACAAAATCCATCGTAAAGACCCCGGGAATTAGCCGGATCTTCCGGCAGTTGAAGTGTCATCGTTCCGCCCTTATCCTGCGCCTTCAATGGAACGGCAAGATTTGCCTGTCACAAGGGTCCTCAGCGGGGGCGATTGTGATCGCCCGCTCCGTCCCTTACTCGTGCAAAGGCTGGCATGTTCCGACCTCAGCTTCCTCCGACCGCATCGCGATCCGCCTTCGGCATGCTGGAGCTGATCTTTCACGCCGCTGTCCGCAACGTCCGCAAGTCACATGGTCATGCGATGATGGGCTTGATCCTGAACATCTTTCAGACCGTGCTCTTGATCCTGATCATGTACGTGATGTTCGATCTGCTTGGCCTGATGGGCAACAAAATCCGGGGCGATTTCGTACTTTACGTGATGTCGGGCGTGTTCATGTACATGACCCACACCAAGGCCATGGGGGCTGTGGCAGGATCCGAAGGTCCGACCTCGGCCATCATGAAACATTCGCCCATGAACACCATCGTGTCGATCGCTTCGGCGGCTCTGGGTGCGTTGTACCTTCAGGTCTTGTCGGCGGCGGTGGTCTTGTATTTCTACCACGCCGCATTCCAGCCGATCTCGATCCATGAACCCGTTG
>JANPBI010000025.1:0-7756 GCA_031430315.1 Rhodobacterales bacterium | reverse complement strand
CGTCGTTTCCCTCGTATTGCTGGACGGGGTCTGGGGCGCGACTCAGTGGACGGCGGCTGACAGAAGACCTGCATGACCCGAACCGGCGGCAGCGTGTCGTGCTGATGCTCGATGAAGTCCCCGCCCTGGGACGGCTCGATTTCTTCGAAAGCGCGCTCGCCTTTATGGCGGGCTACGACCTCAAGGCGTTTCTGATCGCCCAGTCGCTGAACCAGATCGAGAAATCTCATGGTCCCAACAGACCGATCCTCGACAACTGTCATGTGTGGGTGAACTTCGCGACCAATGATGAACAGACGGCAAAGCGGGTGTCTGACCCACTTGGCACCGCCACCGAGTTGAAGGCGATGAAGAACTACGCCGGGCACCGGCTGTCGCCGGTTCGGGTCATGCAGGTCTTCTGTCAGCCGCCGTCCACTGAGTCGCGCCCCAGACCCCGTCCAGCAATACGAGGGAAACGACGGCGACCTGGCCTCAGAGGATCTTGCCTGTGGTTATTACTGCCCGTTTCGAGATGCAGGTCAGCACTGGACGAAGGTGATCTCAAGGAGCTCAGCGCATTCTTTGGTCCCACCTGCTGCGGTGGCGGAGGGACAGGTTCTCGCGCATCTGAGGGCAGTTCGCCGGATACCAAGAACGTCGTGGTGGGGGGAAGCAGTCGTTCGCCGCGAGTGCGAAACCTTAGGCGAGTTTTGCCGAAGCGGTCGTTGCACAAGATGACATCCGCTAGTTGACAGTTGACCTGACCTGAGCCCCTGAACTTCCTCCAGTTTTTGGTAAAGTCCGTCCACGCAAGGAGATACACACTAGAGCAATCTCGGTTCGCGCAAACGCAGATCATCGCGATATTGACGGAGCGGGAAAGTGGATCGCCGACGACAGAAGTTTGTCGCAGGCACGGCATCAACTCAGCGACCTTCTATAAGTACAGGGCACGGTTCGGCAGCATGAATGTGTCAGAGGCGCAGCGGCTGAAGGCACTGGAGGATGAAATCGCTAAGCCGAAGAAGCTTGTTGGCCGAGGCGATTCATGCGCGGTTCTGCCGGTCGGGCTGAACTCTGCAAGCTGGTTTGCGCTGGACGCAAGGATTAAGACTGCCGGCTTCGGGCAAGTTCGATAGAAGAAGTGCCGGATCCCGGCGAAAGGCACGCGGAAAACAAAAGCGAGATTGGCCGCGGCTGACATATTCCAACTGAAACCTGCGTTGCGCACCTGCGGGTGGCGCCTGAAAAGGCGCGGCACGACGCAGGTGGTCCAGTGCCGCCTGATCTATGGCCGACTCGCCCGAAGATCGCAGGATGGTTGCACTTGCAAGGCTGACATCGGGCCCGATGTCGAAGCCGACGATGGCGGTGCCCTGTGCGCCGACGCGTGGTTTGCGCGGCCGGTTAATCTTTCGCTTGACTGTGCCGGGGTAATTTGATGCGGCGGCATTTCCAGCCTCTTCTGCAGCACTTTTCCTTGCGCCCGCATTCTCGGAAACGCCTTCTGCTACCCCGTCAGCGACACAGCGCCGTTCGGTTTCGGCGGCACCTCGCGAGGCTTCCGGGGGACTGCCTGCACCAGTGTCGGCAGAACCGCTGTCCGGCGCGCGCTTCGGTTCCGGATTGCGAACGTCTTCTGGCGGTTCCGCCAGACGCGGACGCGGCCGGACAGTGTCAGCCGAAGCAGCAGCCACGTTGACGGGTTCTATGGCGATGATCGTCTCGATCGGGGTGACCGGAACGACCGATGCCAACGACGCCGACGGTAAAATGGTGCCGCGATCCGCTGGATCGAGAGGCTCCGCAGGCAGAACCGTCGCTGCCGTAGTCGCACGGGATGTCAAAATATCCGCTACGACGGGGACCAATGGCTCGACAGAAACGTTCGGGACAACGGCTGCGGCTGCGACAGGCGAAACCGGCTCTTCCAAATCAGGTGTCGGAGCTGCAATCGCGCTGCCTGCCGCGATATCCTGAAAACTGTTGCCAAGGCGTGCCGAACCGGGGCTGCGCCTGCCATTTCGATCGTCTTTCCATCCGTCATGACGGCCAGTCCGACCGCCATGGTCAGCAGCGCCACCCAGATGCCCCCCGCCAGAACGGAAGGATCAGCCGAACTGCCCGCCCCCTGCATCGCCTGAAAAGCCTCGATCATGCCCAGAACCGTGCCAAACAGCCCGAGCAGCGGGGCTGTCTGCGCAATCGCATCCAGCAGGCGGAAACCTGTCTCGAATTCGGCCAAGGTCGCTTCAGCCATCGCATCGGCACGATCGGCGGCGGCTGGCCCTTCGGCGACGATAGCTGCCGCGATCACCTGGCCAAACGGTGAGCTTACCGCCGCCAGCGCCGCCGCGACGTGTGCTGTCTGTCCAGCATCAACTGCTGCGAGAACGGCCTCAAGTGGCGTGTTCCGGCCCAGACTTGCCCGTTGATAGGACCAAATCTTGTAAAGAACTACACCCCGTGCAGCGACTGACAGAACGGCGAGTATGCCGACCACCGGGCCGCCAAGGATATAGAAGTTCCACAGCTCTTCCAGAATCTGCTGCATTATCCCAGAACCTCAACATCTGCGCGGCTGCTCCAGTGCAACTCAGCCGCGCAAAGCTCGGCTGTCAGGTTTGCGCCTGTGCACGCATGGACATCGTTCAAGAGCACCCGGCCCACCGACGCGCATTCCACCCCGGCGAGATCGAACTGTCGCACACGCGGACTGCCATCCGGCAGGTGTTTGAAGTCGAATAATGTCAGGTCGATAACTTGATCTGCACGGCCAAACAGAACTGTCTCGAAAACCACCGCCGACACATCAACACCTAGGCCATTCTGCGCCACGAACAGCAGACGGCACGTCCCCGTCTGCTGTTCCACCGTATTGAGTTCGATGGACAGAAATGGTGCATCAGGCTGTGACGTCGCCTCTTGTGCCCAGGCACCGCCGGTTAGGGCGATACCGTAAGATGCCGCGAGCAGGATGTTGATCAATCTGCAGGATCGGTTCATTTCAGGATCTTTCAGAAGGTACGTGTCAGGGTCAGCTTTATGTTGCGGCCGATGCCATTTTTCTGATCACGACTGTTGCGGTAGGTGCTGTCGAAGACGTTCTCGATGCCGAACTGCACATCTGTGCCCGCCAGAACAGCCTGATCTGGTCGCCATGTCAGAAACAAATCGTGCACATCGTAAGATGCAAAGTTGGTCGTGGTGATGATTCCGGTCGTCGTGGACCTGCTGGAGGTGGCAATGCTGTCTACGACATGCGCGGTCCAGCCAAACTCTAGCCCAAGATCGGGCAGCCGACGTGCTACCGTCAAAGACAGGGTATCTGCCGGGGTCGAGGTCAGCGTGTAGTCAAAGTCGACATCCACGCCGCGCACATGGGAATAGGCCAGCCGCAAATAACCGCCTGGTGCATCATAGCTGCCTTCCAGTTACACGCCGCGGAATTCAGCCGTGCCAATGTTCTGGAAATTGAACGGAACCGAGCTTGGGCTGCGCTAGATCAGATTGCCGATGTCATTCTGAAACGCCGTCAGTTTCAGTTGCAGCGCGTCATCCGGCCCGAGTACTGCCTGACGATCGAAGGCCAGACCCAGTTCGATGGATTCGGATGTTTCCATTTCAAGCGTAAGGGCCGCTGCCTGCGGTACCGGCGCGATCTGGGATGAATACAGTTAATCCAGTGTCGGCAGACGCTGCGTCCGCGCCCAAGGCCCGAAGATCGACACGTCATCCGTCAGATCGTACATCACCGCAATTTTTGGCGACACGGCAACATCATCCGTTTCCGTGGCCCTCGGCACCAGCGGCCCGGGCGTTCTGTTCACAAAGTCTGCCCGCAGACCGGGAATGATTGTCAGGCTTCGCCAAAGACGAACTCGCCTTGCGCATAGACGCCTACCCGGAAGTCGGTGCCCTCTGGGTGGAAGTTCACATTGAGACCACTCGCAACCTCGGCAGTGCGCTGCAGCTTGGACACGTCCACGCCGAAAGTCAGGAAACCTTCCCAGTTCTGACCTACAATTTCTGCCCTGTTCTGCGCCTTGAGCGTGACAGTCTGGTAGCCGCAATCGCTGTCTTGAAACAGAATAGAGGTGGACGGGAAGCCTGGGTTTGTATCCGACTGTTCATTCGTCGTGTTCGAGAATCCGAGGCTGATCGTGTAATCGAGCAAGGGGTTATCCGGCACATCATCGGAAAAGCTGAGCAAGGCCGTGGTATCGACGACACGCCGGTCAACCGTGCCGAAGGCGCTCGATCCCGTCTGGGCATAGCGGGCATCGTCTTCGTCACTTAAAAAACGCCGCACTGAAAAACGCAACTTTTGTGCGCCATCCATGGTCCATGTGCCTTTCAACAGCCCCGAAGGAGTGCCGAAACGCGTGCCATCAATCACTGTGCCTGACCCATCTTCCACGTCACCCGAGCGGCGATAGTTCAGCGCGCCGAGCAGTTCGAAGCTTTCGGTCGGCCGCACGGCATAGATCTTCGAAGCAAGCGCACCACCACCATTTGATTCGTACCCAAGCCGGAACCGCGATGCGTTGGTATCGCCTTCGGTCAGAAAGTCCGACGCGTCCTTTGTGGTAAAGTTGACAATCCCGCCAATGGCACCCGATCCGTAAAGCGTGCCAGCCTCCGGGCCCCGCAAACCCTCGACCCGCTTGTAAAGTTCGACATCGCTGAAGAAGGCACCCAAGCGGTACTGTTCATAGAATTTGGGAATGCCATCGACTGTCACGATGATGCGGCTTTCCGAGGCCGGTTGTTCGGTGTTCCCGATCCCGCGGATATTGAACGCAAGGCCCAGCGGGCGCGAGGTGGAGCCGACGGTCTGTACGCCCGGCACCGGATCGAACACGTCGCGGATCGACGACGGCTGTTCGCGGTCAAGTTCCTCTTGGTCCTGCACGGTTACGGCAAGGGGCGTGTCGCTGGCCACTTTCGGCGCGCCAAAGCCCAGAACGACGCGGCCAAGAATGGCGAACAGCCCCTCGTCCTGGCCTTGTGCCGACGCGATGGCAGATGTGACTGCTGTGGTTGCTGCAAGAAGACCGGCTAGAACAATCCTCATTTCGAACGCGTTTGTCAGTCGTACACGGCGCAGCGTGAAGTTCCCGTATTTCTTTGAGTTTTTGGGGCTGCTGAAGAACGCTGGTGGGCCATGGATGCTCCACGACGCTTTGTCCGTTGAACGCTTAATTAAATCCGACTATTACTGTCAACTAATACAAAAGGGACTGCGGCAACGCGCCCTGCAAGCGATCCGGTCCTTCGGGACCAGAAGCCAGCTCCTCATTTCAATCCCTGAATGGAGCATCCCTGCCATGTCCACCCCCGACCTGATCCGCGTGACCCGCGCCGAAAACCCGAAACTGCGCGAGCGTGATCTTGCAGCCCAACTGGCAGTGTCCGAAGCCGCCTTGCAGGCGGCCCATGTAGGATTTGGGGTAACGCGGATCACGGTCCATCTTGACGAGTTGGTGCCGCGGCTGGCAGCCTTGGGCGAAGTGATGGCCCTGACGCGCAACCAATCCGCCGTGCACGAAAAGGTGGGTCGATACGACAATTATCAGGGTGGCGCACATGCCGCGATGGTACTGACCGACGACATTGATCTGCGGATTTTTCCCCAGCACTGGGTCCACGGCTTCGCGGTCACACGCGAAACGGATGATGGTCCACGCCACAGCCTGCAGATCTTCGAGGCGGCGCGCGACGCCGTGCAAAAGGTGTTCTTGCGTCAAGGATCTGATGTTGACGCTTGGCATGCGCTTGTGGCCGATCTGGCGTCGGGTGGCATGACGCAGTCTTTGGTGACAGAAGCGCGCCCTGCGCCCGAAGGTGCCCGCGCAGACCCTGAACAGCTGGATATCCTGCGGGCCGAATGGGCACGCATGACGGATACGCATCAGTTCATGCGCCTGACGACAAAACTGAAATATAATCGTCTCGGCGCGTACCGACCGGTCGGGCTGCTGTTTGCCCAAGCCCTCGCGATCTCGGCAGTTGATGCTGTTCTGACCGAGGTCGCGGCCGCAGGTATTGCGGTGATGGTGTTTGTCGGCAATCGCGGCCGCATCCAGATCCATTCCGGCCCGATCGGGACATTGCGCCCGATGGGGCCATGGCAAAACGTGATGGACCCGCGTTTCAACCTGCATTTGCGCACCGATCACATCGCCGAGGCATGGCTGGTGACGAAGCCCACCAAGCGCGGCGATGCGATTTCGGTCGAGGCCTTTGATGCCGAGGGGCGGCACATCCTGTAGATTTTCGGCCAGCGTGGCGAAAAGACTGACATGGCCGAACTGGCGTTGTGGAACCAGATCGCCGCCGGCCTGCCAACGTCTACCCCCACGATGGAGTAAGTCCGATGATGCGCAGTCTTACTTTCACAATCGCGCTTGGTGCAGCATTTCCGCTTGCCGCCGAGGAACCCGCACAACGCGTCGTGTCGATCGGCGGATCGGTCACCGAAATTGCCGTGGCGCTTGGGGCGCAAGACCGGCTGATCGCGCGCGATTCGACCTCCAGCTTTCGTGAAAGCACCATGGCCTTGCCCGACGCGGGATATGTGCGCGCTTTGTCACCCGAGGGCGTTCTGGCCCTTGGTCCCGACCTGATCATCGCCGAGGCGGACGCGGGGCCGGTCGAGGCGGTTGATGTGTTGCGCGCGGCAGGTGTGACCTTTGTCACCATGCCGGGCGACCCGACAACAGAAGGCATCAGGGCCAAGATCCTTGCCGTCGCCGATGCCCTTGACCTGCCAGCCGAGGGTGCGGCCCTCGCCGCAAAGGTCGAGGCTGAACTGGCCTTGCAGGCATCACTGGCCGCCGGGGTGACCGCACCGAAACGCGTGCTGTTCATCCTGTCGGCGCAGGGCGGGCGGATCATGGCCGGTGGTGACGGATCATCGGCAGATGGCATCATCCGTCTTGCGGGCGGCGTGAACGCGGCATCCGGATTTGACGGTATAAGCAGATGACGGACGAGGCCGTGCTCGCGGTCGCGCCCGGCGTGATCGTGATGATGGACCGCGCGGGCGACCATTCCGCACAAGATGCCGAACTTTTCGCCCTGCCTTCCCTTGCCAGTTCGCCCGCCGCCACCACTGGCCGCGTTGTTCGGATGAACGGGCTGCTGCATCTGGGGTTCGGTCCGCGCACGGCCGAGGCTGCAAGAACGCTGCATGATGCCATCTACGGACCGGGGAACTGATATGGTCGCGTTACCCTTCCTGCAGGACATGGCAAGCGAAAGCGGCAACCGCGCACCGCGTGCCAAACGGTTGTTCATGGCCCCGATGATGGGCGTCGTGGTGATGTCCGTTCTGAGGCTTGGCACCGGGGCGTCTGGCGTAGCGGTGGGCGATCTGATCCTGAACCTGCTGCGCGGCGATGACGTGGCCATGCGCGACCGCGTCGTGTTGTTTGACATCCGGCTGCCGCGTTTGACCATGGGGCTGCTGGTTGGTGCTGCTTTGGCGGTATCGGCGGGCGCTGATCAGGTGACGTTGCCCCCAACTTTTATCCAGCGTGAGCGAGACTCGGGGTTTGAGTTTTGCCTATTTGGGCGGGTTGGGCAACGGGGGCTGGCGCGGAGCTTTGCGGGTTGCGCAGCGTCAGGTCCCGTTGCGGGGCGAAGGTCTGGGCGAACTCGTCTGGGGTCTGTCAGCCGAGGCGCGAGTGAGGTCGTTCGGTGTTGTAGTCATGGCGCCAAGCGGCCAGCGTAACGCGGGCATGGTGCAAAGAAGGGAACAGGGTTTCAT
>JANPBI010000024.1:0-16374 GCA_031430315.1 Rhodobacterales bacterium | reverse complement strand
CAAGCAGATGCGCGAGGCGGAAAAAAGCTAGCCATGCAGTGACTGCATGGGCCTGCGGCGGCACCTTTGTTGCTTGGGGTTTGGAAATAGTTTAAGGCCAAACCAGTTTTCTGTGGGAGGGAAAGATGGGATCGGCATTCGACGTTATCGTGATCGGTGCGGGCCCCGGTGGCTATGTCGCGGCCATCCGCGCCAGCCAATTGGGCAAGAAAGTTGCCATCATCGAGCGGGAGAACCTCGGCGGTATCTGCCTGAACTGGGGCTGCATCCCGACCAAGGCGATGCTGCGTTCGGCCGAAGTGTTCCACCTGATGCACCGCGCCAAGGAGTTTGGGCTGGGCGCGACGGGGATCAGCTATGACCTGCCCGCGGTCATCGCGCGCTCTCGCGGGGTGGCCAAGCAGTTATCCAGCGGCATCGGCCACCTGATGAAAAAGAACAAGGTGACGGTGTTCATGGGTGTGGCGACCCTGCCTAAGGCCGGGAGCGTGTCCGTCATGACCGACAAGGGCACTGAGGATCTTACCGCGCCTGCGATCATCCTTGCGACCGGGGCGCGGGCCCGCGAGTTGCCGGGGTTGGAGGCGGACGGCGATCTGGTCTGGGCCTACCGCGATGCGCTGGTGGCCAAACGGATGCCGAAGAAGCTGCTGGTGATCGGGTCAGGTGCGATCGGGATTGAGTTTGCGTCATTCTTCAACACGCTAGGGTGCGATACGACCGTCGTCGAGGTGATGGACCGCATCCTGCCGGTCGAGGACGCCGAGGTCAGCGCCTTTGGCAAGAAGGCCTTCGTCAAGCAGGGCATGAAAATCCTTGAAAAGGCCGCGGTCAAGAAACTCGACCGCAAGCCGGGCGTGGGTGTGACCGCGCATATCGAACAGGACGGCAAGATCACGACGCAGGATTTCGACACGGTGATTTCCGCCGTCGGCATCGTCGGCAATACCGAAAACCTTGGGCTGGAGGCACTCGGCGTCAAGATTGACCGGACCCATGTCGTCACCGACGAGTACTGCCGCACAGGCGTGCCGGGCCTTTACGCCATCGGCGATATCGCGGGTGCGCCCTGGCTTGCCCACAAGGCCAGCCATGAGGGGGTCATGGTGGCCGAACTGATCGCCGGAATGCATCCGCATCCGATCAAGCCAACGTCCATTGCAGGCTGCACCTATTGCCAGCCGCAGGTCGCCAGCGTTGGCATGACCGAAGCCAAGGCGAAAGAAGCGGGTTACGACATCAAGGTCGGTCGCTTCCCGTTCATCGGCAACGGCAAGGCAATTGCCCTGGGTGAGGCCGAAGGTTTCATCAAGACCATCTTTGACGCCAAGACTGGCGAGTTGCTGGGCGCGCATATGGTCGGGGCAGAGGTCACCGAACTGATCCAGGGCTACATCGTCGCGAGGACGCTGGAGACGACCGAGGAAGACCTGATGAACACCGTCTTCCCGCACCCGACGCTATCCGAGATGATGCACGAAGCGGTGCTGGACGCCTATGGTCGGGCGATCCATTTCTAGTATTCGGGCGCAGTCCCACAACTGCCAAGCTGGTTTGCCAGAAACCCGGTCAGCAATGCCTCGCGCATGAGCCCGGCATCGCGCTGGTACGCGGCTTGAAGGCTGTAGGCCTCGGCTTCCAGTGCTCCAGGGCAGGGAACCCTCTGGTCCATCCCGACGGCAAACTGCGCCGCATGCACCATTTCGTGCAGCAAAAAGCTTTTGCCATAGCCGGTTGCAAGATCCAGATCTGGGGCAAGTTCGATCTGACCGGTATCGGGAAAATAGGCGCCCGCCTGGGACCGCATCGAGCCATCGGCAGATAGGGCGGAGAACCCGATCTCGGGGCATGGGACGGCATCATAGGCGGTGTTTTCGGTCAGGTATCTGTTCAGTTCTGCCACAAGCGGACATAGCGAGGCTGTGTCCGCCGGAAAAGCCGGACTGGCGCATGTCAACAGCAGAATAATCCAGCATACTTTCATCCAGATGATACTGAACCGTCATCATTAATTTGCAAGCATGACATGCAGCTGTGTATTGCAATGCTCCGGCGCGCAGCACCTGTGGATAAGTTTTGCGGCGGTTGCCATTCCCTTGTGGCAGGCGGTAAATGCCTGACCCATTCCGGACCATTCCCATGCGCAACGCCCTGATCGTGATCGCCGTCTTTTGCGCGGGCCTTGGTGCTGCCGCGCAGTTTGGCAAAATCTCTGTTCTGTTTGAGGATCTTAGCGTCACCTACGCAGGCCGCAGCGATGTCGCGATGGGCTGGATGGTCAGCATTGTCGGACTGGTCGGGCTGATTTTTGGGGCCGTCGCCGGTATGGTCATGGGGCCGTTGGGCCTGCGCCGCGTGATCGTGGCAGCCCTTGTGCTCGCGGCAGGTGCAAGTGCCGTGCAAGCGTTGCTGCCGTCCTATCCAGTCATGATGGTACTGAGGGTGGCGGAGGGGCTTTCGCATCTGACGATTGTCGTGGTGGGGCCAGTGCTAATGGCACGCGCGGCGACGCCCGCCACCTTGGGGTTTGTTATGGCGCTGTGGGGCAGCTTTTTTGGCCTGAGCTACGCCGGTCTGGCCTATATCGTCCCCCTGATCGTGATGAGCCAAGGGTTGGGCGCGGTGTTCCTGGCCCATGCTATCTGGATGGCGGTCTGTGCGGTGATTCTTGCAGTGCTTTTGCCTGCTGATTTGACCCGGTCACCCTTGCCGCGCGGCGATTGGCTGGGGCGGCACCTGCGCATCTACGCCTCGCCTCGGATCGCGACCCCAGCCTTTGGCTTCATCTG
Source organism: Rhodobacterales bacterium (assembly GCA_031430315.1). Lineage (GTDB taxonomy): Bacteria > Pseudomonadota > Alphaproteobacteria > Rhodobacterales > Rhodobacteraceae > JAJNPS01. The sequence continues at coordinate 13,585 of JANPBI010000024.1, read as the reverse complement.
CTATACGGTCCAGTTTGTTGCGTTGCTCACGCTTTTGCCGACGCACATACCCGAGGTCGCCCGTGCCACGGTCGCGTTCTGGATGCCCCTGGCCGCGATCATCGTGTCCCTGACGTTCGGCGTCTGGATACTGCGGCATTTGTCCGCCGTGGGCACGGTGCAGCTGGGCTTTGTGATTGCGACGCTTGCGCTCATCGGCTTGTGGTTGGTCTGGGGACAAGCGTGGCCGATGGCAGGCATGGCCCTGGCCTTGTCGGGTGCCTTCGGGTTGGTACAAGGCGCATCTTTTGCCGCCATTGCACAGCTGAACACAGCGCCAGATGATCGCGCGATGGCGGCAGGGGCCTTGGCGCAGATGGGCAATCTGGGTACCGTGACGGGCACGCCGTTGCTGGCTTGGGCGTTTACCCATGGCGAAGCTGGGGCAATCCTTGCAATCGGGCTGCCCTTTTGCCTGGCCGGGATTGCCATCCACACGGTTCAAGCGCGCAGGCGGATGCATGCGTAAGGTCAATCACGCCTGAGATTGCAGATTGTTCCGCTTTCGTTCACTATTGTTGGTTGGAGACTCGGATAAAGAGTCCTATGTCTGTTCAGTTGATCGGGGTGGGCCATGGCGGAACAGAAGTTCATCGAAGTGCGGGGTGCCCGCGAACACAATCTCAAGAACGTAGATGTCGATATCCCACGCGACCAGTTGGTGGTGATCACCGGGCTGTCGGGGTCGGGCAAGTCGTCGCTGGCGTTCGATACCATCTATGCCGAGGGGCAGCGGAGGTACGTGGAATCGCTGTCGGCCTATGCGCGGCAGTTCCTCGACATGATGGGCAAGCCGGATGTGGACCACATCTCGGGCCTGTCCCCGGCAATTTCAATTGAACAAAAGACGACGTCGAAGAACCCGCGCTCGACCGTCGGCACCGTGACGGAAATCTATGACTACCTGCGCTTGCTCTTTGCCCGCGTCGGCACTCCGTTCAGCCCGACAACCGGCCTGCCGATCACTGCGATGCAGGTGCAGGACATGGTCGATGCCGTGATGGCGATGAAAGAGGGGACGCGCGCCTACCTGCTGGCCCCGATCATCCGCGACCGCAAGGGCGAGTATCGCAAAGAATTCATCGACTTGCGCAAGCAAGGATTCCAGCGAGTCAAAGTAAACGGGACCTTCCACGATCTGGAAGAGCCCCCCACACTCGACAAGAAATTCCGCCACAACATTGATGTCGTAGTTGACCGGATCGTTGTAAAGGAAGGCATCGAGACGCGCCTTGCCGACAGTTTCCGCACCGCATTGAACCTGGCAGATGGCATTGCGGTGGTTGAGATCGCCGATGTCGCCGAGGGGACAGACCCCCAACGCATTACGTATTCCGAGAAATTCGCCTGTCCGGTTTCGGGGTTCACTATCGCCGAGATCGAGCCACGTCTGTTTTCGTTCAATGCACCATTCGGCGCATGCCCAGTGTGTGACGGGCTGGGGATGGAGCTGTTCTTCGACGAACGGCTTGTGGTGCCCGATCAGGGCCTGTCGCTGGTGCAGGGGGCGCTTGCCCCTTGGTCCAAGTCCAAAAGTCCCTACATCACCCAGACGATCGACGCGCTCTCGAAACACTACGGGTTCGACAAAAAGGCCAAATGGCGCGACCTGCCCGAGTCCGTGCATCAGCTTTTCCTGCAAGGCTCCGGCGGCCAGGAGATCCAATTCCGGTATGATGAAGGCGGGCGCGTCTACGAGGTGAAGCGTGTTTTCGAAGGCGTGATCCCGAACATGGAGCGCCGCTACAAGGAAACCGACAGTGCCTGGAGCCGCGAAGAGATGGAGCGGTACCAGAACAATCGCGCTTGCGGGGCCTGTGGTGGCTACCGGCTGCGTCCCGAGGCTCTGGCGGTCAAGATCGCAGGCCTGCATGTCGGGCATGTGGTACGGATGTCGATCACAGAGGCGTTCGACTGGATCGGGTCGGTCCCCGCAACCTTGGGCGAACAGAAGAATACGATTGCCAAGGCGATCCTGAAGGAAATCCGCGAACGTCTTGGATTCCTTGTGAATGTTGGCCTGAACTATCTGACGCTCAGTCGCAACGCTGGCACGTTGTCGGGTGGGGAATCGCAGCGTATCCGGCTCGCCAGCCAGATCGGATCGGGGTTGACCGGCGTTCTCTATGTGCTGGATGAGCCGTCCATCGGGTTGCACCAGCGCGACAATGACCGGCTGTTGACCACGCTGAAACGTTTGCGCGACACCGGCAACACCGTGCTGGTGGTGGAACATGACGAGGATGCGATCCGCGAGGCGGATTACGTGTTCGACATGGGGCCGGGGGCGGGCGTGCATGGGGGCCAAGTGGTCAGCCACGGCACACCGGCGCAGGTCGCTGCCGACCCCGCCAGCTTGACCGGGCAGTACCTGTCGGGCGCGCGCGAGATTGCAGTGCCCAAGGTCCGACGCAAGGGCAACGGGAAAAAGGTCACGGTTGTCGGGGCTTCCGGCAACAACCTCAAGAACATGACTGCAGAATTTCCGCTGGGCCAGTTCGTCTGCGTGACCGGCGTGTCGGGCGGCGGCAAGTCCACCCTGACCATCGAGACGCTGTTCAAGACCGCCGCGATGCGCTTGAACGGCGCGCATGAGACGCCCGCCCCCTGCGAGACGATCAAGGGGTTCGAACATCTCGACAAGGTCATCGATATTGACCAGCGCGCGATTGGCCGGACACCGCGGTCGAACCCGGCCACCTATACGGGTGCGTTCGGGCCGATCCGCGACTGGTTCGCGGGCCTGCCCGAATCCAAGACGCGCGGATATCAGCCGGGGCGCTTCAGCTTTAACGTCAAGGGCGGGCGGTGCGAGGCGTGCCAGGGTGATGGTGTGCTGAAGATCGAGATGAACTTTCTGCCCGACGTCTATGTGACCTGCGAGACCTGCAAGGGCCACCGCTACAATCGTGAAACGCTGGAAGTAAAGTTCAAGAACAAGAGCATCGCCGACGTTCTTGATATGACGTGTGAAGAAGGCTTGGCGTTCTTTCAGGCGGTTCCCGCGATCCGAGACAAGATGGCGGCTTTGTGCGAAGTCGGCCTTGGTTACATCAAGGTGGGCCAGCAGGCGACCACCCTGTCGGGGGGCGAGGCGCAGCGGGTAAAGCTGTCCAAGGAACTTAGCCGAAGGGCGACGGGCCGTACGCTGTACATTCTGGACGAGCCGACGACTGGCCTGCATTTCGAAGATGTAAGGAAACTCCTGGAAGTGCTTCATTCCCTTGTAGATCAGGGCAACACGGTCGTGGTGATCGAGCACAACCTTGATGTGGTCAAAACCGCAGATTGGGTGATCGACATTGGTCCAGAGGGCGGGGATGGCGGCGGTGAAATTGTTGCAGTGGGTACACCTGAGGCTATCGCCAAGGTAGAGACCAGCCATACCGGACGATACCTCAAGGACATGCTGAAACCGAAGAGGATGGCAGCGGAATGAGCACGATCCTGTGGCAACGGATTGAAGGCGTGCTGGTATTTGTGGCGATGCTGGTCGTTTTGATCTCAATTGATGCAACCGCCGGTTTCGCACCGATCTGGCTTATGGCGCTGGTATTCTTTGCGCCGGACCTGTCCTTTGCCGGTTACCTTGGCGGACCGCGCATTGGTGCAATAGTTTACAATCTGGTGCATCTTTATGGGTTTGGGCTGGGACTGATCGGCATTGGCTTTCTAGCGGGGCCCAACCTTGACTTTGTGATCCTTGGGATGCTGTGGACCGCGCATGCCGGCTTCGACCGCATGCTCGGATACGGGTTGAAGGAACCGACTGCGTTTGCCGACACTCATCTAGGGCGTATCGGCAAGACCTGACGTGCGTCAGGCCTTACTGATAGGGCAGGTCGAAATACCCAGCAGCGAGTAGACCGGGCAGCTGTCGACAATCCCGGTAAGCAAAGGCACCAAGCCGATCAACTTGGCATAGTGCCAAAAGCCCTGGCCCTGATCGACGAAGAACCAGACAAGCAGCGCCAGCCCGACCACGATGCGTAGTCCGCGGTCCAGATTGCTTTCATTGGTTGCGAACATGATCTTTCCTCCATTTGCGTCCGACATGCTGCCGAGACGTTTACAGTTTAGTTCATATACGCCCGTCACACCTTGATCTGGCGCAACTTGCACGAAAAAGGGCCACCCCGCAGGGTGGCCCTTGCGGGTCATGCGGGCGATGGACGCTACTCCATAGGCTTGAAATTCAGGCTTGCGCCTTCCTTGATACCGCTGGGCCAGCGCGAGGTGATGGTCTTGGTGCGGGTGTAGAAACGGAAACTGTCCGGCCCGTGCTGGTTAAGATCGCCAAAGGCCGACTTCTTCCAGCCGCCAAAGGTGTGATAGGCCAGCGGCACCGGGATCGGCACGTTGATCCCGATCATCCCGACATTGATCCGGTTGGCGAAATCGCGCGCCGTATCGCCGTCGCGGGTGTAGATCGCGGTGCCGTTGCCGTATTCGTGGTCCATCGCCATTTTCAGCGCATCTTCGTAGGTTTTGGCACGGACGGTACTCAGGACCGGGCCGAAGATCTCCTTGCGGTAGATGTCCATGTCGGTCGTGACGTGGTCAAAAAGATGCGGGCCGACGAAGAACCCGTCCTCATAGCCCTGCATCTTGAAGCCGCGTCCGTCGACGACCAGCTTGGCCCCGGCCGCGACACCAGATTCCACCAGCCGCAGGATGTTCGCCTTGGCTGCCGCCGTGACGACGGGACCATAATCCACATCGTTTCCAGAGGTGTAGGGGCCGACCTTCAACTTTTCGATGCGGGGGATCAGTCGTTCGATCAGCGCGTCCGCTGTGGCATCGCCAACCGGAACGGCGACCGAGATCGCCATGCAGCGTTCACCCGCCGCGCCATAGCCTGCCCCCACCAACGCATCCGCCGCTTGGTCCAGGTCCGCATCCGGCATGATGATCATGTGGTTCTTGGCACCGCCAAAGCACTGCACGCGCTTACCGTTCGCGGTGCCGCGTGAATAGATGTATTCCGCGATGGGGGTGGAGCCGACAAAGCCCACGCCGGAAATCTCGGGGTTATCGAGGATGGCATCGACCGACACCTTGTCGCCGTTGATGACCTGAAGCACGCCGTCGGGCAGCCCCGCCTCTTGCATCAGTTCGGCCAGCATCATCGGGACGGACGGGTCACGCTCTGACGGTTTCAGGATGAACGCGTTGCCGCAAGCGAGGGCCGGTCCCATCTTCCACATCGGGATCATTGCGGGAAAGTTGAACGGCGTGATTCCGGCAGCGACCCCAATGGGCTGGCGCATGGAATACATGTCGATGCCGGGGCCGGCTGAGTCGGTGAACTCGCCCTTCAGCAGATGCGGCGCACCGATGCAGAACTCGATCACCTCAAGCCCGCGCTGGATGTCGCCCTTGGCGTCCGGAATGGTTTTGCCGTGTTCGGAGGACAGCGCCGTCGCCAGCTTGTCCATATCGCGGTTCAAGAGGCGAACGAATTCCATCATCACGCGAGCGCGGCGCTGCGGGTTGGTCGCACCCCATTTTACCTGCGCGCGGGCGGCGTCTGCCGTCGCGGCATCGAGTTCCTCTTTCGACGCCAACGCGACCCGAGCCTGCACTTCGCCCGTCGCGGGGTTGTAGACGTCGGCAAAGCGGCCAGACTTGCCCGCCACATGCTTGCCGTTGATCCAGTGACCGATCTCTTTCATCGCCATTCTCCCTCTGCTTGGCGGCATAATACCCTTGCACAAACGCCTGACAAAGGGGCAACTGGGCAAAAGGGTTTTGCGGAAATGCAAGATGGACTGGGATGACCTGCGGATTTTCCTCGCGGTTGCGCGAACGGACAGCCTGTCAGGTGCGGGCAAGCGGCTGAAGATCGATCCGGCCACAGTGGGGCGGCGCATTGCCCGGCTGGAGGATGCGGTGGGCGCGCGGCTCTTCACCAAGTCGCCGCAGGGCTATGCGTTGACTAACGAAGGCACGCGGCTATTGCCCCATGCCGAACGGGTCGAATCTGCCCTTGATGGTGCGTCCGAGGCGCTGACCGGTCCCGAAGGGTTGACAGGTCAGGTCCGCATCGGCGCGCCAGACGGCTGTGCCAATTACCTGCTGCCGCAAGTCTTGGCGCGAATCTGTGATGCCAATCCAGGGCTCGAGGTGCAGATCGTCGCCCTGCCGCGTGTCTTCAACCTGTCGAAACGCGAGGCGGACATGGCGATCGCTGTGTCACGCCCGGAGGCGGGGCGGCTGACGGTGCAAAAGCTGACCGATTACCGGCTGCATCTGGCGGTATCGCTTGGTTATCTGGACAATGCACCTCCGCTTAACTCCTTGGACGACCTGCGGCATCACCGGATGGTCGGCTATATTCCGGACATGATTTTTGACAAGGAACTGGATTATCTGGCCGGGATCGGGGCCGGGACGGCGGCGCTGACCTCGAATTCGGTCTCGGTCCAGTTGAACTGGCTTCGCCATGGGGCAGGGGTGGGCGTCGTGCACGACTTTGCGCTGCCATCGGCCCCCGAACTGACCCGTATCCTTACTGACGAAGTTGCGCTGACGCGATCGTTCTGGCTGATCCGGCACGCCGATGATGGCCGGGTCGGACGGCTCAACCGGTTTGCCGAGCTTTTGGGGCAGGAAATCCGCAAAGAAGTCCAGCGACTTGAGGCGGCGGGTTGACAGAATCTAGCTGCAGGCGTTGACTTTTCCCGACAGCAAGGGAGGCCGCCATGACTGTCCAACAAATCCTGAAAGTCAAAGGCGATGGCAATGTCGTCACCGTGCCGTCGAACTCCACTCTCTCCGGTGTGGCTGAGATTCTTTCGGCACGAAAGATCGGCGCAGTGATCGTGTCGGACGACGGCAAGGTGCCTTTGGGCATTCTCTCCGAACGCGACATTGTGCGCGAACTTGGGCGACGTGGGGTAAGTTGCATGTCCGACCCCGTTACCAAGGTGATGACCACCAAGCTTGTGACCTGCACCCGCGCGGATCGCGCAACTGATGTCATGCAAAGGATGACCGATGGCCGTTTCCGCCACATGCCGGTGATGGAGGGAACGGTGATGGTCGGCTTCATCTCGATCGGCGACGTGGTGAAGTCGCGCCTGGCCGAGCTGTCGATGGAGAAAGAGGCACTTGAAGGCATGATCAAAGGCTTCTGACCCGCCCAAATTCCTGCTTGCGCCGCCTTTGGCAATATTGTTGCGTGCGGTTCGGGGATGAAAGGGGACCTCTTCATGCGCATCGGACTTTATCCGGGCACGTTTGATCCGGTGACCCTTGGTCACACGGACATTATCCAGCGTGCCATGGCACTGGTTGACCGCCTCGTCATTGGCGTGGCGATCAACCGCGACAAGGGACCCTTGTTCAGTCTGGAAGAACGTGTCGCAATGGTCGAGGCAGAATGTGCCGCCATCACCGCCAAGACCGGCGGCGAGATTATCGTGCATCCGTTCGAAAACTTGTTGATTGATTGCGCGCGCGATGTGGGGGCCACAATCATTATCCGCGGTCTGCGGGCAGTTGCAGATTTCGAATATGAATTCCAGATGGTCGGCATGAACCGCGCGATGGACGCCTCGATCGAGACGGTCTTCATGATGGCCGATGCGCGCCGGCAGGCCATCGCGTCCAAACTGGTCAAGGAAATCGCGCGACTGGGGGGGGATGTCACAAAGTTTGTTCCCGCACCCGTCAACGCGGCATTGATCCGAAGGTATTCCTGACTAAGGCGCGATGAAACAAAAAGGGGGCCGATTGGCCCCCTTGCGTCACAGGCTTATCTGGCAGCGCGCTCAGGCGGCCTTGCCGTAAACCGCGTCACGGGCGATGCGATCTGCGTCACCGGGGAAAATGTTCAGGTCAAGTGCGATGTCCAGCGGCAGGTTTGAAATCTCATCGCGGGTCTTGCGATAAGCGGCATAGTTGCGGGCGGCATCTTTCAGCATCGAAATCACGGAAATCATCATCGTATCCTTTCATCTTGCAAGGGTCTGCTTGTTCTCCTTGCGTGCCTCATATGTGGCCATCTTGGTACCGCTAACAACAACCAATGCTGCGGTGCAGCTATGCACCCATCGCATGGCTTTGAGCATGAAAAAAGGGCACCAATAGGTGCCCTTTGTCCGCAATATCAGCGCGTTCAGATCAACTTGCCCATCACTACGGCAGTATCAGCCATGCGGTTTGAGAAGCCCCATTCGTTGTCATACCAGCTAAGGATCGATACGAAGGTGCCGTCCATGACCTTGGTCTGGTCCATGTGGAAGACGCTTGAATGCGGATCATGATTGAAATCCGACGAGACCAGTTTTTCGGTGGTGTAGCCAAGAATCCCCTTCAAGGGGCCATCTGCGGCCGCCTTGATCGCAGCGTTCACCTCTTCGACGCTGGTGGCGCGCTTGGCGATGAACTTCAGGTCGACGACCGACACGTTCAGTGTCGGCACCCGCATCGCAAAACCGTCCAGTTTGCCTTTCAGTTCGGGCAAAACCAGACCGACAGCCTTGGCGGCCCCAGTCGAGGTCGGGATCATCGACAGCGCAGCAGCGCGGCCCCGGTACAGGTCCTTGTGCATCGTATCCAGCGTCGGCTGGTCACCGGTGTAGGAGTGGATCGTGGTCATCATGCCTTTTTCGATCCCAATCGCCTGATGCAGGACATGGGCCACGGGCGACAAGCAGTTCGTCGTGCAGGATGCGTTGGAAACAACGATGTCGTCCTTGGTCAGCGTGTGGTGGTTGACGCCGTAAACGATGGTCTTGTCAGCGCCATCCCCGGGAGCCGAGATCAGCACCCGTTTTGAGCCGTTTTCCAGATGTGCCTGGCACTTTTCCTTCGAGGTGAAGATGCCGGTGCATTCCAGTACGATATCGACATTTGCCCATGGCAAGTCGGCGGGGTTCTTCAACGCGGTGACCTTCATGTGGCCGCGACCGACGTCGATCCAGTCTTCGCCGGTTGTGACAGTTGCCGGGAACCGGCCATGCACTGAGTCATAGCGCAGAAGATGAGCATTGGTTTCCACCGGACCCAGGTCGTTGATGGCGATAACCTCGATATCGGTGCGGCCCGATTCCACTATCGCTCGCAACACGTTGCGTCCAATGCGGCCAAATCCGTTGATGGCGACCTTGACGGCCATGACTGTTCCTCCGGCTTTGCGATGACGTTGATATGCGATACGATTCTGCAGGCGCAAGTTCCAGCGCTGTTGGCGCTAACAACTCCAGAACTTGGTAAAATTCAACCCGCGTTTGCGAGGATCAGCGCCAAAAGGCCAGCCATTCCACCATGTCCACGAACTTGCGCAGCAAAAACATTGATGCCCCGCCGTCATTTAGGACCAAGTCTGTAGCACCGGCCAGCACGATGACCAGACCCAGCACAAGGGCGATGCGGTCTGTCAAGACGGCGTCCTTTCAGGTCAGGTGGCTTACATATGCCGGCACAATCGCTGATTTTGCGTTACCTGCAAGCCAAAGGAGAGGGGATTTTCCGAAGGCAGGGTGCTACGTGACAAATGACGCGATGCTTTGCCATTGCCACATAGCCGCGCTAGACGTTGCCCCCAACCATTGCGAGGCATAACGATGAGCGGACTTCTGGCCCTGTTGGATGATGTCGCGGCTATTGCCAAGGTGGCGGCGTCGTCCATCGATGACATTGCGGCCGCTGCATCCAAGGCCGGGGTCAAGGCCGCAGGAGTCGTCATCGACGATGCCGCAGTCACCCCGAAATATGTGCACGGGTTCTCGGCCGACCGCGAGTTGCCGATCATCTGGCGCATCGCCCTCGGCTCATTGAAAAACAAGATCATCATTTTGCTGCCGGGGCTCTTGGCGTTGAATTACTTTCTGCCTCTGGTCATCACGCCGCTTTTGATGCTCGGCGGGGCTTATCTATGTTTCGAAGGGGCTGAAAAAGTCTATCACAGCCTTTTTCCCCATGCTGACCATGAGGTCGAGGCGGATTTCGACACAAAAGACCCAAACCATCTGGAAGAAGAAAAAGTTGCGGGTGCCATAAAGACGGATTTCATCCTGTCGGCAGAAATCATGACCATCGCGTTGGCCACGATTACTTCGACAAACTTCTGGATGCAGGCGGTTACGCTGGCCGTTGTCGGCACCCTGATCACAGCGGCAGTTTATGGGGCGGTCGCGCTGATCGTGAAAATGGACGATGTCGGACTTTTTCTGGCGCGCGCCGGGCGGACGCGCGGGGGTAGGGCATTCGGGCGGGGTCTGGTGGTGGGCATGCCCAAGTTGATGGCCTTCCTGTCGATCGTGGGCACGGCGGCGATGCTTTGGGTCGGCGGCAACATCATCACGCATGGCCTTGATGTGCTTGGCTGGCCGTGGGTCTACGACCAGATCCACCATTTGGCCGAGGCCGCAGCCGATGCCATCCCGATGGCGCAGGGATTTGTGGCCTGGTTGGTGACGGCGGCAATTGACGGTGTTCTGGGACTAATTCTGGGCGTTGCGCTGATCCCGTTGGCGACGCGGGTCATCGGGCCGGTCTGGAGCAGCGTGACGGGGGCAAAGGCCGCGCATTAGGCCGATGGCTCGCGCGGACCAAGCCCGACGGAACCGCCGGGGTGGAGCCCGCGTTCCCTGATGTCACCGACATGAGGAACGCGCCATGGACAGCCAAGAATTCGAAGCCTGGGAAAAACGCATTGCGATGCGTGCTGATCGTTTATGGCAAGATGCAGGTCGCCCCGAAGGGCCCCGTGACCGGTTTGTCGAAGACGCGCGGGAGCTGGTCGCTATCGAAGAAAACCCGCATGCCACCACGATCAACCCCGACGAGGCCGCAGAGCCCGTCATCGAAGAGGCGAGCCTTGTCGCCAATCTGGGCGAATTTCCAAGCTACAGTGACCGGCAGGGCGAGGTGCCACAGTTCCCCGAACAGGAAGACGCCGAACCCGTTAGCCGAGACACCATGGACAAGCGCCGGTCAGCCGAGTAGCGACTTTGCCTTGGCGACGGCGGCTTCTGCCGTGATCCCGAATTCCTTGTAGAGCCGGTCTGCAGGGGCGGAGGCCCCAAAGCCGTGCATGCCGATGAATCCGGATTTTTCGCGCTTGCCGCCCTCGCCAAAGAGCCAGCGGTCCCAGCCGAACCGCACTCCCGCCTCGATCGCCACGCGGACGGGGCCTGGGGGCAGGACCTTGCGGCGCCAGCTTGCGTCCTGCTCCTCAAACAGTTCCCAGCAGGGCATCGACACGACGCGGGTGCCGATCCCCTCGGCCTCAAGTAAGTCGCGGGCCTTTAGTGCGATCTCCACCTCGGAACCCGTGGCCATCAGGATGACCTGACGTTTCGCGACAGCGTCCGCCAGGACATATCCGCCCTTGGCGACCATGTTCTGATTGGTATGCGTCTTGCGAACCGCAGGCAGGTTCTGGCGACTGAGCGACAGGACCGTCGGGGTCTTCGTCGACATCAGCGCCACTTCCCAGGCCTCGGCCACCTCCACCAGATCGGCGGGGCGGATCACATGGGTATTGGGTGTAGCGCGGCTGATCGCCAGATGCTCCACCGGCTGGTGGGTCGGGCCGTCTTCGCCAAGGCCGATGGAATCGTGCGTCATTACATAGACCACCGGCACGCCCATCAGCGCGCTGAGGCGCATCGCGGGCCGGGCATAGTCGGTAAAGCACATGAAGGTGCCGCCATAAGGCCGGATGCCGCCATGCAGCACCATGCCGTTCATCGCCGCAGCCATGCCATGTTCGCGGATGCCAAAATTGACATAGCGGCCCTGGCGGTTACCGGGCTCGAAGACGCCCAGATCGGGCGTCTTGGTGTTGTTCGATCCGGTCAGGTCAGCCGACCCGCCGATGGTTTCCGGCATGATCGGGTTGACCACAACCAGCACCTTTTCCGATGCCGACCGGGTGGCGAGCTTGGGCATGTCGGCGACGGCCTGTTTTTTGACCGCGCGGATTGCGGCAGCGAGTTTGGCGGGCGGGGTGCCATGGAAGACCCGTTCAAATTCGGCCTTTTTCGCTGCGGGCAGCGCGTTCAGGCGCGTATGCCATTCCGCATGGGCAAGGGCGCCGCGCGCGCCCAGACTTTCCCACCAGCGCTTGATATCGGCGGGAATCTCGAACGGACCATAGGGCCAGCCGTAAGCTTCCTTGGCCGCCTTCATCTGCGCTGGATCGGTCAGCGCGCCGTGGCCCTTGTTGGTGTCCTGGGCTGCGTGCCCGAGCGCGATATGCGTCTTGCAAGCGATCATCGCGGGGCCGTGGCTGGCCTTGGCGGCCGTCAGGGCGCGGTCGATGTCGACCGGGTCGTGGCCGTCGCACGAGAATACGTCCCAACCGCTGGCGGCAAAGCGCGCTTTCTGGTCGGTCACGTCAGCCATCGACACCTTGCCGTCGATGGTGATGCCGTTATTGTCCCACAAGACGATCAGGCGGCTCAGCTGCTGTTTGCCGGCCAGGGCCAGTGCCTCTTGGCTGACGCCCTCCATCAGGCAGCCGTCACCCGCGATGACATAGGTATGGTGATCCATGATCTTGGCGCCGAACCGGGCGCGAAGGGATTCCTCGGCGATGGCGAACCCGACGGAATTGGCGATGCCCTGACCCAGCGGACCAGTGGTAGTTTCAACCCCCGCGACATGGCCATATTCTGGATGGCCCGCCGTGATCGCGCCCCATTGGCGAAAGTTCTTGATCTGCTCCAGCGTCATGTCGCCGTAGCCTGTCAGGTAGAGAAGGCTGTAGATCAGCATCGAGCCGTGCCCTGCCGACAGGATGAACCGGTCGCGGTCTGGCCAGCGCGGCGCAGCAGGGTCGAACTTCAGGTGCTTTTCGAACAGAACCGTTGCCACGTCGGCCATCCCCATCGGCATGCCCGAATGCCCGGAATTTGCCGCTGCCACGGCGTCCAGCGTCAGTGTGCGGATCGCGCAAGCGCGCATCCAGTGGTCGGGGTGACGGCTGCGCAAGGCGGCAATATCCACGGCTGTGATCCTTCGTCTTGAGGGCATTGGCAGGGTTGCCTCAGGCTGTTACCGGCCAAGACCGGCAAGATCAAGCACGCCGCGCAACACCTTGGACCGAAAGGCGCGACGGGCTTTGGCAATTCGCGCTATGTTCGGGGTTGACGGCGCGTAAAACGATTCGCACTCTGATAGAAATTCAGCAAGACGCCGCGCGCGAATTGCGATGACACAACAAGAGGATGGCGATGCAAGATATCGCAGAGCTTGAACGGCGGATCACGGCGGCTCTTGACCGGATCGGCACTGGCCTGGAACGGCTGCCGCAAGCCAGCCATGCCGTGATGCAGACCGATACGGCGAGCAAGGATACTGCGCGCCTGCAGGCGGCGCTGGACGAAGAGCGGATGGTCAACGCCCAGCTGAACGAGCGCCTGCGTGCGGTCAAAGAAAAAGAGGCGCTGCAGCGCGCCGAACTGGACGAGAAATGCCAGCGACTGACCCGCCAGCTGGATACCCAAGGCCTGGAACTGCAACGGATGCGCAAAACCGCCGTGCAATTGCGCGAACAGCTGCGCGAAATCCGCGAGGCGCAGTTGGTGGA
>JANPBI010000023.1:0-12848 GCA_031430315.1 Rhodobacterales bacterium | reverse complement strand
GCATGTCGAAGAAGCGGCCTGTCGAATCAAACTCCAGGAACGACGCCCCGGTGGGAACCAGCAGGATGTCGGCGGCGGACAGGCCATTGATCGTCAGGTACCCCAGCGCGGGGGGCGTATCGAGGAACACGATGTCGTAGTCGTCCAGCACCCCATCGGCCAAAAGCGTCTCTGACAAGGCCTCCCACAGCTTCCAGCCTCGTCCTTGCATCCGCCAGACGGGGATCTGGAACTCGGCCCAGTAGAGGTTCAGCTGCGCGCCGATCAGGTCGATGTTCGGCCAGTGAGTCTTCTGGACCAGATCCGGCGTCTTGACCTTCAGCGCCTCCAGCAGCGTGTCATCGAGCGGCAGAGGGGTCTCACCCCGTTCCATCCGGCGCTGGTTGTCGGCGCGCAGATGGGTGGCATAGTGCCGCGCGATCAGCGGGAACACCGTGGCCCATTCATCGGCGACCTTGCCGCCAAAGATCGAGGTCATCGAGCCCTGGCTGTCGAGATCCACGACCAGCACCCGGTAGCCATCCAGCGCCGCCGACATCGCCAGATGGGCGCAGGTGCTGGTCTTGCCGACACCACCCTTGAAATTCGCCACCGCGACGATCTTGGCAGGCAGCTCCTTCGGTCGCCAGGGCAGGTAGTTCTTCGCCTTGGACCCTTCCGCCGCAAAATGCGCGCGCAAGGCCAGAACCTCGTCAAAGCTGAACCACTTCGCCCCGCCTTCGGTCTCGCTGCGGCCCTGCGGCAGGTTGGGGTTCGCCTTCAGCACGCGGCGGAAATGTGCGGTTGCGACCGGGATCAGGTATTTGGTGATCTCCCAGGTCGAGAAAAGGCGCAGGGTCCGCACCCCGCTCGCATCAAGCCCCCGTTCGGCCAGATCCGCCCGACCCCTTGCGCAAGCCCGGGCAATCGCGGCAAAGTCGTTCGTATCGGTGGGCGCATCGAGCTCGGCCAGGGCCGCCTCGGGGCTGATATTGGCATAGGGCGGCAGATCGACCGTCTCGCGTGACATGGCCCGATATCCTCTTTCCTGCCCCGATTATCACGCATGTGCGCACTTTTCCCCCATATACGCCAAAAGTGCGCACATGACCAGATTCGCCGCACATCACCGTGTATTTCTAAGCAGATTTCCCCTGTTTGGGGCGTTTGCGGCACGGGATGGGTGATGGCTCGAAAAAATGTCTCTTGTTAGATATGAGTTATTTTAAGAGTTACGCCCCGATGATTGTTGTCCAAGCCTCTGAAAAGAGGAGCGGATATGTAGACAATGCGACTCCGATCCCCCGATGTGGTGACTCTGGTCCCCCGACGTTGCGACTCCGTTCCCCCGATGACCGCACTGGACCGGGCTTGTGGATAACTCTAGCGTGGTGTCACCGAAACCCCGAGTCCCTCGATCAACCGAGGGACGCTCCCGAAAGGGGGCCAAAGGGGGTAGGGCAGGGGGCAGAGGCATGGCGCAAGGATTGCAAGACGGGGGGGCAGGGGGCACGGGCTTGGCGCGCGGCCAGACCGATTTCTTTCTCTGCGACATCTTTGATGCGATCCCGAAAGATGACGTGGCGACGATGGAGCACCCGGTCTTCTCGCTCGCCACGCGGCCCGACCTGCGCATCCTGCGCTATACCCATAACGCCACCGAGATCACCGTGACCCCCTCGGTCCGGGGCCTTGCGACGATCCATGACAAGGACATCCTGATCTACTGCATCAGCCAGCTGATGGCGGCACAGAATGCCGGGCGGCCCATTGACCGCCGGTTGCGCCTCACCGCCCATGACCTCTTGCTGGCCACGGGCCGCGAGACCAGCGGCGACGCCTATCAGCGCCTGCGCGATGCGCTGGAGCGTCTGGCGGGGACCCGCATCGCCACCAATATCGCGCAAGGCGGGCTGGAGCTGACCGAAGGCTTTGGTCTCATCGAAGGCTGGCAGATCCTGCGCCAGTCGCGCCAGGGGCGGATGATCGCGGTGTCGGTCACGCTGTCGGACTGGCTCTTTCGCGCGGTGTTGTCGAAATCGGTTTTGACGCTGAGCAGAGACTACTTTCGCCTCCGCCGCCCCCTGGAACGCCGCCTTTATGAACTGGCGCGAAAGCATTGCGGGCGCCAGCCCGAATGGCGCATCTCGGTCGACACGCTTTTGAAAAAATCCGGCTCCGCCAGCCCGCGCCGGGTGTTTCGCGCCATGCTGCGCGAGGTGATCGCCGCCGATACCATCCCCGATTACAAGCTGGCCGAGGAACCCGGCGACATCCTGCGCGTCACCCCCCGCGTGGTGGTGCTGGAATCCCATGCCGGTCCCCAAGCCTCGCACGAGGCACTGGACGAGGCGCGTCGCCTCGCCCCCGGTGCCGATGTCCACGCCCTGCAAGCCGACTGGCGCGCGTTCTGGGCGCGGTCGGGGCGGCCCCGTCTGCGCAGTCCCGATGCGGCGTTCCTGGGGTTCGTGCGGCGGGGCAGGGGCTAGGCGCACCCTTGCCGGCCCTTCGGCAAGATCGCGCCAGATCCCCGCATCCGGCCAAGGTCCTGCCCGACAAATGCCATTTTTGCCGGTAGAGGTAGGGGCGATCGGTTCCGCCAGTTCGCGCGGACCAGCGTTGGACAAGGCGGACCCCCCATGCTGATGACAGGTCTCTTCCTTTCTCTTGGTGCCCTGCTTGCCGTTGGCATCGTGCGCTTTGGTGTGGACAGTCCCCGCCCGCCCTGTTGCTGACGCCGGGGCAGGGGGCATGGCCTCATGCCCTGAAACCCGCTAGTCTCGGGCCGACCCGCATCTGACCGCTGACCCCATGACCGACACTTCCCCGCTGTCCCGACGGCCCGGTTTCTTCGGGACCCACCCGCTGGCGGGACCGGTCTGGCTGTTGCTGGCGGTGGTGGGGGCAGGGGTCTTCTTTCGCGATGGCCTCGCAACACTCCTCACTGCCTGGGCCGCCCCCGAATACAGCCATGGGCCCCTGATCCCGGTCCTGTCGGCGATCCTGTTTTTGCGCCAGCTGAAGGACCATCCGCCCCAATCCACCCCCGTCACCGATCGCGGGCCCGGCGTTGCCCTTCTGATCCTGGCGCTGGCGCTGGGGGCAGGGGGCAGCCTGATCGGCATCGGCGATATCGTGGCCTATGCGCTCATCCTTTGGGTGGGGGCGATGATCCTGATCGGCTTTGGCTGGGCGCAGGGCCGCGCCTTCTGGCCGCCGGTCCTGCATCTGGTCTATATGCTGCCCTTGCCCGGGGTGCTTTATTACGGCCTGTCGACCACCCTGCAGGGCCTGTCCTCCGAACTGGGCGTCTGGTTCCTGCGCCTCATCTCGGTGCCGGTCTTTCTTGATGGCAACATCATCGACCTTGGCGTCACCAAGCTTCATGTCGCCGAGGCCTGTTCCGGCCTGCGCTATCTTTTCCCGATCCTCAGCTTTTCCTACATCTTCGCCGTCCTTTACCGGGGTCCGATGTGGCACAAGGCGGTGCTGCTGATCGCCGCGGTGCCGATCACAGTGGTGATGAACTCGGTCCGCATCGCCATTGCCGGGGCCATCGTGAACCACTGGGGCCTGGCGCATCTCGAAGGCTTCACCCATTTCTTCGAAGGCTGGGTGATCTTTCTCGCTTGCGTGGCGATCCTCTTCGCGCTGGCCTGGGCGCTGCTCTTCTTTCGCCGCGACCGCCTCAGCCTGTCCCAGGCGCTGGATGTCGATCTCGGCGGACTTCTCCCCCAGGCGCGGCGCATCCTTGATACCCCTGCTTCGCGCGCGCTGGCGGCGGCGGCCCTTCTGTCGCTGGGCCTTGCCGGTGCGGCGGCGCTGGTTCCCGCCCGCGACCCCGTCGAGATCGCGCGCGACCCCTTTGCGCTGTTTCCCGCCATGCTCGGCCCCTGGACCAGCGGCCCGCGCGAGATGCTGGACCCCGAGGTGGCGCGCGTGCTGGCGGCGGATGATTACCTCTCGGTCAGCCTGGCGCGGCCGGACGATTCCGAGCCCGTCGATCTCTTCATCGCCTGGTACCGCGACCAGATGACCGGCGGGGCACACTCGCCCGAGGTCTGCCTGCCCGGGGCGGGCTGGGAAATCGCCGCCCTGGGCCAGATCACAGCCCGGGGGCCGGACGGGGTCTCCTTCACGCTCAACCGCGCGGTGATCCAGAAGGGCGCCACCCGGATGCTGGCCTATTACTGGTTTGACCAGCAGGGTCGCCGCACCGCCTCGGCCTTTCAGGCCCGCCTGCAGCTGACCTCGGCCAAGATCACTACCGGCCGCGCCGACAGCGCGCTGGTGCGCCTGATCACCCCGATCAAAGAGGATGACCTGGCGGCGGCTGATGCGCGGCTTGGGGCCGCCCTGAAGGCCACCCTGGATCCCTTGCCGCGCTTTGTGCCGGGGGGCTAGGGTCGCCCCTGCCAAGCGGCCCGCAGGTGCCCTTGTTTGGGCCTAACCCGACCATGGATATGCCGCAGAGATGTGGTCTTGACGCAAGACGCGGTGCCCTTCATGTGTGGCGCCGCTGGCCACACCCTTGCCGACCGGGCGGGGCCGGACGGTCGAGATGCGGCCGGGACAAGGTGACAGGGGTACAGCGATGTCGATCTGGGAAACGCTGCGCGGGCGCAACCCTGTTCGGATGCCCAACCGGGGCAAGCTGAGCGGCCGCGCCGCCGGGGCCACGCTGTGGAGCATGGGCGAGCTGACCACCAGCTATGTCCTGCGGCTGGGCAGCAACCTCGTGATGACCCGGCTTTTGCTGCCTGAAGCCTTCGGGCTGATGGCGATGGTCACCACGGTGCATATCGCCCTTGCCCTGCTCAGTGATATCGGCATCGAACAAAGCGTCATCCGCTCGGCGCAGGGCGATGATCCGCGCTTTCTGCGCGTTGCCTGGACGATCCAGATCCTGCGCACCAATGCGATTGCCCTGGCGGTGATCGGAGTGGCGGCCCTCCTGTGGTTCCTGGCCCCCGGCCTTGCCCCTGCGGGCACCGTCTATGCCGATCCCCAACTGCCTGGGCTGATCGCTGTCTCGGCGGCGGTGATGATCCTGGGCGGGCTGGAATCCACCAACAAGTATCTGGCCGCGCGCAATATGCAGATGAAATGGCTGGCCATCCTGAACATTTCGGGCCAGGTCGTGACCCTTGTGGCGATGGTGGGGATCTCGCTCTATCATCCGTCGGTCTGGGGTCTGCTGCTGGGCATGATCACCGGATCGGTCTACCGCATGGTGATGTCGCATGTGTTTTTTGCCGGGCCGCGCATGGGCCTGGCCTGGGACCGCACGATTGCCGATGAATTCTGGCATTTCGGAAAATGGGTCATCGGCTCGTCGGTGATGACCTTTGTCACCGGCAATGCCGACCGGATCTTTCTGGGGGCCGTGCTCGACAAGGAGCATTTCGGTTTTTACGTCATCGCGGTGATGTGGGCACAGGCTGGCGCCTCGGTGATCCACAAGATCGCGGGCCAGATCGGCCTGCCGCTGCTCAGCGGGGTCAGCCGCGAACGACCCCATGATCTCTTGCGGGTCTTTTATCGCTTCAACCGCATCAACGGCGCGCTTTGCGTGGCGGGGTTCCTGGCGATGTTCTTCGGGGGGGCCGCCCTCATCCACCTGCTTTACCCCGCGAGCTATACACAATCGGCTTCGTTCATGCCCTTCCTGGCCCTGGTGATGCTGCGCGAATGGTTCACGCCGCTCGGCACGCTTCTGATCAGCCAGGGCAACAGCAAGGCCATCGCCCTTGCGTCGGTCATCGAGGCCGCCACGACCTGTCTCGCCCTCTGGCTCGGGGTCCGGCTGATGGGGATCGAAGGCGGGCTCTTGGCCGTGGCGCTCAGCCCGCTTGGCAGCGTGGTGCCGATGGTGCTGATCGCGCGGCGCACCATCGGGCTGGATATCCGCTTCAGCCTTCTGGTGCTCGCCGCTATTCTGGCCGTCGCCGCGGCTGTCGGTATTTTCTTGTCGCCGCAATCCTAGTCTCCGCCCCGCTGGCGGACACCGCCCCGGCCGGGGCAGGGGTCTGCATGCCCCGACCGCCCAGGGGAACCGGCCAGGCTCCGCTGCGCCCGGGTTTTGGGGCGCGCGGGCCCAGGGTGGCGGCAGCTCCGGGCTGGCCCGCCCCGGCCAGCGCATAGCGCCCGGCCAGCGCCCCCGCGATCATATGGGTCAGCGGTGTCAGCGAGGCATTGGGCACAAGGTCCAGAAGGTTCAAGGCCAGGACCAGCGCCAGCCCCGAGCTTTCGACCGAAATCCCCAGCCGCCGCCGGGACAGTCCCAACAGGAACAGGGGTGCTGTCAACAGCCCGAAATACGACAGATAGCCGATCCAGCCAAAGGTGCCGATCACGATGATCCAGGCCCCGTCGGGCGTGGTGACCTGGTCGCCGTTATATTGGTTGTAGGTCAGGTTGCGGCCCCAGGATCCCCAGCCCGACAGCGGTTTTTCCGCCGCGCGTTCCAACAGCACATCCTCGTTGTCGAGCCGGAATTTCAGGCTGTCGGCGCGTTCCTGGCTGACCGCCTGTGCGGCGGCATAGACCGCATCGACCGGGATGGCGCCTGCGCCGCGCAGCAGCGGATAGAACAGCGTGATCCCCGCGACGATCATCGCAAAGAGCAGCTGCCCCGGCACGCCCGTCATCAGCAGGATCGGCAGGAACAACAGCACCAGCGAAAATGCCCCGACCGTCTTGGATAAAAACAGCACCAGCACCAGCCAGATCGCCGCCGCTGCCCAGCCAAAGACCGACAAGCCTTCGCGGCCGTTGCGCTTGCTCCACAAAAACAGCGTCGCCGCCGCCAGGACGCTCATGCCCAGATAGATGCCGACCAAGAGCCCGTGCTGCAAGAACACCATCGGGCGGAACCCGCCTGCGCGGATATGCTGCAAAAAGTCATGCGGGTAAAATCCGTAGAGCATGTGGTTGAGCTGCGGGCTCATCCGGATCTCGTAAAGGCACAAAAGCGAATAGCCGAGGGCCGACAGCACGAAAGCCTTGAGCAGCAGGACCTGCTCTTCGGGCCGGGCCAGAAAGCGCTGCGCCAGCCAGAACGGCAGGAAGGTCACGCCAAGCTGCAGCATCAGGGAGCCCACGTCATAAAGCTGCAGTCCCGGGATGATGCGCGGCCCGGCAATGATCGGCTCGGGGTTTTGCCACACGGTCAGGACCGGCACCAGGAAAAGCCCGGCGAAAAGCAGTCGAAACAGCGTGCGGCCCCGGGTCGTGCGGGCCAGGGCGGGGGCGGGCTCGGACGGCAGGGCTGCGGCGGGGGGCGTCCATCCGGCGGCGGCCCGGCGGGGACCCGGCAGGGGGGCCGCGCGGCGCAGGGCCGGGGCGGGTTTGCGCGCCATCACCAGGCACATCAGGCCGGCCATCAGGGCCGGGAGCAGCGTCTTGTCCAGCGCGGGCAGAACCGGCAGGTCGATCCCCACGCCATTGGGCAAAAAGAGATACCCGCCAAAGATCGAGGCGACGAGCGCCTTTGGCAGCGGCAATTTCCAAAACAGCACCACGACCACGACCGGAAAGGAAAACAGCGCAAGATAGGCAATGGCATTCGGCATGGATCAACCGGGCGGGACAGGGACGGGACTGGGCGTGACCCTAGCCGGTTTTGTGCCCCGGCGCACGTCCGAAGTGGCATCCGCATGGCACACATCCGGCATACGCTTGGCATACACTTGGCACACGCCCGATTCCGGGCCTGTCGGGACGGATGTCATGCGAATGTCCGACAGATGTCCGACGCGTGTCATACACCCGGGACGGGGGGGCTGGGGGGCGGGACCCCGGTGGCGCGGTGGCGCGCCACGATGTCTGCCACGGTGTTTTTCGACAGCCCCAGATCGCGCGCGATCCAGCGGTAGCTGCGCCCCGCCGCCACGGCGTCCAGCACCTGGGGGCCCAGCCGGTCCGCCACCGGGCGCTGGCCCTTGCGCCGCCCCAGCACCTTGCCGCGCGCCTTTGCCGCTGCAATCCCCGACCGCACCCTTTCGCGGATCAGGTCGCGCTCGAATTCGGCAAGGCCCGCCAGCATCGTGGCCAGCATCCGGCCATGCGGGCTGGCCAGGTCAAAGGTCATCCCCGATTGCGCCACCAGCGACACGCCCCAGCCGTCAAGCTGGCGTAGGCTGGTCAGAAGGTCGAGCGTGGAGCGCCCCCAGCGCGACAGTTCGGTGACGAGGATCACCTCGATCTTCCGCGCCTGCGCCAGCGCCAGCACGCGTTTGCGTATCGCCCGGTCGGCCCGCGCCCCCGAGGCGGTTTCCAGATAGACCCCCTCCACCGCATAGCCCGCGCGGCGCGCATAATCCGTCAGATCCGCCACCTGCCGCGTGCAGGACTGATCCGCCGTCGAGACGCGTGCATAGATCGCCGCGATCTGTCCCAATTGAACCCTCCCCGCCGTCCGGCGCCCAAGCCCTTGAAACCATGGCGGCAAGACGTGTCCATATCAAGGACTGGTTCAATCGGGACAGATGGCTCCTGCCCGGCCCCGCCGCGATGGACAAACCGGGGCGGCTCGGCCATATCGCGGGACCGAAGGATGCGGGAGTGCGCGATGTGCCGGAACGAGTGATCCCCCAGGGCGTCCCGGTGACCGGGGCCCCGGCACTGGCGCTGGTCAACCATGCGACCGAGGCCGGTTTGCTGGCCGATCTGAACGCCGCCCTTGGCAGGGGCCAGGGCTTTGCGGTGGCCACGCTCAACCTCGACCATCTGGTCAAGATGGCGCGTGATGCGGGGTTTGCCGATGCCTATCGCGCCCAGACCCATGTCGTGGCCGATGGCAATCCGGTGGTCTGGCTGCGCCGCCTCATGGGTCGCCCGGTCGATCTTGTGCCCGGCTCGGAACTCATCGCGCCGCTGTCGGCGCTGGCGGCCCGGCGGGGGGTGCCGGTGGCGCTCTACGGCTCGGACCAGGCGACGCTCGATCTGGCCGCCGCGCGGCTCATGACGAGTCACCCCGGACTGCAGGTCGTGGCCTGCATCGCCCCCGCCTTCGGCTTTGACCCGATGGGAGATGTGGCCGCGGCGGATCTGGCGCGGCTGGCCGATGCGGGCGCGCGGCTGGTCTTTCTGGCGCTGGGGGCCCCGAAACAGGAAGTCCTGGCCGCAAGGGGCCGCAGCCTGCAGCCTGCCCTGGGGTTCGTCTCGATCGGGGCTGGGCTTGATTTCATCGCTGGCCGCCAGATCCGCGCGCCCCTCTGGGTGCGGCGCATCGCGATGGAATGGGCCTGGCGCATGCTCCGCCAGCCCCGCCGCCTGGCGCGGCGCTACTGGGATTGTGCGCTGATCCTGCCGGGGCTGGCCCTTGCGGCCTGGGCTGCGCGCACCAAGGCCTGAGACGCAAAGCCTGAGATGGCGCCCCTGCCCTGAAATCAGGCTACTGGCCGGGATCCGCCACCCGCCGCCGCAAAAACCGGCGGCTCCGCTCCGGCCTGACCGGAACCTTTGCGCGCGCCATGATTTTGCCCGCATCGCCAGACTATAAAATTTGCAACATCTCTGGTTGCGAGCCTGCATGCCCGATCCATCGCCCTTTGCGCTGCCCCACCGCCCCTCTCAGACAGGGGCGGGCATTCCCCTGCCCGCGCATATTTACGGCACGCGGGCGGCTCTTTTTCATCTTTTGCGCGAGACAGCCCCCGCCCCTTTCGCAGGCCCCGCCGCCGAGATCGTGGCCCTGCCCGCCCAAGGCCCGGGACCGGCACGGCCACGCGCAGCACCCTTGCAGGTCGTGCCGTCCGCAGGGACGACCGTCCCCGCCCGCTCGGCGCTGGGGGACATGCTGCAAAGCGACAATTTCGATTTCCGGAGCTTTGGCAGCGCGGACTGAGCGTGCAAGGCCGGTCACTACCCTGTTGCTCCGCAGCATCCCCCGGGAGTCATGTTTCAGATCTGACATCCGCGATTCTGGGTGATTCCCTCACAATCTTGCCACAAATGAACATCTCCGGCGGGGATGAATTGTCTCGCATTTGTAAACAGTTTGGCGAAACCCATCCGAGTCCCTCCGCAACTGGCGGCTATTTGCGCAAAAAGCCTGCTGCGTGAGCGAGAGACCCAGGGAATGGCAGTATTCCGCTTAGCGAAATGGCATGAATTCGCCGAGTTTTCGGGCATCTGCAACAGGCCTGGTTGAACCCCGGCGCGGCACAGGCGAGGAAGGGTCAGCAGATTTGTTCCTGCGTCGAGCGCCACGATAACGAACGAAAAAGTTCGAAAAAACAAATACATGTGTGCCTGAGGGTAACTCGTTGGCCGGTCACTCCGGGCAACAGGCTCGTCGGTTGTATCCGGTTCCCAGACTGTTCGTGCAAAACCGGCGCCCGCTTTTGGTCGCCTGAAACAATCTTACGGCCATCCGGCCACAATTTTGACGTGTGCCCGCCCTTGTGCAGCCACCAACCCTCAGCACGGTTTCGACCGGCTAGACACCTGAATTCGAAGCCAAAAACTGAGTGAAGAGAAGGAGATCCGTCGCATGAGCTTCCTGTTGAACACATTGTCCCAACTCGGACTGGGTGGCACCACCGCCACTACAACTGCGACCCCTGTCTCTGCGCCTGCTTCGGTCTTCAAGATGCCGATCCTGAAGTCCCCGGCCCCCGCCCCGGCGACCCCCGTCACGTCCCCCATCATTTCCCCGGTGTCGGGAACCCCGACGGGCAGCACGACGACGGGCAGTACGACGACGGCGGGCAAGCTGGGCCTGCAGGCCGAATACTACACGGTGCAAAGCGGCATCAGCAGCATTTCCCAGGTCAATTTCGCCAGCACGCCGGTCGCCAAGACCCTGGTTGGCTCGCTGAACTGGAACAACACCTACAACCCGTTCTGGCAGGGCGGCAAAGCAGATCTGTTCGCCGCCAAGTTCTCGGGCGATCTCACCGTCACCAAGGCCGGCAGCTACACGATCTATCTCACCTCGGATGATGGCTCGGCGCTTTATATCGATGGCAAGAAGATCATCGACAATGACGGCCTGCATGCGGCGGTCGAAAAATCGGTGACGGTGAACCTGACGGCCGGCGCGCATGACATCGAGATCCGCTATTTTGAGAAGACCGGCGGCCAGACCCTTAAACTGGAATGGAAGGGCCCCGACAGCCTGGGCACACGCTCTGTGATCACCGACAAGCACCTGTCCTATGACGGGCCGGCTACCGGCGGCACTACGGGTGGCACGACCGGCGGGGGCACCACGGGTGGCGCGACCGGCGGGGGCACCACGGGCGGCGGCACCACGGGTGGCGGCACGACTGGGGGCGGCACGACTGGCACGACCAAGACCTGGCCAGGTCTCAAGGCCGAATACTTCCCGATGACGACCGCGGTCAGCAGTCTTTCGCAGGTCAACTTTGCCGCCGCCCCGGCGCTGACCGGCTATATCCAGGCCCTGGCCTGGATGCAGGTCGATACCGCGTTCTGGAAGACCGGCAAGACCGACCTCTTTGCGGCGAAATTCTCGGGCGATCTCAATGTCGTCAATGCCGGATCCTACAAGATCTACCTGACCTCGGATGACGGCGCGCAGCTTTATGTCGATGGCAAGCTGGTGGTCAACAATGACGGCGCCCATGCCACCCAGGAACGCGTGGTCACGCTGAACCTGACCGCCGGCGCGCATGACATCGAGATCCGCTATTTCGAGAACTGGGGCCAGCAAAGCCTGAAACTGGAATGGCAGGGCCCGGATTCGGGGGGCGCGCGCACCACCATCACCGGCCCCAGCCTCAGCCATGACGGCCCGATCAATGCCGGGATCCCCGGCCCCTGCCCCGAAGCAGGCGGCACCGTCTGCATGTGCAATGTCGACAATGGCGGCACCCCCACCGATGGCGGGACCGGCACCGATGGCGGGACCGGCACCGGCGGCACGCCCACGGACGGGCATGACCATGGCGGCGGCACCACAGGCGGCGGGACGACCGGCGGCGGCACTACGGGCGGAGGGACGACCGGTGGCGGCACCACGGGCGGAGGGACATCCAGCGGCGGTGGGACGACTGGCGGGGGCACGACTGGCGGCGACCACAGTGGCCATGACGCCCCGCCCACCATTCCAGTGCCTGCAGCCGGGGCCACCGCAGCGCAGATCACCGCCTATGTGGCGGCGGTCAAGGCCCAGGCCGAAAGCCCGATGCATACCGGCACCGACGCCCTGACCATGGCCGAACACGGCGACGTGCTGAAACTGGTGCCCCGTGCCCAGGCGACCCATGTCGCGGTGGCCGATGGCGACTGGTTCAGCGCCTCGACCTGGGCGGGTGGCCGCATTCCGGGCGAAGGCGCCAAGGTGCTGATCCCCGAAGGCGTCGATGTGCGCTATAACGGGGAAAGCACGGCCTCGATCTTTTCGATCCGGGTGGATGGCGAATTGTCCTTTGCCACCGACCGCGACACCTCGATGATCGTCGACACTATGGTCGTCTCGATGACCGGACGACTGGAGATCGGCACGGAAGGTCAGCCCGTCAATGCCGGTGTGACGACCGAGATCCTGATTGCCGACAATGGCAACATCAACACGTCCTGGGACGCAAAGCTGCTGTCGCGCGGCATCATCTCGCAAGGCGAGGTAGACATTCACGGGGCCGAAAAGACCGCCTTCGTCAAGGTAGATGCCGCCCCGATGAAAGGGGCCACGGTGATCGATCTTGGCGAGGTGCCCACCGGCTGGCGCGTCGGCGATACGATCGTGATTTCCGGCACCCACAAGGAGGGCTGGTACTGGGACGATGCGGCCCGCGCCACCATTCACCATGAAAGCCAGGACGAAGAGGTCGTGATCCGCGCCATCAATGGCGACAAGATCACCATCGACCGACCGCTGGTCTATGACCACGACACCC
>JANPBI010000022.1:0-3538 GCA_031430315.1 Rhodobacterales bacterium | reverse complement strand
TGGGCGACGGATGGGCGCGTTCGCCCATCCTACTGTCCCGATTACTCGATGATTTTGCTGACGACGCCTGCGCCGACGGTGCGGCCGCCCTCGCGGATGGCGAAGCGCAGCTTTTCTTCCATCGCGATGGGCGCGATCAGCGACACGTTGAACTTCAGGTTGTCGCCCGGCATCACCATCTCGGTGCCCGCCGGCAGCTCAACCGTGCCGGTCACGTCCGTCGTGCGGAAGTAAAACTGCGGGCGGTAGTTGGCAAAGAACGGCGTGTGACGGCCACCCTCTTCCTTGGTCAGAATATAGGCCTCGGCCTCGAACTTGGTGTGCGGCTTGACCGATGCCGGCTTGCACAGAACCTGCCCACGCTCAACACCCTCACGGTCGATGCCGCGCAGCAAGATGCCCACGTTGTCGCCCGCTTCGCCGCGATCCAGCAATTTGCGGAACATCTCCACACCGGTGCAGATCGACTTCTTGTTGGCGCGGATGCCGACAATCTCGACCTCGTCGCCCACGTTGATCACGCCACGCTCGATCCGCCCCGTGACAACCGTGCCACGACCGGAAATCGAGAACACGTCTTCGATCGGCATCAGGAACGGCAGATTGACCGCACGTTCGGGCGTCGGGATGTATTCATCCACGGCCTTCATCAGCGCGCGGATCGAGTTCTCGCCGATATCGGGGCGCTCGCCGATCATCGCCTGGTGGGCCGAGCCCTTGATGATCGGAATGTCGTCGCCGGGGTACTCGTACATGGAGAACAGCTCGCGCAGTTCCATCTCCACCAGCTCGACCAGTTCCTCGTCATCAACGAGGTCGATCTTGTTCATGTAGCACACCATGTAGGGAATGCCGACCTGGCGACCCAAGAGGATATGCTCGCGCGTTTGCGGCATCGGGCCGTCGGACGCAGCACAAACCAGAATCGCGCCATCCATCTGGGCGGCACCGGTGATCATGTTTTTCACATAGTCGGCATGGCCGGGGCAGTCGACATGCGCGTAGTGGCGTGCGGTGGTCTCGTATTCCACATGTGCGGTCGAGATCGTGATCCCCCGCGCCCGCTCTTCCGGAGCACCATCGATCTGGTCATAGGCCCGGAACTCGCCAAAATACTTCGTGATCGCAGCCGTCAACGTCGTCTTGCCATGGTCAACGTGACCAATGGTCCCGATGTTCACATGCGGTTTGTTCCGTTCAAACTTTGCCTTTGCCATCGCGGGGCACCCTTGCTTTGCGGGGCCCGCACCGGGCCCGATGTTCCACGGGCGGCGGCTTAATCGGCGGAACCCGGAAAATCAAGCCTCAGTTCGCAGGTGCAGCCTCAGACACGACCGTGGGCGCATCCGCAGCCGAAGGCCGCGTATCGGGCAGGCCGAACCAGGTCGGGTTTAACCGCATCCATTCCTCGACAGCGCGGGCTGCGTTTCTGGACAGCGACTCCATCTGTTGTTCCTTGGTGCGGGTCAGACCCGAGCCCAGGATCGCAGACTCGCCAGAGAACTGCTCGAACACGGTCAGTTGCTTGCCTTTCTCGTTCAGCTTTTTGCCCGCCGCGTCGTCCCAGACATTGGCGGTGATCACCAGGATCGACTTCGGTGCAGCGACCACCGGGATACCGGGCGGAGCAAGGGCATAGCCGTCGACATTGATGCCGATATTGTAAAGCTTGGTCCCGTCATAGCGGCTGAAACGTTCGTCGACCGCCTTGACCATCGCGGCCTCCCACTCCTCGACAGTGGCATCGCGCGAGATCGGCACCTTTTGGACATTGTCGGCCACGATGATGTTCAGGCCAAGGGCAAAATCCCCCAGAGGTTCCGGCTTTTCGGCCAGGTTTTCCTGCGCACAGGAGGCCAGGAACGTGACTGCCAGAATAGCGGCAAGAACCGGTCGGAACAGCATCAGAGGGGCCCACCCATAAGAACAATCTGGTCGAGCGATACAATGTCGGCGGCCACGGCGCAACTGGCCAGACCGGCCTCAGGCAAACCGGTTGTCGCGGGGAAAGCCGCGCGGGGCCATGCGACCGGCACTGGCGCGGGCACCGAGCCATTCGCCAAGGTCCGCCTCGGTCCGGGTGCGCCCGGCGGGGTCTTTCCACGACAGCCCCTGCGCCAGCGTGAAGGTGGTGGCGTCCGAGAGCCCGCCATCCTTGTACTTTTGCAGGCGCACGCCCTTGCCGCGCTGCATTTCGGGCAGTTCGACCAACGGGAACACCAACATCTTGCGATTGTCGCCAACGACCGCGACATGGTCGCCGGTCACCACGCGGCAAAGCGCCGTCACAGCCCCATCCTTGAGCGTCAGGACCTGCTTGCCCGCCCGGGTCTGGGCCAGCACCTCGTCCGACGGTACGATGAACCCATCGCCTGCCGTCGAGGCGACCAGCAGCTTTTCGCCAGGGCGAAAGATCATCAGGTCGATGATTTCGGTATCGTTGGGCAAATCGACCATCAGGCGTACGGGTTCGCCCATGCCGCGCCCGCCAGGCAGGTTAACTGCAGGGATCGTGTAGAACCGCCCGTTGGCCGCGACCAGCACAACCTTGTCGGTCGTCTCGGCGTGGAAAGCGAAGCGGTGCGCATCGCCGTCTTTGAACTTCTGTTCCTGGGCAAGGTCCATGTGCCCCTTGAGCGCGCGGATCCAGCCCATCTTGGAGCAGATGACAGTCACCGGTTCGCGTTCGATCATCGCCTCGGCGGTGACCTCGGGCATGTCGATGCGTTCAGCCAGCGTGGTGCGCCGCGCCCCCCCCTTGGACGTCTTGCCGAACTGTTTGCGGATGTCGTCCAGCTGACGCGCGATTTCACGCCACTGCAGCCGATCGCTTTCGAGCAGGTCGGCAAGGTCAGCGCGTTCCTTCATCAGCGCGTCGCGTTCGGACAGCAGCGCCATCTCTTCCAGCTTGCGCAAGCTGCGCAGGCGCATGTTCAGGATCGCCTCGGCCTGAACATCGGAAAGCTCTCCCTCGCTTTCGGGCGGCGGGACATAGGTCTTTTCGGAACTTGCGCGGACATGGGTCTTGCCCCAGTCCTCTGCCATCAGGGCGCGCTTGGGATCCTCATCATAGCGGATGATGTCGATGACGCGGTCGAGGTTCAGGAAGGTAATGATGAAACCTTCGAGAATCTCTAGTCGGTGGTCGATTTTCTCGATCCGGTGTTCGGAGCGGCGGCGCAACACCTCGCGGCGGTGATCGAGGAACGCGCGCAGGCATTCCTTCAGCGAGCAGACCTTTGGCACCCGCCCGTCGATCAGCACGTTCAGGTTCAGCGAGAACCGGGTTTCGAGGTCCGAGGCGCGGAACAGCATTTCCATCAGCATCTCAGGCTCGACCGCGCGGGACCGAGGTTCCAGCACAAGGCGGACATCTTCGGTAGACTCGTCGCGCACGTCGGCAAGAGCCGGGATTTTCTTGATCTGTATGATCTCTGCCAGTTTCTCGATCAGGCGGGATTTCTGTACCTGATACGGGATTTCGGTGACCACGATCTGCCAGGTGCCACGACCCAAATCCTCCACCTCCCACCGGGCG
>JANPBI010000021.1:0-12186 GCA_031430315.1 Rhodobacterales bacterium | reverse complement strand
ACCATGACGCCTTCGTGCGACAGCACGTCAAAGGCGGGCAGGGTCTGGGGCAGGGTGATCGGCATGGGCGGGTCCTGTGAAGATAGGTGGAACGCGGGTTTAGGCGGTTGCCGCCTTGCGATCAATGGCCATCGCCATCAGCGCGTCAAACTCCGCAGGGTCGTGCAGCGCCGCAACCTCTTCGGCATCCACCGTCACTCCCCATTCGGCCATCGCGGCATAGCGCGGTTGCCGATGCGCCATCGCCCGCGCGAAGGTCCAACGCACAAACGCATCCGGATCGCAGGTTTCCTCGGTCACGGAATGGGCTGCACGGTATTCTTCCCACATCGCATGCAGAAACTGCGGCTGGTAATACATCGGCTTTGGTGCGCGATCAAAGCGGCTGATCAGCTCTGACGTGTAGGTGTCAGAACCCTTGATCCAGACCAGCAACAACTGGTCGGACAACTGGCGCAGCACCGGATCGGCCGGGTCAAAGGGATCGACAATTTCGCAGATCGAGCCGGAACTGTCGCAGACAAAGTTGTCGTAGCCATAGATATCATGCGCCCGGTCCACGAACCGCGTCGTGTCCAGCATGGCGGCAAGTTCTGCCTTGCGGTGCCGTTCCTGGCGCTTCATGTATTCTGCAAAGAGCAGCCCGCCCTTGGTAGGATCGCCGGGTTTGCCCAGATAGCTGGACAGCGGCGCCAGGTTGTCAAAGGTAATGTTGGAGGTGATGTAGACGGAATCCGTCATCAGCAACTCGCGCAGCAGCGGCACGCGCATCGCTTCGCGCTTGAAATTGTCGGCGATGAATTCGCCCATATATCGGGTGCCGATCCGGTAATCCACAGAGTAGTGGAACCACCCAGCTTCGTCGCGCAACATATTGGAAAGAAATGTTTTTCCAAGCCCGGACATGCCAAAGAGCAGCACCCGTTTCGTCGGGGCATTCAAGAATGCGTTGCCGCTTTGGTAGATCATCTGCCCGGTCTCCGGCCCATTTGTGCCCGTGTTAGCGGCGGAATCCGCGAAAAACACGCGCAAAATGCGCAGGCGCGTCGGGGCGTTGCAAAAACGCCCGGACGCAAGGGTGAAACCGGCGCGATATCAGAAGCTATAGCCGATCTTGAGGCCAAGCCCGATGGCGTGGTTGTTGTCGAATTCCGATGTCGCGAACACACCGTTCAAGGAAGTTTGCGCTTTGCCGACATCAACGTAGCGAATGCCGCCGGTGATCTTCATTGGGCCCTCGGTATAGGTCGCCCCGAGGCCAATGGATTTATAGCCGTCGGTGGGGCCAAGGTTCGCGGCAAGGCCCCCCACCGGGGCCTCGTATCCCAGTGTCACGGCGGCCGACCAAGTCTCGTTGAAGCGCCGACCGACGCCAAGGGCATAGCTGACGGTATCACTGTCATAGGACACCAGCGGAGTAGGCGCGGGATAGTTCACCGGGTCGATCTCGAAATTGGTCCAGTCAACCCAGCGGATCGAGCCGAAGAGCAACGTATCCTTGGCGATGCCGGATTGGAATTCGAGGTTCAGCGATTGTGGCGTGTCGATGGGGGTAATTGTATTGAAGGCTCCGCCAAATTCTGCAGTTTCCAGCTTGTGGCTGATCTTCGAACTGTAGGTCAACGCCACTCGCAGCGCGATCTCGGGCTTTTCATAGGCCACACCGACCAGATATCCCAGACCTGCATCCGACTGGCCGTCAGCACTGTAGCCTGCGACGAAGGGCACGAAAGCCTGGGCTTCCAGCATCTGGTAGCGCAGGCCACCAAAGACGCTCACATTCGACTGCGTGGTGTATTTCAGAACACCCGTCAGCGCGGTGGAGTTCAGCTCTGCCGTAGTGCCTTGGGCGGGATATCCCGTCGCCAACGGGTAATTGACATCCGCCCCAAAGGGTTGGTCCAGGATCAGCGCAAAATCCAGACCATTGCGAAGTTCGGTCTTGATCGCAAAACCCAGGCTCAGATAGCTTTCCGCCATGTCGCCCGAGGGAACACCGCCAAATCCGGGAAACAATGCGCCCGAAACACTCGGCGAGATCGCCCCGAAACTGAGCTCGGCGTAGTTTCCCTTTTCAAAGATTGCGAGGATGGATTGACCTGATCGATCCACCCCGCCTGCCATCACTTGTGTGCCCACGATGGCGATCACGCTTGCAGTCGTTGCTGCCTTGAACATGGATTTCCCCTCACCTGCCCGATGGGACGAGGGTAGGGAACCCCATACCTTGCGTCAATTCATGACGCCACGTCACGAATTTGTGTCGTTCCTCTGCTTCCGACTTGCCATGTAAGGCGCGAGCATCTTCGACCGCCGAAGGACGCCACCGGACCGTCACCACAGGCGTAGCGGTTCTATGCTGCCCGGGACTTCTGCGCCGATTTGATGTCTTTGGAAGCGGCTGGCTTTGCCATGGACCGACCGACAATAGACTCGTGGACTTTGGCGGGTATGTCCTGGCGTTCAAGCGAGGCTACAACCCACAGGAACATCAGGACGCCGATAACCTCCATTGCCTCTTCGAGACTGTTGACGGCTTGATAAAGCAAGGTATCGCGACTGAGCGCAAAGGCGATCTTGCCGCTGATCATTTCCATGCCGACGGCGCCGCCCAGAAAAACAGCGCCAGAGACAATGGTCCAGAATCGCTGCCGCTTTGGCAGATCCTTGACCAGGCTGAACAGGGCAAATGCCACAACGGCCACCAGAAAAAGTCCAGGAACAACCCATGCATAGCGGAAGAAACCGGTCGGCTCGACGATCCGCCCGCCGATTGCCGACAGTTTTTCATGGATCGACAGCATTTCGTCCGCGGACAGATAGACAAACAGGACGCCAATCCCGACCCATTGCCGGAAATGTGGCCCATGTCTGCCGACACGGTCGGCGTGGCAGGACGCGATGAATCCAGTCAGAAGCAGGATGCAAGTTGAGTACCA
The DNA here is from genome assembly GCA_031430315.1 of Rhodobacterales bacterium. GTDB lineage: Bacteria > Pseudomonadota > Alphaproteobacteria > Rhodobacterales > Rhodobacteraceae > JAJNPS01. The sequence continues at coordinate 9,247 of JANPBI010000021.1, read as the reverse complement.
AGTGTAAAGCGACCTTTCGGCCTCCACATCCAGATAGCCGATGATCTGCGTCAGTTCCCGACACGAAAATCCGTAGACGCAGATGTCTTGCGCGACGCTGACCAGCCAAAAGCCAAAGCCAAGCAGGCACAACATGAGAAAGAATGTTCTGGGCAAGGTAGATGTCCGTGTGACGAAGTGACTGATGAAACAGTTGGCGATAAATTCTGTTACCTGTTTGTCATATTTGCGTCAAAGGGGCGATCTTTTTCCCAGCACCCACCAGTTGGGCCTGTCGCCTGCGATCAGGTCTGCTTGTCGTCAGACGCGGACATGTCGTCAACTTCGGCCAAGGTGAAACCGCGCGCTAGCTCAGCCGTCGCGGCAAACCAGGCACTGGCGCGGGTGCGAGTCTGGTGCGCCTCGAACGCCTGCCGGTTGGCGAATGTCTCGTCGAGTTGCCAGACAAGCGGCGAGTCCGTCGGGACGATGTCAAAGGTCAAGCAGCCCGGCTCGGCCCGCGACAGTGCGACATGTTCCGGCAAAAGGCGTCGAACCATGGCAGCTTGTTCACCAGTATGGCAGGTCAATGTGCCCGTCACACGGATCATTCCGGCACCACCAGAACGCGAATTTCGCCAGGCCGTGGTGGGTTGGCGATGGCTTCCGAGGTCTCGGACAACGGGATGGTGCGCGAAATCAAAGGGGCCACCTTTATCGCACCTGATGCGATCATCGCGGCAGCACGCGACTGGGTGAACGGGTTTATGAAGCTGTGCAAAAGCTGGATTTCGCGCAACAGCAGGTCAAAAGGCTCGATCCGGATCCGTTGCCCCTTGGGCAATACGCCCAGGATCACAATCCGCCCGCCGCTGCGCGTCAAGGCAGGAGCCGCCTCCACCGTGTCCACCACGCCCGCGCATTCCAGGACGACATCGGCCCCTTTCGGCCACAGCTTCAACGCCTCGGCCGGTGTCCCGGCGGTGGCCACAGCCCCCAGGAACATTGCAAGGTCGCGCTTGTCTGGATGGCGGGTGATCAGCAGCACTTCGGCCCCCGCATTTCGTGCCAGTTGGAGCGCCAATAGGCCGATCACGCCACCACCAATGATGATGACCCGTTCGCCCGGCAGGGGGGCAGCCATGTCGAGGCCGTGGATCGTGCAGGCAAGAGGCTCGCAAAACGCGCCATAATGCGGATGGAGGTCCTTGGGCAGTTCAATGGCTTTGTGCGCCGGAAAAACCGCATAGGGCGCAAACCCCCCGTCACGCGTAATGCCGATGACGGAATTGCGTTGGCAGAGGTTCACGCGACCACGCAGGCAAGCGTCGCAGGCAAGGCATGGCGTGTTCGGATCGCAGGTAACACGGGTGCCAAGCGCGGTCCCGACGCCAGCACCGACCGCCGTGACCAGCCCCGAAAATTCATGCCCCAACGTGACCGGCGGCGTGCAAGGAAACTCGCCGTGGAAAAGATGACGGTCCGTGCCGCAAATCCCCGCCGCCTCAACACGTATCTGCACCTCGCCGGGGGCAGGCTCGGGTCGGGCAACATCGGTCTGGCGCAGATCCTGGACGGCGTGAAGGCGGACGGCTTGCATGAGGGTCCCCGGAGTTCAGACGACAGATTGCCATTTGGCCATGGCTTTGTCGCCGGGAAAACTGCAGGGCTATTCCAGTTCGATCGTGCCGGGCGGCTTCGAGGTGCAGTCATAAAAGACCCGGTTCACGCCCTTGACCTCGTTGATGATCCGCGTCGCGGTCTCGCCCAGGAAATCATGGGTGAACGGATAGTAATCCGCCGTCATCCCATCGACCGACGTCACCGCGCGCAGCGCCAGCGCATAGTCATAGGTGCGCCCGTCGCCCATCACGCCTACGGTTTTCATCGGCAGGATCGCCGCGAACGCCTGCCAGATTTCATCATAAAGGCCATGCTTGCGGATCTGGTCGATATAGACGGCATCGGCACGGCGCAGGATGTCGAGCTTTTCGGTGGTGATCTCGCCGGGACAGCGGATTGCAAGACCGGGGCCCGGAAAGGGGTGGCGTGCGATAAAGGCATCCGGCAGGCCAAGCTCGCGGCCAAGGGCGCGTACCTCGTCCTTGAACAGCTCGCGCAGCGGTTCGACGAGTTTGAGGCCCATCTTCTCGGGCAGGCCGCCGACATTGTGGTGCGACTTGATGGTGACAGACGGCCCACCGCTGAACGACACGGACTCGATGACGTCGGGGTACAATGTCCCCTGCGCGAGGAACGTCGCGCCACCAACCGCATGGGCATGTTTCTGGAACACGTCGATGAAAAGCCGTCCGATCGTCTTGCGCTTCACCTCGGGGTCGCTGATCCCCTCCAGCGCGCCAAGGAACAGGGCACTTTCATCGGCGTGGATCAGGGGAATGTTGTATTGGTCACGGAACATGGTCACGACCTGCTCCGCCTCACCCAGCCGCAGCAGCCCGTGGTCGACGAATACACAGGTCAGCTGCTCGCCGATGGCCTGGTGGATCAGGACGGCGGCAACGGAGGAATCCACGCCTCCTGACAATCCGCAGATGACCTTGGCGTCACCCACTTGCGCGCGGATCTTGGCAATGGCTTCCTCGCGATAGGCGCCCATGGTCCAGTCGCCGTGAAACCCCGCCAGCCGCACAAAGTTCTCGTAAAGCCGCGCGCCCTTTGGGGTGTGGTGCACCTCTGGATGGAACTGCACCGCATAAAAATGCCGGGCAGGGTCGGCAGTTATCGCAAAAGGCGCGTTGGGGCTGGTGCCCAGAACCTGAAAGCCCGGGGCAATCTCTGACACGTGATCGCCATGGCTCATCCAGACCTGTTCGCGTCCGTGATGATCCACGGCGTCGAACCAACCGGCCAGCAACGGATGCGTCAGTTCGGTCGGTGTCACATAGGCGCGACCGAATTCGGCGGTGCCATGCCCGCGCTCCACCTTGCCGCCCAAGACATGCATCATCACTTGCTGGCCATAGCAGATGCCAAGGACCGGCACGCCAGCCTCGAACGCCGACCGTGGCGGCATCGGCGCACCATCCGCAAAGACCGAGGCTGGGCCACCCGAAAGGATGATCGCGCGTGGCTGGAACGCCACGAGGAATGCATCGTCGACGCGGTTATAGGGGTGTATTTCGCAATAGACGTTCAGCTCGCGCAGGCGGCGCGCGATCAGCTGCGTCACCTGGCTGCCAAAGTCGATGATGAGAAGACGGTCATGCTGGGTCATGGTCTCGGGTAGCCGTTGGGCGTCGAAACTTCAAGTGGGGCAGGCCGCGAGTCAGGCCCGACAAAAGGGCGCTGCACAACCGCGGGATTAGCGCCGCCACCCCGCGGTCCGTACCGGCAGTTTCAGGACAATCGGTGGCGAACGGGCACAATCTGTCGACTTGCCACGCGCTGACAAACCGCATGGCATCCGACCTTGACCGGTCCGACCTTTGTAGAATTCGCTTCTTTCGCGGAACCCCAACGGGGATCCGGCGTTGTCCAGTGTATGCCGGTCTGTCGGCAGCACATTAGGAGTACGCCGTATGATGAATAGCAAATCTTTCGCCCTGGCCGCAGCCTTTGCGGCAATGTTGGCCGCCCCTGGTAATGCAGTCGAAGTGAGTGCAGATGCCAGACTTGCGGGCGCGCCAGAAGACATGACGATCATCAAGATGATCGAAGACAGCGCGTTCAAGGGCAATGAAGTGATGACCAAGGACGCGAAAAAGATCGGACTAGTTGATGGCGTATACAACGCCGCCGACGGCAGTCTGGTTGTTCTGATTACGCTGGACAGCGACATTGCTTCCAAGTCGAGCGTCAAGACCTTCACGGTTCCGCTGCCCGCGGACATGGTGGCAGATGGCTCGCTGACCTTAGGATGGACCGAAGCAGACCTGTTCAAGGCGCTCAGCAGCAATCTTGAGCCGGCTGACAAAAGCTAGCCTTTAGCTTTCAATCGGTTTATGCGCCCGGCAGGAAACTGCCGGGCGTTTCCTATTGTGCTGCGGTCTGTCGTTGAGACGGATTTTTTTCGGAAATCGCAAAAAAATTTGTGCGGTCTGTCGAAATCGGCAAGTGTCCGGCGTCCTTGGGTCACGAACACAGACACAAACACAACGGGAAGTACCAACATGATCTTCACTATCACGCCCCTTTACGCCCTGCCGCTTGCTGTCATTTTTCTGGTTCTCTGGTTTCGCGTCACCAGCATGCGCGGTGGCTTGGGCATCTCGTTCGGCGACAACGGCAATGTCGAACTTCTGCAGCGCATCCGCCAGCACGGCAACTTTGTTGAATGGACCACCTTCGTCCTGATCCTGATGATCCTGGCCGAAGGCATGAACGCCCCCGACATCTACCTGCACATCTCCGGCGCGCTCCTCTTGATCGGGCGGATCGCCCATCCCTTCGGGCTCAAGATCGGCAATGCCGGCCACCCGCTGCGCTATGTCGGCAACGGCACCAACATCCTGGCAACCCTGAACATGATGGTTTGCCTCGGCGTGAACATCCTCGGCCTCTGACACGACGACCCACGACCACAACCTGAATTCTCGCAACCCAAGGATAAAGGAAACTAGCCATGAAATACATGATCCTGATCTACAACGACCCCGCCCTCGAGCCTGCTTTCGGCACCCCGGAGTTTGACGCGATGATGGGCGGGTTCTTTGCCGCCAATGAAAAGATGGGCGCAGATGGCGTCCTGCGCGGCGGCGAAGGGCTGCAAGGCATCGAGACAGCAACATCCCTGCGCATCCGCAGTGGCAAGGTGGAAACCATGGACGGACCCTTTGCCGAAACCAAGGAACATCTTGGCGGCTACTATGTGGTCGACGTTCCCGACCTGGATGCAGCGCTGAAATATGCCGCGATGCTTCCCTCTGCCAACTTTGGCACCATCGAAGTGCGCCCCCTGATGGACTACAATCCGGCGGGCAACTGACAGCATGACCAACCAGGCCGCCCCAAACGCCATTGCCATCACCCGTGCCCTTGATCAGGTGATGCGCAATGACCGGGGGCGGCTGATTGCTGCTCTGATCGCGCGGTTACGCAATTTCCAGCTGGCCGAAGACGCCCTGCAAGAGGCCGCCATTTCTGCGCTGTCCCACTGGGGGCGCTCCGGCCTTCCCGCATCCCCCCAAGGCTGGCTTTTGAAGGTCGCACTCCGCAAAGCCATCGACCGGCTGCGCGGCGCGAAACGCGAAGATCGCAAGGCCGCCGAAATCGCAATTCTTGCCGAGGAGGAAGCCACCGACATGACCCCCGATGCAATCCCCGACGAACGCCTGCGGCTGATCTTTACCTGTTGCCATCCGGCACTGGACGAAAAGTCCCGCGTGGCACTGACCCTGCGCACGCTGGGTGGGCTGTCCACGCCTGAAATCGCCCGCGCTTTCCTCGATCAGGACACGACCATGGGTCAGCGCCTCAGCCGCGCCAAGGCAAAGATTGCCGCGGCGGGCATCCCGTTCGTGGTACCAGGCCCCGAGGAATGGCCCCGTCGCCTCGATTCCGTGCTGACGGTGATCTACCTCATCTTCAATGCAGGCTACACCGTTGGCCCCAGTTCCGACCGTGACCTGTGTGACGAGGCCATCTATCTGGCCCGCATGGTCGATGCCTTACGTCCCGGCGAGGCTGAGGTCGAGGGATGCCTTGCACTGATGGTGCTAACCCATGCCCGACGTCTGGCCCGGCTGAATGCCGCTAGCGAGACCATCGCGCTGGCGGATCAGGATCGCGGCCTTTGGAATCATTCAGCACTGTCCGAAGGCGTCGCACTTCTGGATGACGCAATGGCACGCCACAACCCTGGGCCGTTCCAGATCAAGGCCGCCATCGCCGCCTGCCATCACCCCGAGGGCTCTGACTGGCCACAGATCGCAATGCTTTACCGTGGTCTTATGCGGTATGAACCGACGCCCGTCATCGCGCTGAACCTCGCTGTGGCACTTGCCGAGGCCGAGGGTGCGCAGGCCGGCATCGCCATGCTGAACCCGCTGTCGGACAACCTTCAAGACTACCAGCCCTTTCATGCCACAAGGGCCGAACTGCTGGGCCGAACGGGCCAGATCGAAGCGGCTCTTGCTGCCTATGACCGCGCCATCGCATTGGCACCGTCATCCGCCGACGCGCGGTTTCTTGGTCAAAGACGCGCCCGCTTGCTGCACGGTTAGGCAAACCGGCGGGAATCCTGCCAAAATAAAAAAAAGGCCGAGCAAAAGCTCGGCCAAAGTCCAACAGGGAGGTAGAGTCCGGAGAGAGATCCTCATCTCCTCGCTCTGTTGTATAGATAGCGCTACCGGCTGTGGAATTCAATGACGTGCAGGCTGCGGGTGCAGCATTGCCGTCATGCAGTGCTTGCATGGCTAACGCGCCAGAACAGCAATCTTTACACCTCAGATCAATGGGTTGGGGTTGATCCTGTGAAAATCCGCTGAACGACCATCTGCTTAATCCTGCTGACGCTTGCGATAGGTGAAGATCTCTTCGGTCACAAACTCGCGGAACGCGGCCACACGTTTGGAATGGCGCAATTCTTCCGGATAGGCGAGGAACACCGGCACTTCGGCCGATTCCACATCCGGCAGGACACGCACCAGATGGGGAAAATCCTCGGTGATGTAGTCGGGCAACACGCCGATCCCCAGATGACTGAGGACCGCCTGCAGGACGCCGAAATAGTTGTTCACGGTCAGCGTCGACGGGATGTCGTGGCTCATCAGTTCGGCCACCAGCAACGCGCCCGCCGCCACCTGCGCCGTGCCCGCATGCTGGCAGATCAGCCGATGCGCCGAGAAATCCGCCATTTTCTCGGGCGTGCCGTGATCGGCCAAGTATTCTGGCGTCGCATAAAGCCGCATCTTGATGTTCATCAGCCGTTTGCGGATGAGGTCGGCCTGGGTCGGCTCTTTCATCCGGATCGCCACATCGGCCTCGCGCATCGGCAGGTCCAGCACACGCTCTTCCAGCATCAGGTCGATCTTCAACGCGGGATACTTCTTGTAAAGCGCGGGCAAGCGCGGGGCCAGCCACAGCGTGCCAAAGCCCGTCGTCGTGGTCACCCGCAACTCACCCAGCACCTCGTCCTCGCTGTCGCGGATGCGCGCGGCGGTCGCATCCAGTCGCTTGACCATCTGCTGGGTGGCGTCGAACAGGAGTTCGCCCTGTTCGGTCAGGATCAGTCCTCGCGCATGGCGGTGAAAAAGGGTCACCGACAGGCTTTCCTCCAGCGCGCGGACCTGGCGGCTGACGGCCGATTGCGACAGATGCAGCACGTCTCCTGCATGGGTCAGGCTGCCGCGCTCTGCCACCGCGTGAAAAATCCGCAGCTTGTCCCAGTCCATGGTACCCCTGACCCCGCCTGTTTTTTGGTTGCTGCTATGTAGGCATAAAACGCCCACCTGAAAAGCGTCGTGAACACGTGATCTGGGGCAGGGGCCGAAAATGGGGCCGTTTTGCCCCCGTCTCGTCCGCGTCATCGCCTTGTCATCCCAAGGTGACATGACGACGCAAAGCGCGAAGGGGAAAAACGATGGATACAGCCACCGCACTGCACCGCGATGTCACCCAGGACATCACCTATGCCGCATCAGGCCTGTCGGCAGCCAGCCGCAGAGTGATCCGGCTCTTGGAAAACTCCACGGGTCGCAGATCCCTGATCCGACGCGCCCGGGGCTATGAGGATGAGGTGGCAAGGGGCCGCAGCTTCTGGCAGGTGATCCCCGAGAAATTCGGCCTCAGCCTCGACATTGCAGGCGGTAGTCTGGACAACATCCCCCGCACCGGCCCGTTGATCATCACCTCCAATCATCCTTACGGCATCCTCGATGGCCTGATGCTCGGCCACCTTCTGGACGCCCGGCGCGGCGATTTCCGCATCCTTGCCAATGCCGTCTTCAAACGCGCGCCCGCGCTTGATCGCGTCCTGCTCCCGATCTCGTTCGATGCCACCAAAGAGGCGACCCGCCTGAACCTCGAAAGCCGCGCCACAGCACTCAACTACCTTGCCCAAGGCGGCGCCATCGGCGTGTTCCCCGGCGGCACCGTCTCGACCTCGGCCAAGGCGTTCGGGCCCCCGATGGACCCCGTCTGGCGCAACTTCACCGCCAAGATGATTGCGAAATCCGGCGCCACTGTCGTGCCGATCTTCTTTGACGGCCACAACTCACGCCTTTTCCAGCTGGCCTCGCGCCTCCACTACTCCCTGCGCCTCGCGCTCTTGATCAAGGAATTCCGCTCACGCACCGATGCCCCGGTCCGCGTCGTCATCGGCAAGCCGATCCCGGCCGAGACCCTGACCCCGCTTTACGGCGATGCCACAGCGATGATGGAAACCTTGCGCCGCGCCACCTATGCCCTTTCGCCGCGCCCTTTGCAGTCCTATGATCCAGGCTACGAGTTTGAGGACAGGTACAAAACCCGCGACGGGGCAGGGCGGCGCTAAGCCCCGGAAAGCCCCGCGTCACACAAAGGGGCAGGGCATGGCGGTCGGCATTTTCGATAGTGGTCTGGGCGGCCTCACGGTCCTTGACGCGCTTGTGCGCCGCTTGCCTGACGTGCCCTTTGTCTATCTCGGCGACAACGCCCACGCGCCTTATGGCGTCCGTACCCCCGATGACATTTTCAACCTGACCACCGCCTCGGTGGAGCGTTTGTGGGCCGAGGGCTGCGATCTCGTCATCCTCGCCTGCAACACCGCCTCAGCCGCCGCGCTGAAGCGCATGCAGGAAACCTGGGTCCCCAAATCCAAGCGCGTGCTGGGCGTGTTCGTCCCGATGATCGAGGCGGTGACGGAGCGTCAATGGGGCGACAACTCCCCCCCGCGCGAAGTCGCGGTGAAGCACATCGCGTTGTTCGCCACCCCCGCCACCGTCGCCAGCCGCGCCTTTCAGCGCGAACTGGCGTTCCGGGCCATCGGCGTCGACGTCGAGGCGCAACCCTGCGGCGGCGTCGTCGACGCGATCGAGCAGGGGGTTGAGATCCTCGCCGAAGCGTTGGTCCGCAGCCACGTCGACGCCCTGAAACGCCGGATGCCCCACCCCGAGGCCGCGGTGCTGGGCTGCACGCATTATCCGTTGATGGAAAAGGTATTTGCCGACGCCCTGGGGCCGGGGGTGAAGGTCTACAGCCAGCCCAACCTGGTGGCGGAGAGCCTGGCGGACTATCTGGAGCGTCGTCCGGAGATGGTCGGGCCGGGGACCAAGTCACGGTTCCTGACGACAGGGGACCCCAAGGCCGTCAGCAGCCGCGCGACGCA
>JANPBI010000020.1:0-2375 GCA_031430315.1 Rhodobacterales bacterium | reverse complement strand
AACATCCTGGCAAAGCTGATCGCGCTGCAAGAGGTCGGTGGCAAGGGCGGCATCGGCGCGCAGCTTGCCAATCTGTTTTCCGCGATCAACGCCCAGATTGGGGCCGCCCTTCCCTCAGGCGAGGCCGCGTCTGCCACGGCGCCGATGGCGGTCAAGCTGGTGGAACCCGACAGCGCTGTTGGCATGTTGCAGAGCCTGGTCCTGCCACTGATCAACCCGCTGGCGAGCGCGGGGATCGTAGTTGTGGTCGTTGTCTTCATCCTTCTGGAACGGGAGGAACTGCGCGACCGCTTTCTGCGGCTGATCGGGTCGAACGACCTGCAACGTACCACCCAGCTGATGGAGGAGGCTGCGTCGCGCGTCACCTCTTACCTTCTCGTGCAGCTTCTGGTGAATGCGATCTACGCGGTGCCCATCGGCATCGGACTGTGGCTCATCGGAGTGCCGAACCCGCTGTTGTGGGGAATGCTGACGATGGTCCTGCGCTTTGTTCCCTATGTCGGGTCGATCCTTTCCGCCGCCTTTCCACTGTTCCTCGCCTTTGCCGTGGTACCCGGATGGTCGGCGTTGCTGTGGACGGCGGCGCTGTTCCTGACCATCGAACTTCTGACATCGAACATCATCGAACCCTTGCTGTACGGGTCGTGAACCGGGATCAGCCCGCTGGCGATCATCGTTGCCGCGGTATTCTGGACGTTTCTCTGGGGGCCGCTGGGTCTGGTGCTGTCTACCCCGCTGACGGTCTGCCTTGTGGTGCTGGGTCGCTATCTGCCGCAGTTCAGGCTGTTCGACATCCTTCTGGGCGACACCCCGGTTCTGGTCGCGCATGCCCAGCTTTACCAAAGGCTTCTGGCGTCGGATGCGCTCGAGGCGATCTATCGTGCCGAAGAGGTCCTGGAGGAACGTCCGCTGGCCGAGTTTCACCGCCGGGTGTCGATCCCGGCGCTGCTGCTTGCGCAGGCCGACCGCGAAAGGGGCGTCCTGAGCGAGGCGCGTCAGGACCGGCTGGCCGCAACCGCCGTAGAGATGATCGACAGCATCGCCCCGGTGGCGGACCTGCTGCCCTTAGAGGATGCGCCAGTCATCGCCTGTATGGGTGGCCGGTCGCGGCTGGATGAGGCTTCCGCCGCCGTGTTGGCCCAGCTTCTGGAAGCGGAGGGCGCGGTGGTGCGCCGGCGGCCCGACGACATGCTTGCGACCGCCCGCCGCGCCACCCGCTGGCTTCGTGGTTCGGAGGCACTGGTTCTGTGTTTTTTGGACAGCACGCCGTCGCGCGGAGCCCTGCTCCTGGCGCGCCGCTACCGCAAGCTCATGCCGGAACTGACCATTGGTGCAGTCGTCTGGGATGTGTCAGGTGAGGCCGGGCTGGTGCCGGACGGAATGATCCCCTTCGCCCCGGTGCTTAAGGCCCGGTTGGCCGAGATCAAGGCGCTTAGGTTCGATTTCGTCGTGACCTCTGCCGATGCCTGCACGGCGGCGCTGCGCGAGAGGTTTCCTGCGATGCATCCACCCGTCGCGCCCGAGACCGAGGAGAAGCGCGCCCCCGATCCGCAGTCTGCCTCTTCGGCCTGATCGGGCCTGCCAAAGCCCGGTGGACGGGCCAATCGGGAGCCCACTTGTTTGACGTTCCGCGCGACGTGCAGATCCTTTGATTCGTGTTCGTGCGGACGGGAGCGCCGCGCTGGTCAGTCAAGGTCCACCCTTTTCCCCGGATAACCCTTCAATAGCGTTCCGCTGACGCCCGTATGGCAGGAACATCCGGATGGGGTGGATCACCCGCACCCTTCCTCCGGCGGCATCTCCGACGGCGCCGTTTCGGGCGCTTCATCGGGCAGTGTCCCAGGTATTTCGGGCGACGGCGGTTCGGGCAATTCGGGGGCGTCGGGCGGCATTTCGACCGGCGACGGCGGCGGTTCTTCCGTCGGGACTTTGCGAGGGGGTGTCGCCAAAGTGAAGCATGCAGACCGGATCGTCACAGAGGGCGTGCGCATGAGCAGGGATTCCATCCACTCACTCTGAAACGGTATGCCATCAGTTCTACGCAACAGTTTCATCTTGGCACTCCTCAGTCGCATCCACTTCAATCGGCAAAAGTCAGCGGCAGACAAGATCGGGCAGGTCCGCCGAAAGGAACCCAGCGATGCCGCCGCAGCGCACTGACCGGGCGAGTCACCTCATCCCGAGATAGCCCAGAATGGCGAGGATGATGACGACTGCCCCAACGAGCCAGATCAGATTGTTCATGTGTCTTTCCATCCAAGTTATCGGCACGCTAAGCGATCTCTAGACTGTCATCTCGCTGTAATCAGAACTCATGTGTCGAACTCTGCAATCGGCGAAGTTGACCTTCCCACACTGTCACTTAGCAGACGTCT
>JANPBI010000019.1:0-4966 GCA_031430315.1 Rhodobacterales bacterium | reverse complement strand
GCCCGGCGGGCCGGGTTGTGCATTCCGGCGACTTCAAGATCGACCAGACCCCTATTGTGGGCGAGGGCTGGGACGATGCCCGCTTTGCCGAGATTGCCGCGGAAAAACCGATCAAGGCGCTGATGTGCGATTCAACCAACGTGTTCTCACCGCTGCCCGGCCGGTCCGAAAGCACGCTGAAGGACAACATCGCGGAGCTGTTGGCCTCCAGCGCGGGGATGGTGGTGGCGACGACCTTTGCCTCCAACGTCGCCCGTGTGAAAACCCTAGCTGATGCCGGACGCAAGGCGGACCGGTCGGTTTGCCTTTTGGGTCGTGCGATGAAGCGCATGGTTCAGGTGGCGCAGGACACCGGCGTGCTGAAGGATTTTCCGCCCACCATCACGCCAGAAGAAGCGCTGGAAATCCCCCGTCGCAACTTGATGCTGCTGGTCACCGGGTCTCAGGGCGAACGTCGGGCAGCATCGGCGCAACTGGCGCGTGGAAAATACCTGGGGATCGAGATGAAAGAGGGGGACATGTTCCTCTTCTCGTCGAAAACCATTCCCGGCAATGAACGCGATACGCTCAAGATCGTGAACGGCTTTTCCGAGATGGGCGTCGATGTCGTAGATGATAGCGGCGGCAAGTACCACGTTTCGGGCCACGCGAACCGCCCCGACCTGGAACACGTTCACCGCCTGCTCTTGCCCGACATGCTGATCCCGATGCATGGCGAACACCGCCACCTGCGCGAACATGCGCGCCTTGCGACCGAGGCCGGGATCGAGGCGATCGTGGCCACCAACGGCATGATGATCGACATCACCGGCGAGGTTCCCAAGGTCGTTGAGCGCATCGACACGGGCCGCACTTACCTTGATGGCACTGTCTTGATCGGCGCGCGCGATGGCATTGTGCGCGACCGTATCCGTATGGCGCTGGGTGGGCATGTGCTCGTGACAGTCATCATAGACGACGGCGAGCAGCCGATGGGCGAGCCGTGGGTCGAAATCATGGGCCTGCCGGTGGCGGGCAAGCGCGGGCAACCTTTGGCCGAAATGATGGAGACGGAACTGGATGAGTTCGTCGTCAAGGCAGGCAGAAAGTTGCTGGCCGATGATGCAAAGCTCGACGAGGCGCTGCGCCGTGTCGTGCGGCAGGTCGCGATGGAAGAGGTCGGCAAAAAGCCCGAAGTGATCGTTGTGATCAGCCGGTTGGTCGAGGGCTAATCGCCAAGGGCATCGAGGATCCGCGCAGCTTCGGCGCGCGGATCGGCCAGGCGCGTGCGATCCTCGCCAGGATGGAACCGCGCCCGCGTTGCGGTTGGCATCGGGGTGGGTGTCGCGATGACTACGCGTGGGCCAATCTTGACCGTCTCGGCTTGCCAGCTGCGGGCGAGGGCAATCTGTGCGGCCTTGGTTGCGCCGTAAGCGCCGTGGAAAGACGTCGCGACCTTTGGGTCGTCCAGGAACAAAGCCGTCCCTTTATTCGCCCGCAACAACGGCTCAATCATCGGGATCAGCATCCCCGTGGCTCGGACATTGGTCGCAATCGACCGGTCCCAGTCCTTGGCATCCAGCGACCCTGCCGGGGCGAGCGGTGCGGCATGGATCGCCGCATGGACCCAAAGCCCGATACCCCCCCAACGGTCATGGATCGACCGGCAAAGATGGCGCATCGCGTCGTCAGTGTTGATGTCCATCGGCGCAAGGGTCAGGCCGCCCGCACCCGGCACGCCCATCGCCTTGACGCGGTCGTCAAGCTCCTCCAGCGCGCCGACAGTCCGCGCCACCGCCACCACATGCCAGCCTCGCGCCGCAAGTTGCTCGGCCATGGCCGCGCCCAAGCCGCGCGAGGCGCCGGTGACGAGGGCGATCTTTTGGGTCATGCGGGGTCCTTCGGGGGGCGGTTGGAGCCTCCGGCGGGGATATTTGAGCCAATCGGAAAGGGCAAGGGTCAGCGCTTGCCGTAGCCTGCGGCGAGCTCGGCTTGGCGTGTGGCGATGATCTTTTCGACAAGTGCATCGGTCAGGGGGTGCGCGGGGGTGAAGAGAACGCCGCTTTTCGAGGTTTTGAAGGGCGTGCAATCGATCAGCGGGATCACCGTGCCGGAATGGGGGTAAATGCCGAGGTGGCGGGCAAAGGCTGCATAGCCCACCACCATTTTGCCCTTCGGCCCCGGCTGGCGAAAGCCGGGCATCGCGTAGGACATGCACTCGATATGGTCGGGCAGGAGGGCGCGGAGGCGCGCGCGCAGGGCCGTCAGGGCGGCTCGCTGGTCGTCTGGGAGGACGGCGACGTAGGCGTCAACCTTTGCCGCGCCGCACACTACTCCGCCGCCTTCATCTCGAACCCTTCTTCGATCTTGTCGTAAGGCGCGACCGGATAGTCGCCGGAGAAACATGCATCGCAGAACTGGGGTTCGGCCATATCGCGCCCAGCGGCCTCACCTGCTGCGCGGTAAAGACCGTCGAGGGTGACGAACTTCAGGCTGTCGACACCGATCCACTCGCGCATTTCCTCTTCGGACATCGTGGCGGCCAGCAGTTTTGACCGCTCGGGCGTATCGACACCGTAGAAACAGGGCCAGGCCGTCGGGGGGCTAGCAATGCGGAAGTGGACCTCGGCAGCACCCGCCTCGAGGATCATGTCCTTGATCTTGCGGCTGGTGGTGCCGCGCACGACGCTGTCGTCCACAAGGATCACCCGCTTGCCCTTGATCAGCGCGCGGTTGACGTTCAGCTTCAGTCGCACGCCCATGTTGCGGATATGCTCGGTCGGCTCGATGAAGGTGCGGCCCATGTACTGGTTGCGGATGATGCCCATCGCATATGGAATGCCGGATTCCTGGCTGTAGCCGATGGCGGCCGGGGTGCCTGAGTCTGGTACAGGGCAGACGAGATCGGCATCAACGGGGGCCTCGCGCGCCAGCTCCACCCCGATCTGGCGTCGGGTCTCATAGACAGAGCGGCCATGGATGATGCTGTCGGGGCGGCTGAAATAGACGTTTTCAAAGATGCAGAACCGGGGTTTCGCGGGGGCAAAGGGTCGCGACGATTCCACCTTGTTGCCTTCGATCACCAGCATTTCGCCGGGGTCGACCTCGCGCACGAAATCCGCGCCAATGATGTCCAAGGCGCAGGTTTCCGACGCCAGTGCCCAACCTGAATCGCCAATCCGCCCCAGCACCAAGGGGCGCACCCCAAGGGGGTCGCGCACGCCGATCAGTTTGGTGCGGGTCATGGCCACCACCGAAAATGCACCCTCGACCCGGCGCAGCGCATCCTTGATCCGTTCGGCAAGCGTCTTCTGGATCGACCTCGCCATCAGGTGGATGATGCATTCACTGTCGGACGACGACTGGAAAATCGACCCCCGTTCGATCAACTCGCGGCGGAGCGCGACGGCATTGGTGATGTTGCCGTTATGGGCGATGGCACAGCCGCCCATCGAGAACTCGCCGAAAAACGGCTGCACATCGCGGATCGCGGTCGCGCCTTTGGACCCAGCGGTGGAATAGCGGACATGCCCGATGGAGAGGCTGCCGGGCAGTGTGTCCATCACGTCGGATTTGGTGAAGTTGTCGCGCACATAGCCGAACCGGCGGGCCGAGTTGAAGCCGTGTTCTGGGTGATAGGCGACGATCCCGCCTGCCTCTTGTCCGCGATGTTGCAGGGCGTGCAGTCCAAGGGCCACGAAATTTGCAGCATCCCCAACGCCGACAACGCCGAATATCCCACATTCCTCGCGCAGTTTGTCGTCATCGAAGGGATGGGAACGAAACGGAGCAGTCGCGGACATCTCGCGCATGAGCGGGCACCGATTCCATTTGAGCGGTCAGGTATGGTCGGTCTAACGGTGATGCCTGCCATTGTCACGCGCAGGTAACAGACGTTTTTCGCAATACAGCATCAGCCGCCGGTAGCAGGCGCTGCCGGTGCAGTTTCTATGACTGGGCCCGTACAAACGGCCGTCAACTCGTTGAACCGCTCCACGATCCAGCCCGGCGCATCCGAGGGGATGTTTTGGTCGATCTGCGCCTGAAAGTTTGCAACGACCTTGGCCGTACGGGAATTGTCGACCATCGGCACCGCTTGATCGGCGACGGCGCGGTCGTAAACGATGAATGCTACAACCACGAGGGCAATGCCCCGCAAGGCGCCGAACAAGAATCCAAGCCCCTGGTCGATGCCGCCCAAAGCGGATCGCTGGATCACGGACGAAAAGAGCGGCGTAAACAGGGCCGCAATGATCAATCCTACGGCAAAGACGCCTGCTGCTGCGGCAACAATCGACAATTCACAGCTGTTGGTCAGAAATTCGCCAACGACCGGCAGTTCCTTGACCAAAGGCTGCACCGACGGGGCGAAAATGAAGGCCAGCACCGCGGCCCCGATCCAGCCGACAATCGCCATCGCCTCGCGCACGAAACCGCGCGAATAGGCCAGGATTGCCGACAGCACGATGATGCCAGCTGCCCCCGCATCGACCAGAGTAAAGCCTTCCATCCGTCTCTCCCTCGGGGGTTAACCCGCCCCGAACCGTTGACCGACAAAAGCCGTGAGGTCGGCAACTTCGCTGATCGTCATCTCTGCCCCAAGGTCGGTTTTCGACCCAGCGGGCAATGTCGCCTGTTGAAAACCAAGTTTCGAGGCCTCTTTCAACCTGTTTTCGGTCTGCGCCACGGGACGCAGCGCGCCAGACAAGGAAATCTCCCCGAAAAGCACCATGTCTGGCGGAATTGCCACATCTTCGCGGGCCGAAAGCAGGGCTGCGGCGACCGCCAGGTCCGCGGCTGGCTCGTTGACGCGCAGGCCACCTGCGACGTTCAGGAACACATCAAGGCCCGCAAAGGGGATGCCGCAGCGCGCCTCCAGCACGGCCAGAATGGTGGACAGTCGACCGGAATCGAGGCCAACCACGGTGCGGCGCGGCGTGCCGAGGGTGGACGGCGTGACCAGCGCCTGTATCTCGGTCAGGACGGG
>JANPBI010000018.1:0-13277 GCA_031430315.1 Rhodobacterales bacterium | reverse complement strand
GGCAAATTCGACAAGGGCCGCCCCGTCTTCGCGCCGCCAGAACTGGCGGCACCTGCGGCGGATTGCGTGTCCGACGGCTTTGCGCTGGAGATGTGCCATGCGCGTCACCGGTACAGCTGGATAAAGTCGTTGTAGACGCCTGTCACCGCGCCTGATCCGACGCCGCCCGCGGTATTGACAACCTCGACCATGATGTCGACGTTACTTGCGGCGGACTGGACGGGTTCGGTCATGAAAAGTTTGACATATTCCAGCGGCACGATGTTGCGCGTCGATCCGTTGATGACGTTGGCCGAACAATCGATTGCGGCGGCGATCACCGTCCGGCGATCAGGATCCGGGCTGACGGAAGCGTGGCATTGCGGTGCGCCGGTTTCGTCAAATCCGGGCAGGGGAACGTTGTTGGGGGCCGAGCGTGCGCGCGCGGCAGCGATCTCAGCCAGATACATCTGGTAGCGCGTGCTCGAGGCATTCGTGCCCAGCGGATAGCTGCCGCTATGATTGGCAGCCACATAGGCGGTGCGGTTCCAGCTGCCGTTGCCAAAGCGCCCGCAGGTTCCCGCAATAAGGCAGCCATCGCGCGGCAACGGCATGGCCGCAGAGGTATCGGTATTATTGCCACGGCAGGTTGCACCCGCGCCGCGCGGCTTGGTGCCCTGGATGGTATTCGGGGCTGGTCGATAGTTGAGGTTCGTCCGCTCGCCCGACATGGCGCCACGAAAGTGATCGAACCTGGTGTTGAACGCCTCGGCCAGCCCGACGCGCTGACCGGTAAGCGTGTCGACGCCGGCATCGGTGCGAATACAGGACGTAATCCCGCGTTCAGCGCCGACGAGACAACGATAGAGGTTTGCTCCCGGCAACCCGTTGCAGGGGCCGCTGGAATCAACTGGCAGGCTGGTGACATCCAGAAACCCAAAGTTGCCCGCGCCCCAGGCTGCGCTCCCGCCGCCGCCCGAGCGCAGCAGGATCTGGTCGCCAATATTGTCGGTTGCCCTCCAGCTGGCGTTGGGCACGCAGAACATCAATGGCGTCACGTCACAGGCCCATGAGGTCATGCCCGCTGTCGCAACTGCCGCGACGTTGACCTGCGCATTCGTCCCGGCATTGCCTGTCAGGGCGGCATTGGCACCGGCAAGGCCGGTCACCACGCTGCGATCGAGGGCCTGGATGCGGACATAGCGGGCAAGAGCCGGGTTCGTCGTCACAGCCGTCGCCGCCGCGCGGTCATTCGTCGGCAGGGTGCTGAGAAAAGTCAGGGTATAATTGCCCGCCCCGGCAAGCCTGTTGACACCTTGGGCGTAGGTCTGGCTGTCGCGGACCAGGCCCGCCGCCGCCGCGGTGGCGCGTGTGATGGCATCGGGGCGTCCGTCAAGTTCGCCGGCCGCGGCAAGCGCCACCTGATCGGCATAGGACTGGAGCTCGCTTTGCGTGCTGGCGACGCGACCAAGGTCAAAGGACAGCGCCAGAAAGCCCAACGCGACAGCCAGGAACAACGCCCACAGGACCAGCACCGTGCCATCTTCGGCCCTGGCAAAGGTGCCAAGAGGCTGCGCGATCTTGCGGGCAATGGAGGTGACGCGGGGGGACACTTGGGCTGCCTATGGGTTCAGGATGAAAGGTGGAAAAGGGCGCATGCGGCGCTTGTCGTCAGTTCTTCAGCGTGACTTCCTGGGTTTCGGTGCCCCGGCGCACGATAACGGTACGGCGCGGCGGCGGTTCGACCACGACGACGGGTGCGGCAACCTCGGTCACCTCGACCACGGCGTCGGGTTCCGGGACCAGATCGGCGATCCGCAACCGCTCGATCGGCAGCGCATCCTTGCTGTCGGGCGTCCGCAGCGCCAGGCTGAGGGTCCCTGCCCTCTGTGCCAAGGCGATGACCTGACCCTGTTCGGCGGTCACCTCGACCGTGACAGTGGCTGCGACATCGGGCTTTTCGCTAAGTTCATCATCGGACTGGTCGACGGCCACCACGCGGATGTTGCGCAGGATGGTGTCCGTCATCAGGCTTTCGGCGTCGCCGCGCGTCAACAGGACATCGACATAGTCGCCGGGCGTGACAAAGCCGCCCACCGCCGACACGGCATCAACCTTGATCGCCATGGCGCGGGCATTGGGCGACAGCGACTGGGCGATGGTCACCTTTTCACCAAAGCCGGAAATCTTGCTTTCCAACAGCAACTCACCCGCCACAAGCGAACGCAGTGCACGGCGCGGCTCGCCCCCCTCTTCTGCAGGCAGCAATTTGGCGGCGTCGTTGAAGGACCCGGCGGGCACCGCCTCGGCGGGCCAGGCCTGGGCCTTCAGCATGTAGGGCTGGATCAGGTCGCCGCGCTTGATCTCGGTCGCTGCAGTCATCACGGTGACGGTCGACGTACCATTGGCCGCATCGGCCTGCGGGGCGGTCATCAACTCGCGCGCCAGTTGCGCGGAGCCACCGGCGACGGCAAGGCCGATGAGTGCCAGGACGATGGAGGATGCGCGCATGATCAGGCTCCGGAATGACGGTGGGAAGGACGGGGTGCGACCGCCCTGCAGGGTGGCAGGGCGGTCAGCAAGGGCGTGGGATCAGAGGCCTGCTTCGGTAACAGCGTCGGTGGTTGCTGTGGCACCGCCGCCGAACAGGAGGGCAGTATCGCCGGCCATGGTGATCAAGGCACCCGTGCCGACAAGGATGACGACAAGCAGAGCCAGGCCGTATTCGACGAGGGCAGCGCCATCTTCGTCGCGAAGGAAAGTCGTGATCAGGTTTTTCATATCCGTGTTCCAACTACAGAGGTTTCGATGACCCTCGGACAGAGGCGTCGGAGGCATCCGGGGGGATGAGCAGGACGCCCCGAATGCCTTAATCGTTACCAATCCGTTACCGTCCCGCCATCCTCCGGAACGGGGAGGAAAGCTGATCCGGGATTGCGCAGGCGTCGTCGCGCACAATTCAAGGTGGAAGATTTGGGGTGCGCCGACGGTCTAAAGCGAAGCAGATGCCCACGCGCCGGTCCGGTTTCGCCCCCTGATTCGGGGCTGTGCATCCGGACCTATGACCAGAATTGTGTCAAAATTCACCCAAAACCGGGACAGGGCTGCCCAGTTCGTCTACTTTTTAAACAAATGTGAAGGCAAAATTGACGCAATATGTCGACGAGCGCATGTTTTAGGCATTGCAAGTTGTGCGGAAGGTTGACGGCGGAATTTTGCCGAAAGCCGCATCGTGATAAATGGTTGAACCGAAATGCCCTTTGACAGGCCCGACGCTTCCCTTCCCGGCTTCATGTTTTCCGCATGTCTGAACTTCATGACCCGCTGGACCGAATGCCTTCACGGCGACGGATCGCTGCGCGACACGCTGTCGGATTTTTCCGATCTGGCACAGGCCGGGGTGGTACATCTGCATCGGGTCAATTCCGTCACAACGGCGCAACGCTCGATTGCGACGTTTGACCGCCACGCCGGGCAAGGTGCGCGACCTTTGAACAGGGCGCATGGCACCGCGCTGGCGGGGCAAACGCTTGCCCGCGCCAAGCCCGGCACACTTTGGGCGATGCAGGAACTTGACCGCGATGCCGCTTCCGGGTTGGACCCGCGCGCCCTGGGCTGGATGGAGGCGCGGGGGTTTCGTGATGCGATGTTGATCCCACTGTCGTCAGTGGGCGAAAAGACGGATGTGCTGGAATTCTACCTGACGGTGCCGCTGGATCGGCTCCGCCGCAGCGGTGTTGAAACTTTGGCCGTCGCGATGGCGGACGCCTGGGGGCGCAGGCCGCAAGGCCGGATCGCCCGCATCCTGCACGCCGCTCCCGCGATCCAAGAGCGCCTGTCGCACGGCAGGCCGGTCGGCGATCCGCTGTCGGAAAGCAACCCCCTTGGCCTGACCGCAGCGGAGTTGCGCATCTGCGGCATGATACGTCAGGGCTCTCCCTTGGCCGAGGCAGGTCAGACCCTTGGCATCGCGGATTCGACAGTCCGGACGCATCTGCGCAGCATCTTTGCCAAGGCCGGGGTCGCGGGCCAAGTCGGCCTTGTGCGGATACTGCTGCAACCGGAGACCATCCGGACAACGATGCGGGCCTGACAACGGCGGTATCGGGCGACGACGGACGCGGGTGTTCAGAGCTTTTGAAATTAGGCTTGCTATTCGGTGCTGCCAGACGAATGCGAGCCCGTCTCCGTTCTCCCTACCCCGGTTGGGTATCAGGCAACGAGAGCGGCGGCGCGGGTCTGCTTGTAGGTGTTGCGGTTCTGGAGGTGTCGCTCCGTCGGAAAGTGGTTGTGGACCGAGGCATGAACCGAGGCGAACTTTTGCAGCGTTCGCATGCGCCGGAACCGTAGCATGGCCCGCTCGCGTCGTCGGAATGGCAGGTGCGAGTTCTCGGCCCGGTTTTTGAGCCACCGTCCCTTCTCGCGGTCGTCGCCACGGCCGAGGTCCTTCAAGTGGGCACAATAGGAGCGCAGGCGATCCGTCACGATGGTCTCGGGCCGGTCGTGCCGCTTCATCGATTTCTTCAAGAACTTCGGCGCTGCCTTGCGATCGCGTGTCTTGGTGACGACGCTTTCCAGCACCTCACCCTCATGGTCGACGGCACGCCAGAGGTAGCGCGTCACGCCGTTGATCTTCACGTAGACCTGGTCCAGGTGCCAGCGCCAGGGGCGATAGGCGCGCATCGCTTCCACCCAGTTGCCCCTGATCTCGGCAGCGAACAACGGGCCGAACCGGTTCCACCAGTACCACACAGTCTCGTGGCTGATCTCGATGCCCCGCTCGTGCAGCAAATCCTCAACATTGCGCAACGTCAACGGGAACCGGATATAGAGCATCACCGCCAGGCGGATGATCGCGAGGCTGGTCTTGAAGTAGCGAAACGGGGGCGTTTGGTCATGCCCGAAGGCTAGAGAAACGCCCTGCCCAACCGCAAGCGAACTTCCTCTGACAACACCATGAGGAAAGAAGGCTTCGCAAGTCGTGCCGCGAAAAGGAACGACTGGCATGGATCACCGCAATGGGCGCAGAGCGGCTATTGACCGCCTCCTGACGGCGCGCTCAATCTGGCCTGGCGAAGTTTCAAAGGACCGCCCAATGCCATGGATCGAAACAATCCCCTACGACCAATCCACCGGAAAACTCCGGCAGCTTTATGACCGGGTGAAAGGCCCTGGGGACAATGTCGATAACATCATGATGATGCATTCCCTGCGCCCCCACACGATGGAGGCGCATATGGCGGTTTACAAGTATACCCTGCATCATTCGGCCAACACCGTGCCGAAATGGTTTCTGGAAACCCTCGGCGTCTGGGTGTCGATCCTGAACCGCTGCGCCTACTGCGTGGAGCATCACTTTGAAGGCCTGCAGCGGTTGCTGAACGATCCACCTCGCGCGGCAGCCCTGCGCGCCGCGATGGAAGCGAGCGACATCGTCTCGGCCCCGCTTTCCCCGCGCGAAAAGCAGGCAATGCGCTATGCCCAAACCTTGACCCGCAGCCCTTGGGATCTGATCGAAGCTGATGCCGCAGCGTTGCGCATGGCGGGCTGGTCTGATGGCGAGATGCTGGAAATCAATCAGGTTTGCGCGTATTTTTCCTATGCAAACCGCACGGTTCTGGGGCTTGGGTGTTCGACTGAGGGTGATGTTCTGGGCCTGTCGCCCGGCAATTCCGACAATCCAGAGGATTGGTCGCATCGTTGACGCAGAGCGTCTGCGCCTCGGTGCACAAATGGGGCGCTTGGTTAGCGAGGCCAGAATGCGCTCAATCCCCCTCAGCAACCAGAGAACCAGATGTCAGACGAATGCGAACCCGTCTCGGTTACCCCTACCCACGCCCGCAGTCAGGCCGCGAGAAGACTACGCCACTCGGCGAGAGCGGCGGCGCGGGTCTCTTTGTAGGTGTTGCGGTTCTGGAGATGGCGCTCCGTCGGAAAGTGGTTGTGGACCGAGGCATGGACCGATGCGAACTTCTGCAACGTTCGCATGCGCCTGAACCGCAACATCACCCTCTCTCTTCGTCGGAATGGCAAGTGCGAATTCTCTGCCCGATTGTTGAGCCACTGTCCCATCTCGCGGTCGTCGCCACGGCCGAGATTCGTCAGTGCCGCGCCGTCTCATGGCTGATCTCGATACCTCGCTCCTGCAGCAGATCCTCGACGTTTCGGAGCGACAGCGGGAGGCGGATGTAGGGCAGCACCGCTAGGCGGATGAACTCGGGGCTGGTCTTGAAATAGCGAAACGGGAGCGTTTGGTCATGCCCGAAGGCTAGAGGAACGCTCCGCCCAACCGCAAGCAAACTTCCTCTGACAATATCTGGACGGGCATTCAGCGATCTCCCACGATCCGGGAACCAGCAAATCGGATCGATATCATACAGTCTAGTCGCACTGCGGTTGCTAGACCACCCAATCGCGCCTGAAGGCTGGCAAGCGGCGGCGTCTGGGACGTTTTTGCAGAGACGATGGAATGCAAACTGCAACCGTCTTCTTGGGAGCGTTGTAACAAACCCTTTGCGTGCCGCGAAGGGACAGATGCTGGGCGCGACCCAGTTGGCCTGCTTCACAAGGACGAAACATGCGGCCTTTGGTCATGGTATTTGCCTCTGCGATGGGTGTGCTTTCCCTCGCTCCACTTGCTCGCGCCGAAGTGTCGGGATCACCGGATATCCTGGTCCTGGGGGACTCGCAGCTGACCTTCGGGGCGGGTGTGGCCTTTGTCGATTTGCTGTCTCGGATGGCCGGGGATTGCGGCTTGACCGCCGACACGACAACCGGGGTGATCGGTGTAAGGTCCAGCACACTCGTGTCCTGGACCGGGCAGACCAAGACCGCGAAGGGTGCCATTTGCGATGTCGATCCGAAATGGAAAGTGAACGCCGGGGCGTATGGCACCCTGTCGCAAGGCGAAAATCCCTATATCCAGATTGGTCGCCGCGCGCAGTTCCAGTTCTGCAAAGTCGGGCAGTCGCCGCTGGAAGCCGTGTTCGATGACGGTGCCTACAGACCACGGCTTTTGATCATGTTCCTGATGGGCAATGCGACCGAACGATGGGCGGACAGCCCGGCTGCGGCCCTGCAGGACGCGCGCGCGTTCGTCGCTGATTTGCCGCCCGGTCAGCCTTGCATCTTCATGACGTCTGCGCCCCCCTATGGCGAGAAGGTCATCCGCCTGCGCCAGCGCGCGCAGGACAATATCGAACGCGCCTTTACCAGTCTGGGCAGAGCGTGCAGTTTCGTGCCGGGCTTTACCGCTGCGACGATCCGCGAAAACATGGGCAATGCATCGAACTTCCGGCGCAAACCGTCAGGCAAGGTCAAAGATCCGTACCACCCGACCGAAGCTGGTGCGCGGCGATTTCTAAAGCTGCAGCGGGCCGCCATCTGCAAGGCAATCAAAACACAGCTGGTGCCCTGATCTGCTGTTCACAAGACCGCGACGATGTTGACACAGGCGTAACCCCAAAGGCTGGCCACGCGAATTGACCGATAGTTGCAAATTCAGGAGCCACGCACATGTTGAAGATGACCATCCTCGCCATTGCCTTTGCCGGCGGAATGATCGGTGCCGCCTTTGCCGGCGAGCAGTATGTCGACAAGACCGGCTTTGCCGTGTCGGGCTACGATGTCGTGTCGTACTTCGAGCTGCCGCAATCCAAGGTCGGCCAACCCCAGCAATCGCCCCTGCCCGGCAGCGCCTCAATCACGGCTGACTACAATAGGGCTACCTTTGCTTTTGCATCCGAGGCGAACCGGGACACATTCCTTGCCAACCCGGCCGCCTATGTGCCGCAGTATGACGGGCACTGCGCCTACGGCGTCGCCCAAGGCGGCAAGGTGCCGGGCAATCCGACACTTTGGCGGATCGTTGACGGTAAGCTTTACCTCAACATCACCAAGAACGTTGTCGGCTTCTGGGAAGAGGATATTCCCGGCAACCTGAAGAAATCGACCAAGAACTGGAGCGGGCTGGAGCCTGCCGAGGCGTCGAACGACAAGATCCCCAATTTCAAATCCAAAGCGCCAGTGGCGAACTGACCGGACTGTGCCGTTGACCCGTTCGGACCCCAGTATCGAAAGCGCGCAGGCCCTGTCGGGTCTGCGCGTTCTCGATCTGTCGCGCATCCTTGCGGGACCTACTGCCACGCAGCTTCTGGCTGATCTCGGGGCCGAAGTCATCAAGATCGAACGCCCCGGCAGCGGCGACGACACGCGCGGCTGGGGGCCGCCGTTTCAACAAGATGCCAACGGGACCGAAACCGGCGCGAGTGCCTATTTCCTGTCGGCCAATCGCGGCAAGCACTCGGTCGCCGTTAACATCGCGCATGTGCGCGGTCAGGCCCTTGTGCAGGCGCTGGCGGCCCAGTCCGACATCCTGGTCGAGAATTTCAAGCCCGGCGATCTGGCGCGCTATGGTCTGGACTACGCTGCGCTCAGTGCCGCGAACCCTCGGCTGATCTACTGCTCGATCACGGGCTTTGGGCAGACCGGGCCAAACGCGCGTCGCGCAGGGTACGATTTTCTGGCCCAGGGTGAGGGTGGCTTGATGAGCCTGACCGGCCAGCCCGAAGGTCCCCCGATGAAGGCCGGTGTCGGTATCGCGGATATTCTGTGCGGCATGTATGCGACGGTCGGCATTCTTGCCGCCGTGCAGGCGCGGCACCGATCGGGGCTGGGGCAGCACATCGACATCTCGTTGATGGATGCGCAAGTGGCGATGCTGGTTAATCAGGGTGTCGCCCATTTGATGGACGGGAAAGTGCCACCACGGCGTGGCAACGATCATCCGACCATCGTGCCTTATGGCACGTTTCCGGCCAGCGATGGCACCTTCATCCTTGCCATCGGCAACGACGGCCAGTTCGCCCGCTTTGTGACCGAGGCTGGCGCGCCCGGTCTGGCAACGGACGCGCGCTTTGCCACGAATGCGATGCGGGTCCGCAATCGCACGGTGCTTCTTCCGCTGCTGGAAGCCCTGACCGCGGGGCGGACCATGGAAGACTGGCTTGCTGCCTGCAACGCAGCGAACGTACCTGCAGGACCGGTCAACGATCTCGCGCAAGTGTTCGCAAGTCCGCAGGTTGCCGCGCGGGGTATGAAAGTTGCGATGGCCCATGCGGGTGCGCCAAGCGGCACTGTCGATCTGATCGGCAATCCGCTGAAGCTGTCCGGAACTCCAATCACGTATGCCAAGGCACCGCCAGACTTGGGTGCCGACACGGGCGCTGTTCTGGCGCGGGTTCTGGGGTTAAGCAGTTCAGAGGTGCAGGCCTGTGCCCAGGCAGGCGTGATCGAAGGGAATCTGGACGCATGACCAAGACCGGCGCGGACATCATCGGCGCGGCGCTGGCCGAGGCCGGGGCGACCCATGCCTTCGGCATTCCGGGCGGCGAGGTTCTGGCCCTGATGCAGGGGCTGGACGCCGCAGGCTTGCGCTTTGTTCTGGTGAAACACGAAAACGGCGGCGGCTTCATGGCCGAGGGGCTGTGGCATATGACGGGCGCGCTGCCGGTACTGGTGGCGACGCTTGGGCCGGGGGTGGCCAACGCGGTGAACGTGGTCGCCAATGCGATGCAGGACCGCGTGCCCCTGATCTTTCTGACCGGATGCGTCGATGCAGCCGACGCGGAAACCTATACGCATCAAGTGTTTGATCATCAGGCTATGCTGCGCCCCGTGGTCAAAGGCAGCTTTCGGCTGGCGGCAGGTACTGTGGGCGCGGGCATGGCGAAAGCGATTGCTTTGGCCACCTCAGGGCAGCCCGGTCCGGTGCATCTCGATGTCCCGATCAGCGTCGCCGAAGCGGTGGCGACCGAAGCCCCTTTTCCCCGTATCTGGGTCACCGCCCCCGGCCTTCCACCCGCAGCTGGCCTGGCCGAGGCCCGCGCGGCGCTGGAGCGCGCCCACCGCCCGCTTGCCATCGCCGGCGTAGATGCGGTCAACGAACATGCCGAAGCAGCGATCACCGACTTTTGCCGCACGAACAACATTTCCCTGATCACCACCTACAAGGGCAAGGGTCTGATGCCCGAAGGGCACCGGCTTTGCCTTGGCGGCGCGGGCTTGTCGCCGAAGGCGGACCGCATCCTGATGCCACTGATTGCCGAGGCGGATACGATCCTGCTTTTGGGCTATGACCCGATCGAGATGCGCATCGGTTGGCGCAATCCCTTTGGCCCCAAGCAGACAGTGATCGAGATTTCGCCGACCCGCCGCGAGCACGGCATGCACCGCGCCGATGTATTCCTTGCCTGCGGCGTCGCCCTGACGCTGGGGGCGCTGACCCACAGCGCCGCAGCGAGATGGACCGATGAACCCGCCAAGGCGCGCAAGGCGCTGAAGGCGGCCTTTGCAAGCCCCGGCATCTGGGGCCCGCATGAGGTCTTTGCCACGCTGCGCGCCGCGATGCCGCAAGATACCGTCATCACCGCGGATTCTGGCGCGCACCGGATTCTGGTCAGCCAGATGTGGGACTGCCCCGCCCCGCGCATGATGCTGCAATCGTCGGGCTTGTGCACCATGGCCTGCGCGGTGCCCCTTGCGGCGGGGGCCAAGGTCGGACGCCCCGATGCCCCGGTGCTGGCTTTTGTCGGCGACGCAGGCCTGGAAATGGGAGCCGGCGAACTGGCGACCCTGTCGGCCCAGAACCTGCCCATCGTGATCTGTGTCTTGGTGGATGACAGCCTGTCGCTGATCGAAATGAAGCAGCGCGGAACACAGCGCCCCAACCTCGGCGTCGATTTCGGCGGGCCGGGTGCTCGCACCGATTTCGCCGCCCTCGCACGCGCGTTTGGCGGCCATGGCGTGGACGTGTCCGACGCCGCCACGCTTGCCACCGAAGCCGCCGCCGCCCTGACACGCAGCACATTCACCCTCATCGCGGCCCACATTCCCCGCCGCGCCTATGACGGTGCCTTTTAAGGCAGGACTGTTGGTCACACGACCGTGAGACCTTTGT
The DNA here is from genome assembly GCA_031430315.1 of Rhodobacterales bacterium. Taxonomy (GTDB): domain Bacteria; phylum Pseudomonadota; class Alphaproteobacteria; order Rhodobacterales; family Rhodobacteraceae; genus JAJNPS01. Next base: position 2,341 of record JANPBI010000018.1, on the reverse strand, counting down.
CACATTCGGCTTGCCTGTAACGAAAACCGGCAGGCAGACGAACCGCAAGGCATCGTCGCCTGCGAACGCACTTGTTCGCGCGGGCGCCTGCCCAGTTCCGAAAGGTTTTCCGATGCCGACGACCGATGATCTGAGCGGAATGCCAACCTCACTTTCAGCGGAATTGATCGCCGACTGGAACAAGGTGATCCTCGGCATCCTGTCACACGCGGCAAGTACGGGACCCGAACTGAAACGCGTACTGGCGGCAACTCCGGATTTTGCCCTCGGTCAGGCGATCCGGGGGGTATCGTGCCTGCTGCTTGGTCGGGCCGAGATGGTCGCCATCGCGCGCGAGGCCTATGCAGCGGCGCTGCAGGGCGCACCGGCCACGATGCGCGAGATCGCCTTCGTGCATGCCTTGGGTGACTGGCTCGGTGGCCGCCCGACGCGTGCTGCGGCGAGGATTCAGGTGATCCTGAACCTGAACCCGCGCGACGCGCTGGCGATGAAGATGGTCCAGGCGATCCATTTCGTCATGGGTCGCCCCGATGCCATGCGTACCTCGGTCGAGGGGGTGATGCCGGCCTGGGACGATCATCCAGCGCGGGGATACCTCTTGGGCTGTCACGCCTTTGCGCTGGAGGAAACCGGCGAATTTGCCCGCGCCGAACTGACCGGCCGCCAGGGTGTGACGCTTGCCCCCGATGATGCCTGGGGCCTGCATGCCGTGGCGCATGTATACGACAATACCGGCCGTGCGCGCGACGGTCTGGACTGGCTGTCGGGGCGCGAGGCGTCCTGGGCACACTGCAACAATTTCCGCTTTCACGTCTGGTGGCACCGGGCGCTGATGCATCTGGACCTTGGCGAGTATGACATCGCGCTGGAGCTGTATGACGCCGATATCCGTGCCGAAAAGACCGATGACTATCGCGATATCTCCAACGCCGCCTCGCTGTTGTCCCGGCTGGAGCTGGAGGGCGTCGATGTCGGTGATCGCTGGGAGGAACTTGCCGACCTGTCGGAAAACCGTGCCGCCGATGGCTGTCTGGCCTTTGCCGATCTGCATTACATGCTGGCGCTCTGCGGCGGTGAGCGGGACAAGGCGGCCGCCGGCCTGATCGCGCGGATGCAATCGACCAAGCCCGCCGGGAACGAGGCACAGCGCATCATCGCCCATCCCGGCCTGCACATCGCGCAAGGCCTGCAAGCCTTTGCCTCGGGCGAGTATTCCTCGGCCTGGATGCATCTGCGCGCTGGACGCAACGATCTGCAACAGATCGGCGGCAGCCATGCCCAACGCGACGTGTTTGACCGCATCACCATCGAGGCCGCTCTCCGGGGCGGCTATATGGACGCGGCGGGCGCTTTGCTGCACGACCGGATGGCCCGTCGTGCAGGGTCGATCGATGGCTACACCGCGGCCCGTCTGTCGCTGATCGACGCCGCCCGCGCGCAGGCGGTCTGACATGGCCGCGCTTGCGAAACAGCGTGACCCGCGCCTCGATTTCTTTCGCGGCATCGGCATGTTCATCATCCTGATCGCCCATATCACCAACAACCCCTGGACCTTGTGGATCCCGGCGCGTTTCGGCTTTTCCGATGCGACCGAGATGTTCGTGTTCTGCTCCGGCATGGCCTCGGCCATTGCCTTTGGCGGGGTCTTTGCGCGTGCGGGATGGGCGATGGGCACATTGCGCATCGCGCACCGGGTTTGGCAGGTCTATTGGGTGCATCTGGGCGTGTTCTTCGTGACGCTGGTCCTGATGCTGTCGCTGAACCTGTCTGGGATTTTCCCGCGCGACGAGGTCGGGGCGCTGAACCTTTACCCGTTTCTGAACACCACCGGGCCGAACCTGATCGGGCTTTTGACGCTGACCTATGTGCCGAATTACTTCGACATTCTGCCGATGTATCTGGTGATCCTCGCGTTGATCCCGGTCATGATGGCGCTGGCACGCGTCGATGTGCGGCTGGCCATGCTGGCGAGCGTCGGCTTGTGGATGGCGGCAACCGCAGGGCTGAACATTCCGGCCGAGTTGTGGTTTGCAAAACCGTCTGCGCGCACCTGGTTCTTCAACCCCTTTGCCTGGCAGTTGGTGTTTTTCACCGGCTTTGCGCTGATGTCGGGATGGCTGCCTGCCCCCCAGGTGCGGCACTGGCTGGTCTGGGCGGCGGTGGCCGTGGTCCTGCTGTCGGTGCCATTTGCCTGGGGAAAGATCATCAGCCAGTTCGAGATGATCCGTGATCTGCGCCGCGGAGGCGCGGTCTTGATCGACAAGTCCGATTTCGGCCTGCTGCGCTATGTCCACTTTCTGGCTCTTGCCTACCTGGCCTGGGTCGCCGTTGGTCCGGGGGG
>JANPBI010000017.1:0-8793 GCA_031430315.1 Rhodobacterales bacterium | reverse complement strand
ACACCTCACGCGCCTGCGCCGTCACCGGCAAGGCGCGCCCTAGGTCCTGTTCCGCACGCTGCGCCAGACGTTCTAGATCCCCCGGCGACAGCCGTTCCAGCACGATCACCTGGGCGCGGGAAAGAAGGGCTGCGTCCGGGTCTGATCCTCGCACCGATTTGTGCAGGGCGGAGATCAGGTTGTAGTGTTCCTCGCCCGACTTGTCGAACTTGGGCGCGCGGCGCATCAGGCGCGTCGTCAGCTGTTCGGGGTCCAACGGTTTGGTCCCGGCAGGCAACGCCGACAGCTGTTCGATCAGGTTGAGCAGTGCGCGCCCGTCGCCATCCGACAGGTCAATGAGCACGTCACGCGCAGGCGCCGTCACGGGCAGGGCGCGGCCCAGGTCCTGTTCCGCACGCTGCGCCAACCGTTCAAGATCGGCGGGCGACAAGCGTTCCAGCACGATGACCTGCGCCCGGCTGAGCAGGGCGGCGTTCAGCTCAAACGACGGATTTTCGGTGGTGGCCCCGACCAGAAGGATCGTGCCATCCTCCATATAAGGCAGAAACCCGTCCTGCTGCGCCTTGTTGAAACGGTGAATCTCGTCGACGAAGAGCAGCGTCCCGCGACCATTCCCGCGCCGTGCCCGCGCCGTGTCGAACACTTTGCGCAGGTCAGCGACCCCCGAAAAGATCGCGCTGATCTGCACGAAAGTCATGTCTGTCTCGGCCGCCAGCAGTCGCGCGATCGTGGTCTTGCCGACGCCCGGCGGGCCCCAAAGGATGATCGAGGTCAGGCTTTTCGCCGCCAGCATCGCACCAAGTGGACCATCTCGCGACAGCACTTTTTCCTGCCCGATCACCTCGGCCAAGGTTTTAGGCCGCAACCGGTCAGCGAGCGGACGGGGCGCATCGTCGGCCTTTGCGGCACCTCTGTCGAACAGATCGGTCATGGGGTCAGCCTAGCCTCTTGGGGCTCGGTGCGAAAGTGTTGGCGAATGATGGCCCGCAAACTCCACCACAGTCACGGGCCTATCAAATGCAAAAGGTCCGCTTCCTATTTCGAGGAAGCGGACCTTGCAACTGTTCGGTGGGCCGACGCTTACGCTTCGGCAGCGTCCTCGGCAGCGGTACGGGCGTGGTCGGCGGCACCCTTGGCCGACGGATCGCGGTCGACAAACTCGATGATCGCCATCGGGGCCATGTCGCCATAGCGGAAGCCAGCCTTCAGCACCCGGACGTAACCGCCCTGGCGTTCCTTGTAGCGGGGCCCAAGGATTTCAAACAGGCGCGCGGTGTGCATGTCCTGCTTCAGCTGCGCATGGGCCTGACGGCGGGCATGCAGATCGCCGCGTTTCGCCAGCGTGATCAGCTTTTCAATGATCGGGCGCAGTTCCTTGGCCTTGGGCAGGGTGGTCTTGATCTGCTCATGCTCGATGAGGCTACCGCACATGTTGGCAAACATCGCCTTGCGGTGTTCGTGCGTGCGGTTCAGGCGGCGATAGCCGCTACCGTGGTTCATGATCGTCTCCTAACGTTCGTTTTGCTTTGTCCGGCGGGGCCATCACGGGACCCCGCTCACCTTGGGGTTTCTTCAACCCGTGCTTTTCCCCGGCACTCCGGGCATTTTTCGCAAGGGTGCGTGTTGGCCACGCACCCCGGTATCAGAACTGGTCTTCGAAGCGTTTGGCCAGGTCTTCGATATTTTCCGGCGGCCAGTCCTCGACGTCCATCCCGAGATGCAGACCCATGCCCGACAGCACTTCCTTGATTTCGTTCAGGGACTTGCGGCCAAAGTTGGGGGTACGCAGCATTTCCGCTTCGGTTTTCTGGATCAGATCGCCGATATAGACGATGTTGTCGTTCTTCAGGCAGTTGGCGGACCGGACCGAAAGCTCCAGCTCGTCTACCTTTTTCAGCAACAGCGGGTTGAATTCCAGACCCGCATCGACTTCGCCCAGTTTGGCCGATTCCGGCTCGTCGAAGTTCACGAAAATCGACAGCTGGTCCTGCAGGATGCGCGCGGCATAGGCCACGGCGTCATCCGGCGTCAGGCTGCCATCGGTTTCGATCTTCATCGTAAGCTTGTCATAGTCCAGCACCTGGCCCTCGCGGGTAGGCGTGACTTCGTAAGACACTTTCTTGACCGGCGAATAGATCGCGTCAATCGGGATCAGGCCGATCGGCGCGTCGTCGGGGCGGTTCTTGTCGGCCGCGACATAGCCTTTGCCGGTGTTGACGGTCAGTTCCATGAACACATCAGCGCCGTCGTCCAGATGGCAGACGACATGGTCGCGGTTCAGGATTTCTATCCCGCTTGATTCCGAGATGTCGCCAGCCGTGACGACACCCGGACCCTTGGCGGAAATCGACAGGCGCTTGGGTCCTTCGACATCCATGCGAAGGCTGACGCCTTTGAGGTTCAGCACGATGTCGGTCACATCCTCGCGCACGCCCGGCACGCTGGAGAACTCGTGCAGAACATTGTCGATCTGCACGGACGTGATGGCCCCGCCTTGCAGCGACGACATCAGCACGCGCCGCAGCGCATTGCCCAACGTCAGTCCGAAACCACGCTCCAGCGGTTCGGCGATGACGGTGGCGGTGCGCGATGCGTCTGCCCCCGGCTTCACGACCAACTGCGTCGGTTTGATAATCTCTTGCCAGTTCTTGTGGATCATTCTGTCGCCTCCATACTTGCCGCCTCGCCCATGGTCCAAAGGAAAGGGGCGCCCGAGGATCTTTTGAATACGTCAAGCCGGGCTGCACCCAATGGCGCAGCCCGGCCCCTATTGAATTGCGTCAAACGCGACGGCGCTTTGGTGGACGGCAGCCATTATGCGCAAGCGGCGTCACATCACGGATCGAGGTGATGTTGAAGCCAACCGAAGCCAGCGCGCGCAGCGCGGATTCGCGGCCCGAACCCGGACCCTGAACTTCGACTTCCAGTGTTTTTACGCCATGTTCCTGCGCCTTGCGGCCCGCATCTTCGGCAGCCATCTGCGCGGCATAGGGCGTCGACTTGCGCGAGCCCTTGAAGCCCATGGTCCCCGAAGAGGACCATGCGATGGCGTTGCCCTGAACGTCGGAGATCAGGATCTTGGTGTTGTTGAAGGACGAATTCACATGCGCCACGCCGGCAGCAATGTTCTTGCGTTCTTTTTTCTTGGTGCGGGATGCTTTGGTATCGCGTGCCATGTCTGCTGCCCCTTATTTCTTCTTGCCAGCGATGGCTTTTGCGGGGCCCTTGCGGGTGCGTGCGTTCGTGTGCGTGCGCTGACCACGGACCGGTAGGCCCTTGCGGTGGCGCAGGCCGCGATAGCAACCCAGGTCCATCAGACGCTTGATGTTCATGCTCACTTCGCGGCGCAAGTCGCCTTCGACCTTGAGGTTCGCATCGATGTATTCGCGGATCGCCAGAACTTCGGCATCGCTCAGCTGGTTGATGCGGCGGGACTGGTCGATGTTCAGTGCGGTGCAAATCTGGCCGGCAATGGTTGGGCCGATCCCGGTGATGTAGGTCAGCGCAATAGGAATGCGCTTTGCGGTTGGAATGTTAACGCCAGCAATACGTGCCACGCGTGTGTCCTTTTCTGTTGCGGTTCCGTGATGCCAGAACCTTTTTTCACAACTCCGCCCGGGCACATGGCCCGAGGGATCCGAATTCCCGCATGAGGGAAGTCCAGGGGCGTGATTCCGCCACCGGACGCTGTGCCTTATGGGCTTTTGCCACCCCCGTCAAGGCCGACGGCAGAGTTTCTCAACCCCTGTCAAGAACTTTCGAAATGGCGGCACCTACCGCGTCCATTTCCGCCAACCCGTCGATCGAGGACAGTTGGCCCTTGGCATAATAATAGCCGATCAATGGCGAGGTTTTCTTGTAGTATTCCATCAGCCGGGTTTTCAGCGCCTCGGCATTGTCATCCGGACGGCGACGCAGATCGTGGCTGCCACAGACATCGCAGGTCCCCGAGACAGCCGTGGGTTTGGTTGCATCATGATAGACGGCACCACATTTGCCGCAGGTGAACCGCCCGGAAATGCGCGCGACAAGTGCCGCGTCGTCCACTTGCATTTCGATCACGGCATCCAGTTTTAACCCGTTTCGCCCCAGCATGTCACCCAACGCGTCTGCTTGTTTAAGCGTGCGGGGAAAACCATCGAAAATCAGGCCGCCATCGGTACCCTCGGCGATCTTGTCTTCGATCAGGCCGATCACGATGTCGTCGGTCACCAGTTCGCCCCGCGCCATGATCCCTTCGACGCGCTTGCCTAGCTCAGTTCCTTTGGCGATGGCTTCTTTCAGCATATCGCCCGTCGACAGCTGCACCATGTGCCGGGCATCGACAAGACGCTTGGCCTGGGTGCCCTTGCCCGCACCGGGCGGGCCCAAAAGGATGATATTCGCCATCGTCCCTAACGCCGCGCCGGAGCCTTGGGCGTCGTCGACCGCTTCTTGCCGCGCAGCTGCGACTTTTCGATCAGACCCTCGTATTGATGCGCCAGAAGATGGGATTGGACCTGCTGGATCGTGTCCATCGTGACCGAAACGACGATCAGCACCGACGTCCCGCCAAAGTAGAAGGGCAAACCGACTTTGGAAATCAGAACTTCGGGCAACAGGCAGACCAGCGCCAGATAGCCAGACCCCAAAACAAGAACGCGATTGACGACATATTCCAGATATTCCTCGGTCTTCTTGCCCGGTCGGATCCCCGGGATAAAGCCGTTCTGGTTCTTCAGGTTCTCCGCAACTTCATCCACCTTGAAGGCGACGTTGGTCGTATAGAAATAGCTGAAGAACACGATCATCAGCGCCAGGAATACCAGGTGCAACGGTTGGCCATAGCCCATATAGGCGGCGATTGTCGACAGGATCGGGTTGGTCCCACTGCCGGAAAATGTACTGATTGTGGTCGGCAACAAGAGGATCGAAGACGCGAAGATAGCCGGGATGACGCCTGCAGGGTTTACCTTTATCGGCAGGTGGGATGACCCACCGTCATAGACCTTCATCCCCACCTGGCGGCGGGGATACTGGATATGAATCTTGCGCAGCGCGCGTTCCATGAACACGACAAAGCAGATGACCACGACCACCATCAAGATGACCCCAAGGATCACCGGGGTCGACAATGCTCCCGAACGGCCCTGGGCAAAGAACTGCGCCAAAGCAGCGGGAATCTCGGCCACGATGCCTACGAAAATGATCAGCGACACCCCGTTGCCGATGCCGCGCGCTGTGATCTGCTCGCCGATCCACATCAGGAACATCGTCCCCCCGACCAGTGTGATCAGGCAGGAGGCAATGAAAAACGGCCCCGGCGTGTGCGCCAGCCCGCCGCCCTGCAGCGACACCGCCACGCCATATGCCTGGAAGATCGCCAACGCGACTGTGCCATAGCGCGTGTACTGGTTCAGCTTCTTGCGACCTTGTTCACCTTCTTTTTTCAGCGCCTGCCAAGGGGCATACATCGATCCCAAAAGCTGCACGATGATCGAGGCAGAGATGTAGGGCATGATCCCGAGGGCAAAGATCCCCATCCGGCTGATGGCGCCGCCCGTGAACAGGTTCAGCATGCCGCCGATCCCCTGCCCGGCCTTGTCCATGAAGGCGCGCAGCTGTTCGCCATCGATGCCTGGCACCGGAATGTATGTGCCGACCCGGTAGATGATCAGCAAGCCGATGGTGAAAAGGATGCGCGCACGCAGGTCGGACGCCTTGCCCAGCGCCCCCCAGCTCATGTTTGCCGCCATCTGTTCTGCAGCCGATGCCATGCTCAGTCACTTTCCGAAGTCCGCTCTGGCGTCAGAGGGTACCTCAACACTGCGAAACGCCGCCAGACCGTTTTCCGGTTGGCGGCGCGGGAAACCTCGAGTTGATGTAAGCGACCTTGATACCGCTCACAATCCCCTAATGCGTCACGATGCGGTGGCCGACGCGCGAATTGCGTGCTTGCCACCCAGCGACTATTCCGCAGCCGCGGGGGCCGCCTTGACCGTGATCTTGCCGCCCGCCTTTTCGACCGCCTCAACGGCCGAAGCCGACGCGCCGGTGACGTTCAGCATGATCTTGGTCTTTATCTCGCCCTTGGCCAGGATGCGGATGCCGTCCCATTTGTTGGACGTAAGACCCGCAGCCACCAGCATGTCCTCGGTGATCTCGGCCTTGGTATCAAGTTTGCCGGCGGCAATGAATTTCTCGATCAGGCCCAGGTTCACGACGGCGAAGTGCTTTTGGTTCGGCTTGTTGAAGCCGCGCTTGGGCAAACGGCGGTACAGCGGCATCTGGCCGCCTTCGTAGCCGCCGATGGCGACGCCCGAACGGGATTTCTGACCCTTGATGCCGCGCCCTGCGGTCTTGCCCTTGCCCGAACCGGGACCACGGGCGACGCGCTTTTGCTTTTTGGCAGCGCCGGGGTTGTCGGCGAGTTCATTCAGTTTCATGTCGCATTCTCCTTTGCCGGAGGGCCCCTGCCTGCGACGGGCGGGGGCAACACGGCGTGTGTGATTGTGAGTCGCGTGGCGAAAGGTAGGCCACCGAGGGCGTATAGAGGCTGCATACCTGGCAATCAAGCGCAAACGCCGCCACCTCAGAGCGCGGGATCGAAGCGTTTTCGTATGCTGTTCGGCTGGATCCCAAACATCCGATAAAGCCCGGTGATCATCCACATCCATTCGCAGACAAGGATCGCCGCCAGCCAAAGGGCCGGAACCGTGTGGAGCCACACCGGCGATAGAAGATAGATCATACCAAGGTGGGCGTCGCTACCACTGGTTAGATCTGCAAGGAAAAGGCCGACAAGCGAAACTGCCGCTATCAAGAATAGCTGGGCACAGACGAAAATCAGCAATGCCCAGGTCGGCAGACAAAGAGCGAGGCGCATCTGCCGCCTTGCCAGCTCAATGTACCAACGCATGTTCCACCCCACGCGCAGCAGCAGGGACCGCACCCAACCTGCGAGCCAAATTCTAACTTCCCTTCCGGTGGCCTGAACGCGGTCCTAGCTCACGCTGAGGCTGGCCAATGAAAACTCGGCTGCAACCCGCCGAATACAGGCCGCCCGTCGTGCGGCTTCTCATACCCCTTCGTCTCGTCCCAGAACGCGTGATATGTGGCCTTTGGGAACGCCGCGTCGTCATAGCCCATCACGTTCGGCACGGCGACGCGGATGCGGTGCTGTTTGTCGTCCAGCATCAGCGCAGCCCCGCATTCGGCGCAGACGCAGATTTCTAGCGGGCCATCGGGATTGTTCGCATTGAACGGCACGCGGTTCATCTTCTCCGGATGGTCGACCTTGACATCGCCATAGTTGAAGAACGCCACATGCGTGTGCTGTTGCTTGGTCACCGACTTGCAGACGTTGCAGTGGCATTCATGGTTGTCGATCGGCTCGGCGCTGGCGGTCACATGCACATGCGCGCAGCCCCCGGTGTACTTTGCGGCCATGGTTTCCTCCCAAGAAATCTGCGCCTTTGCTCAGGCGCTAGGGCGAGACTAGCACGGGTTTAACCTGGGTGAATGAGTCTTTTCAGGGCGACAGAACAGTCGGGACATGCGCCAACCGATAAAAGAAAGACGCCCCGGAGTCTCCCCCAGGGCGTTCCAATTCCGTTGGTCGGGGCCAGTCCCGGCTCCGATTACCCGCGTTCTTCGACGATCGTCACAAGATGGCTGATCTTATTGACCATTCCGCGGACGGAAGGCGTGTCTTCCAACTCGCGCGTGCGGTTCATCTTGTTCAGGCCGAGGCCCTTGAGGGTCGCGGTCTGCTTGGCCGGACGGCGGGCGGCCGAGGCCACCTGCTTGACCACGATGGTCTTCCCAGCTTTGGCTTTCTTTTCAACCATGATCAGGCCTCCACCACTTCAGCTTCGGGCTTGCGCAGGATCTCGGCGACCTTCTTGCCGCGACGTGCAGCCACCTGGCGGGGCGAGGTTTCCTGTTTCAGGCCGTCCATGGTGGCGCGGATCATGTTGTAGGGGTTCTGCGAGCCGATGGATTTCGCCACCACGTCCTGCAGCCCCAACATCTCGAACACGGCGCGCATCGGACCACCGGCGATGATGCCGGTACCCGCAACGGCGGTGCGCATCACGACCTTGCCGGCGCCGTGGCGCCCTTCCATGTCGTGGTGCAGGGTGCGCGCGTCCTTCAACGCCACGCGGATCATCTGGCGCTTGGCCTGCTCGGTCGCCTTGCGGATCGCCTCGGGCACTTCTTTCGCCTTGCCCTTGCCGAAACCAACACGACCACGCTGGTCACCGACAACCACGAGTGCGGCAAAGCCAAAGCGCTTGCCGCCCTTGACGGTTTTCGACACGCGGTTGATCGCGACCAGACGGTCGGCGAATTCCGGCGTTTCCTCGGGCCGGTTGTCGCGGCGGTCGTTGCCCCCACGATTGTCCCGGCGGTTGTCACGTTCTGCCATATGGCATTCCTTGCAATGGTGGCGCGCATGGCACCGTTAGAGGCCAATCCTGGTGCTGCCGGATCTGGTCCGGGCCCGGATCATCGGGGCGGCGCTGACGCCGCCCGCTGTCATTAGAACTTCAGGCCACCCTCACGGGCAGCATCGGCCAACGCCTTGATCTTGCCGTGAAAGAGGAAGCCACCGCGATCGAAATAGCAAACCTCGAACCCGGCCTTTTTGGCCCGCTCCGCGATTGCCGTACCGATCTTGGCCGCCGCTTCGACGTTGTTCTTGCCGACCACGCCGAATTCCTTCTCCAGCGTGGAGGCGGATGCCAGGGTCACACCTTTGACGTCGTCGATCAGCTGCACGCTGATGTTTTTCGACGAACGGTGGACCGA
>JANPBI010000016.1:0-2024 GCA_031430315.1 Rhodobacterales bacterium | reverse complement strand
CGAGAACGACGCGCGCTGGACAAACTCGATGAAATCCGTGGACCAAGGTAGCAACCGTCAGACTCAGAACACTAGGAAACCCCGAACTCCGGCTCTACCACGCTCGACCTCAAATACTTCCGAATGGTGTTACGCGACAGCTTCGTCCGCCGCGCGATCTCCCGAATGGACGGATGCTCGCGCAAGGCCCAACGCCGGATAATGCTCAAAAATGCCATGTCGATCACTCCAAAATCCCCTGCTGCCAGCAGCCAACGGGAAGGTGTCACATGGGTCAGTTCGCAATGAAAATCTCGCCCCTAAACGGGTCACTTCCGGTTGGAAATCAACACCGCCTTGCTGTACTTTTTTATCATGGCCCTCATGATTGCCACAGCTGCTTTTCATAGCAACTGTTTACAGAACCAGCGAGGCTGCGCTCGCCCGAACCGTGGCTTCGGGCTCAACGCGGTCAAAGAGAATATCGGCAACTTAACCATCCACCGTTGGTTCAGGCGTCGTGGAAGCTGTTTGTTCGACATCTATACCGGCCAAGAACGAACCTTGGGCCCCTGCGGACCGCTTTTCGGAACCGGCCGTTCCAGATTTTGATCGTGTAGTGTGCGCCCGACCCGTAACTTTCGCACTATGGTGGGGCAGGGCGCGTGGCCTGCTTTTGGTTTACTCGCCTGTCAAGATTGCCGCGTGGAGGGCGATGGGCCACCTTGGTGGCCTGCAAGACGTTAGGCTCCAGGGCCGATGAATGGCGACAGGGAAGGGGGGTACACGGGATTCCCTATCTGCGCAGTTTTGCAGACTGAACCGTCTGAATTCATTTTTTGGCGTTGCCGCCATCTCCGGCCCCGATTGCAGCAAATGCCGCGCTCATCGACAACGGGTCACGGCGGCGGAAGGAAAGGCTTGGGCGGTCGGTTCCGGCCAGTCACAGCCCGTTGCGAGAATAGCTGGCGGGGATCGCCCGTTATTCCGCGCGGCAGCGCGTAGGTTTCTGCCCTACGAAATCCTGTGGTTGTAGACTGGCGAGAACGATGCGTGATCTGCCAGAAACAGAATCGGTTCACACCGCGAACTGCGCTTTTCCGTCAGCCCTTGCGTCGTCTTCACCTGCCGCCTTTTGCAGAAAACGCGCGAGCGCCGCTTTCCGGGACTCCCGGTCAAAGGCATAGGCGGTCTGTTTGAAGGCAACCCCGTCAAGACGCCCCTCGATGTAACCCAAGATCGTATCTGCGGCCATGATCAGTGCCGTATCAAGAGTGTGGATGTATTTGCTGGTGACCGAACCCGTCGCATGTCCAATGAGGGCGGCAATGGTGCTTTCAGTGAAGCCAAGATCATTCGCAACGCTGGCAAAGCTGTGTCGCAAAATATGTGCCGTCACATCCGCGAGTGGTGACGCGGCAAAGATCTTCGCCCAGTGATTTTGGAAACTACCAAACGCGTTGTCCTCGGCCGAACCGGGAAAAACAAAAGTTCCCGTCCGCATCAGCCGGTGCTTTTCACGAAACTCGACCGCAGGAAGGCCAATAGGGCGTGTCGACGCGCCTTCTTTGGACTCCGACTGGCGCAGACAACTGTTTTCGGTATCCACATCATCCCACCTGAGCGAAATTATCTCGCTCCGGCGGCAACCCGTTAGCGCAAGTTGCCGAATGATCCCCACGGTGATGGTATAATTCTCATTCGCGCCAGCGCGACGCAGCATGTCGCCTAGAATTCGGTACTCATCCTCGCTCAGCCGCCGGTCCCGCACCTGGTCTTTGGGCTTGCGAATGCCATGCGCGACGTTGTGCTCGATAACGCCGGCGCTGATAGCATAGGTGAGCATGGAACCGATCACGCCCACGCACCGGCTTGCCGCGCCTGCACCACCTCTCAGGATAGATTTGCCCCGCAACTTGGCAGATTTTTTCACAGCGCGCGTCTTCCCAGCAATGATGTCATTCATGGCCTTGGTCACATCGGCTTTTGACAGGTCCCGAACGCGCCTCTGGCCGAGGAGGGGGACGATATGGCCATTGATCCTT
>JANPBI010000015.1:0-4734 GCA_031430315.1 Rhodobacterales bacterium | reverse complement strand
ACGACGCCCAATAAGCTGGGCTTCACGCCGCTGCGCCAGTTGGGCCTTTACTTCTATACGCATGTGACAAAGTAATCCTCCCTCGCGCGTCCCGGTTCCGGCCGGGGCGCGCGCCTTTGCTAGGCGAGTGATCCATGCGGCTGGTGGAAATCGAAAACCTGAGCGTCAGCTTTGCGCAAGCTGAAGGCGTAGTGCAGGCGGTGCGCGGTCTGTCCTTGCACGTCGATGCGGGCGAAAGCCTGGGGATTGTGGGCGAGTCCGGGTCGGGCAAGTCTGTCACCTGTATGGCGGTGCTGCGGCTGTTGCGCGAACCGCCGGCGCGGATCGTGGCCGACCGGCTGGCGCTAGCAGGGACCGACATGCGTCGAGCGTCAAAACGCGATTTGTCCCGGATACGCGGTCGCGTTGCCGCGATGATTTTTCAAGACCCGATGACGGCGTTCGATCCGGTCTTCACCATCGGCCACCAAATCATCGAGACGGTCCGGGCGCACCGCCCGGCATCGAAACCCGAGGCGCGATCCGAAGCCGAGGCTTTGCTGCAAAGAGTGGAGATCAAGAACCCCGCCAGCGTCCTGGACAGCTATCCCCACCAGCTTTCGGGCGGCATGCTGCAACGCGCGATGATCGCAATGGCGCTGTCTTGTCGCCCGCAGATCCTGTTCGCCGATGAGCCCACAACCGCGCTCGACGTGACCATCCAGGCGCAAATCCTGCAGCTGATCAAGGATTTGCAGGCTGAGCTTGGTATGGGCCTGATCATGGTCACACATGACTTGGGCGTCGTTGCCGAAACCGTTGACCGGGTCGTCGTGATGTATGGCGGCCGCGTGATGGAAGAAGGTCCAGTGCAGGACATCTTTGACTCCCCTGCCCATCCCTATACCCGCGCGCTTCTTCATTCGATGCCTGGTCAGACCGCCGGTCGCCAGCGGTTGGTCGAAATCCCGGGCGCGTCCCCAAATCCGGCGCATCCGCCAACCGGCTGCCCGTTCCACCCCCGCTGCGATCAGGCCGATGCAAAATGCGCCGCCGAGGCTCCCGCTTTTGCCGCCATCGCCCCCGCGCGTCACGCTGCCTGTTGGAGGCTGCAATGACCCCGGCCCCTCACGCTCCCGCCCTGGAACTGCGCAATCTGTGCAAGACCTTCACCCTGCCGGTCCGCAACGGCTGGCGCACCAGCCATTTTGATCACCATGCGGTCAAGGATGTCTCGCTGACCTTGCCCCGAAACGCCATCCTGGGGCTGGTCGGCGAAAGCGGATCGGGCAAGACCACCACGGGCATGATGGCGATGCGGCTGGTGGAGCCGTCTTCGGGTCAGATCCTCGTCGATGGCACAGACATCACCACCATGGACCATGCCGCCCTGAAACCGTTCAGGCGCAAGATGCAGGTGGTGTTTCAAGACAGCTATTCCGCGCTTGATCCGATGCTGACGCTGGGCCAGATCGTGGCGGAGCCCTTGCACATCCACGGCGTCGGCACGGCGTCCGAGCAAAACGAACAGGCACTGGCATGGCTACAGCGCGTCGGCCTCGACCGCAGCTATGGCAGCCGATATCCGCACGAGCTGTCGGGCGGTCAGCGCCAGCGCGTCGCCATCGCGCGCGCGCTGATTCTGCGCCCGACCGTGCTGGTGGCTGATGAGCCGACCTCGGCGCTGGACGTGTCGGTCAAGGCGCAGATCATCAACTTGCTTTTGGACCTTCAGGCCGAAATGGGCCTGTCGATCCTGTTCATCAGCCACGACCTGAGCGTGGTGCGGTCGCTGACCGACAAGGTGGCGGTGATGTTCAACGGGCGCGTCGTGGAACATGCGCCGACAGAGGCGATCTTCACCGATGCGCGACATCCCTACACACGGTCGCTTCTGGATGCGATCCCGGTCTTGAACCCCCGCCTGCGCCGGACGCGGACGTTCCTGTCACGCGCCGAACTGGCCTCCAGCACCCCGCATCTGGCGCGCGCCGACCTGTCCGGCCCCGTCACCCCCGGCCCCATGCCACAAATGGTGACGGTCGGCACCGACCATCTGGTGGAGGCCATTGTCGCATGATCCGTTACATCCTGGGCCGTCTCGCCTCGATCGCGCTGACATTCTTCGTTGTGTCGGTGATCATCTTTCTGATGATGCACGCGGTCCCCGGCGGGCCTTTCGATGGCAATGACATGCCCGTATCCGATGCGGTCAAGGCCAAGCTGAACGCAAGCCTTGGTCTGGATCGTCCACTTTATGTCCAGTATTTCAGCTACATGGCGGGCGTCCTTCGCTTTGATTTCGGTATCCCGTTCCAGAGCCCGGGCGAGACGGTGTTGGACCTTTTGGCCCGCGCCTGGCCGCCAAGCCTATTGCTCGGGGGGCTGGGCGTCCTTATCGGCGCGCCGTTGGGGATACTCTTGGGCATGGCGGCGGCGCTACGGCGCAACACCTGGGTCGACTACCTTGCCTCGGCCTTCGCCACGCTTGGCCTGACGATCCCGGTCTTTGTGACTTCGATGATGCTGATCTTGGTTTTTGCGGTCTGGCTGAACTGGGTGCCTTCGTCAGGCTGGGGCAAGCCCAACAGCTGGATCCTGCCCGTCATCGCCTATGCCACAATACCAATGGCCACCTATGCCCGCTATACAAGGTCCGCGATGCTGGATGTGCTGAACAAACCCTTTGTCACCGTTTTGCGCGCCAAGGGCCTAAGTGAGCGGCGGATCATCTTTCAGCACGTCCTGCGCAATGCCGCGCTGCCGATGGTCACCGTGTTCCTGCCGATGTTCATCGGCACCGCCACAGGTTCGATCTTTGTCGAGGCGATGTTCCGCGTGCCGGGCCTCGGCGCGTACTTCGTGTCGAGCATTGAGTTGCGCGACTATCCCCTTGAAATGGCATTAATCCTGCTGATCACCTTGATGTTCTGTTTGGCCTACCTTGTCTCTGACATCCTCTATGCGTTCCTCAACCCGCGCATCCGCTTCGGAGATGGGAAGAAATGACGGCGATCCTGACCGCCCCCCGCCAACGCAGCCCATTGTATTTTGCCTGGCGGCGTTTTGCCGCGAACAAGGCCGCCGTCGTCGCCGGGGGTGTTCTCGCGATCCTGATCTTGATGGCGATTTTTGCTCCTTTGATTACCAAGACGGGACCATCGGACCAGTCGTTTCTCACGCAGGCGCTGGCCTTTCCGTCGCGCGACTTCTGGTTCGGCGTCGACGATCTGGGCCGCGATTTCTTTACCCGCATCGTCCATGGCGCGCGGGTATCGCTGACCATCGGCTTTGCCGCCGCCGCCTTTTCCGTGCTGATCGGCATCCCGCTTGGTGCGGTTGCGGGCTATTACGGAGGGCGCGCCGATTGGGTGGTAATGCGTCTGATCGAACTCTTTTCTGTGGTTCCGCCGCTGCTGGCCGCGATGTTGATGGGGGCGCTGACGCGGGGAGGCTTTTTCACCATCGTCCTGATCGCGGCGCTGTTCGGCTGGGTGCAGGTCTGCCTATTGGTCCGTGCGCAAGTGAAGGCATTCAAGGAAAAAGAGTTCGTTCGCGCAGCGCAAGCCCTGGGTGCCACCCCCGGCTACATCATCCGGCGGCACCTGATCCCGAACTCCATCTCGCCCATCATTGTGGGCTTCGTGCTGGCCATCCCGCTGGCGATGATGCTGGAGGCTTCGTTGTCTTTCCTTGGCATCGGCGTGCCGCCGCCCACACCCAGTTGGGGCCAGATGATCAACACCGGGATGAATTTCATGTATTTCTACTGGCATCTGGCAGTGTTTCCGACGGCGGCGCTGGCCATTACAGTGCTGGCCACCACGCTGTTTGGTGACGGCCTGCGCGATGCCCTTGATCCGACCCTGAAAGGGCGCTGAATGACCGACAACCTGGCGTCTCTTTTCCTGCTCGACCCTGCGGTGACGTTTCTGAACCACGGCAGTTATGGGGCCTGCCCGCGACCCGTGTTCGAGGCCTATCAGGCCTGGCAGACCAAGCTGGAACGTCAGCCGGTTGCTTTCCTTGACCCGATGCGGGGCCTGTCGGGCTGGATGCGCGATGCCCGCGCGGCCGTGGCCGCCGAAGTCGGCGCAGACCCCGACGACATCGTCGGGCTGACCAACGCGACTGTGGCTTTGAACATCGTGGCGCAGTCGCTGGACCTGCATGCGGGCGACGAGATCCTGACGACCGATCACGAATATGCGGCCCTCGACAAAACCTGGTCTTATGTCGCGCGGCGCACCGGGGCAAAGGTGGTTCCGGTGTCGATCCCCCTGCCCCTGACCGATGCGGCTGCATTTACCGAGGCCGTGCTGGCCGGGACCACACCGCGTACCCGCGTCATCTTCCTCAGCCACATCACCTCGGCAACAGCACTTGTCTTTCCCATCGAGACTGTCGTCGCCGAGGCGCGCGCGCGCGGCATCATCACCGTCATCGACGGCGCGCATACGCCCGGACATATCCCGCTGGACCTGACCGCGCTCGGGGCCGACTATTATGCTGGCAATTGCCACAAATGGCTGATGGCTCCGAAAGGTGCGGCTTTCCTGTATGTGCGGCGGAACTTGCAGGCCGGAATCAACCCGCTTGTCATTAGTCACGGCTGGACCGAAGACGCCGCGACACCCGGCACCAAGGGCGTCTTTGGCAACACACCCTTCATCGACGGGCTGGAGATGCAGGGCACGCGCGATCCGTCGGCCTGGCTGGCGGTGCCTGATGCCATCGCTTTTCGACGCCAGCATG
>JANPBI010000014.1:0-3160 GCA_031430315.1 Rhodobacterales bacterium | reverse complement strand
TCCCAAACTGCGCGCGGCGGGCGCTGACCTCATTGTGGCCTTGGCGCACACCGGAATAGCGCCGCTGTCCGACACACCTGATCAAAACGAGGACTGTGCCACCGACCTTGCAGCGATCGAAGGGCTTGATGTTGTGGTGGCAGGCCATAGCCACCTGACATTTCCGGGAACAGACCATCTGCGTTCGCCAGGAGTGGACCCTGTTGGCGGCACCCTGTGCAAAAAGCCTGCCGTCCTGCCTGGACACTTCGGGTCACATCTCGGTGTTATCGATCTGGAGCTGCAACGCGGTCTTGCGGGGCGCTGGACCATCGTTCAGGCCCGGACCGAACTGCGCGCCACCCGCCAGTCGGTTCCGTCAAACCCGCCATCAGTTGCAGCTGAAACAGTCCGCCAGCTCGAAGCTGCCGTGGTCGGGGTCCATCGTGCAACGCGGCGCTGGATCCGGCGAGACATCGGACAGACCACACTGAGGCTGCACAGCTATCTTGCCTTGATCACCGACAGTCCGACGCTTTCTCTGCTTGCCGCAGCCCAGTCCGACTATGTTCGCGCAGCCATGGCTGGAACGGTACATGCAAATCTGCCGATCTTGTCGGCGGTTGCTCCGTTCAAGGCGGGCGGGCGCAGCGGTCCCGACAACTACGTCGACATTCCAGCAGGTCCCCTGGCCCTGCGTCACGCGGCGGATCTGTGTCCTTTCCCGAATACCGTTTCCGCACTCAAGCTTTCCGGTGCAGATCTGGCAGACTGGTTGGAGCGGTCCGCGTCGATCTATCATCGCCTTTCAAATGGCAGCGCAAATGGACAGTTGATCGACGAGGATTTTGCCAGCTTTCAGCATGACCGCATCTTTGGCATTGGATACGAGATCGACCTCTCCGGACCGCCGCGCTTTGCCGCGAACGGATCTTTGCGCCGCCGTGCAGGTCGCCGCGTCCGCAACCTGACCTGGCAAGGGCAGCCCGTTCGTCCCAACGACGCTTTCCTGCTTGCGACCAACAGTTTTCGCAGTGGTGGGGCCGGGTTCTTTCTGACTGACAGTTCTGCCCAACTGGTCTTGGAGACGCGGCTTTTGTCTCGCGACATGCTTGTACGCCACATTCAGGCCAAGGGACCGTTCACATCGCCTTCGGCCCAGACATGGCGGTTTTCGCCAATGCCAGGCACAACTGCGGTCTTTGAGACCTCCCCTGCTGCGCTCTCGTGCCTGTCCGACGCACTTCCTCTTGCGCTGAAACCGCTTGGCATCGCGCAGAACGGGTTTCTGCAGGTCCGCGTGCATTTCTGAAACAAACCGACATCAGGGACGACGCCATCATTCGCCAATCCCGACAATCTGGCCTAAGAGGTCGGCGGCAGGTTTTTCCGGGGAATTGTGATGTTCGACGCCGTGCTATTTGACCTCGACGGGACGCTGATCGACAGCGAGGCCGTGGCAATTCGCACAGGACTTGCGACATTCCATCGGATGGGCCACCCGGTCGATCCCGAATTCTTTCATGCCATCATCGGCAAGGACAATCCGACCGCCAGCCGCATGATCGCTGCGGCTTTTCCCCACGTAAACGTCGACGCCTTGAATGCAGCGTGGACCGATGGGTTTCAGGCGGCGATGGCAACGGATATACCGCTAAAGCCGATGGTCCACGAAACCTTGGCAGCGATTTCTTTGCCGCGCGCGATTGTGACCTCATCCCGTCGGGACGAAGCCCGCAGCAAACTGGTGCGCGCGGCGCTGAATGGCTATTTTTCCCGCGTCATCGTTCTGGAGGATGTCGCGGCAGCCAAACCCGCGCCCGACCCCTATCTGCTTGCGGCGCGGCTCCTGGGGGTCGACCCGGCGCGATGCCTGGTATTCGAAGACAGCGAAACGGGTGCCGAGTCTGCCCACCGCGCGGGCTGCGTTGTGGTGCAGGTTCCCGATATCGTGCCGAGTACCGGGCGCTGGGCCCATCACGTCGCAGCGGACCTTTGGTCAGGTGCTACCGCTGCAGGGCTGTCGCTTGCTCGCACTTAAAGTGCAACCACCTGTTTCGGCGCGAAAAGGTAGGGCGCGATGATCCCGCACGTGTCGGCCAGCGGCAAGAGCGTGTCCGGCACCTGCATGCCGATCACATCGCGCATGAACGTGGCACGGGCTTGGCATCGGGCCGCCACGTCGGGGAATCGCGCCTTCAGATCAGCCCGCAGGTCGGCATCTGCAAGGACATAGCCATCCTCCATCCGGGTGGAACCCCATTGCGGATGTCCGGGGATCACGTCCATCTGCATTGCCATGCCCGACGCAAGCGGAATGTCCGACCTTGCAAAGATGGGTGACGACATCCATTCATCAAGGCCGATCAGGTGCCCAGGGTTGAGCGTGACGCCATAAATCGCAAAGGGCAGCGCCTTTTGCATTGCATCCCAGACCTCGCCTCCCGAAACCCCCGGCTGCATCAGGCCACACCAGTCCGACATGCCCCGCAGATAGGGCATGACAAAATCGTCGACATAGCCCCGAGCGGTTGCGGGCAGATCTCCCGCATCACGTGCAAGCCATCCGGCGCGGCAGATATTGGCGCGCCAGTGGCAGACGTTGAACGAGATCGAATGACCGATCTCCAAAACCTGGCCGCTGGCGCTGGACAACCCCTGATCAGCGCGCGCGCCCGTCGCAAATGTGGTGTGGCAGCCTAGCGGCAGCCCGCCGATCTGACCCGCCGCGAGCGCTTCGAAATCCATCATTCCGGGACGAAATGCGTGCGCCATGCGGCGGAGCGCGTTGGCAGCCATGTGGTTGGCAAACTCCAGCCGCGCGATTTCCCCGGCATCGACACGGGCGCGCAGGCCATGGGCAGGATGCATCAGGATGTCGGTGGCGTTTTCGACGCGGCCAGCCACGGCGCGCACAGGATCGACAACAAAGGCCGGGACCTCCAGCGCAGTCGCCGGGTCATCAACCTCGTCTGCGCCAAACCATTTCCAGCCGACCATGCCAACGCGGGCGCCTTTGGGCACCGCCTCGGCCAGCCAGTCCGGCAGGCGGCGGCTGTCGCGGGGCTGAGACGGCAAGGACAGGCTGGATGCGTGGCCGACCGAAATCGTCCCCGACACCACCAATGGCGACATCATCGTGTAGGGCAGGCATTCATTTCCCGCCAGCAAAAGGGCGCGG
>JANPBI010000013.1:0-6098 GCA_031430315.1 Rhodobacterales bacterium | reverse complement strand
CCCAGCGTCTGGCCGATCACGGCGTGGCGCTGCATCACCTATGCACTTGGTGGGACGTATTGGCCGAGGCCCGCGCACAAGGTGCGTTTGACGATGCGACCTTGGCCGAAGTAGAGAAATTCCTGTCGGCCCCGCGGGCTTGGCAGGATGCGCGAAAACCAGCCTGACCGAACAAGAAAACCGTTCACGATGCCTGTGGAGCATCTGGGGATAATCCGCCGAACGAATCGAAATTCGTCATCTTTTTGGTAGCGGCTCGCAATGCTATCGCGAGATGTGGTATTGTCGAAGGCCACAACGCCGGTCCGTCCGACTCGCCCACTGCCTTGTCCACAAGGTTGTTCGGGCCTTGTGCGATGGCGGGACAATGGGGCAGAGAAGGCAAGGGACACGTGCGCTCAAGCCGCAAAGGCGCGCCACGCACAGGGAAGTGAACATGACCGAAGTAGCGACGTTGCGGCCCGTACCGTCGGCCTTGCAAACCGACACCGACACCCTGCCGCACAACATCGAGGCCGAGCAGCAGCTGTTGGGCGCGATCCTGACCAACAATGACATCTATGACCGCATCGCGTCCCTCGTAAAACCGGAGCATTTCTACGACCCGGTGCACCGGCGCATCTTTGAAATTGCCGCCGCGCGGATCCAGAAAAACGCGCTGGCCTCGCCGGTGACGCTAAAGGGCTTTTTCGAAGATGACGCCGGGCTCAAGGAACTGGGGGGTCCCGCCTATCTCGTGCGCCTCGCCGGGGCGGCGATCTCGGCCTATGCGGCGCGCGATTATGCGCAGATGATCTATGACTTGGCGGTGCGGCGCGAGTTGATCGCGCTGGGGCGCGATATTACCGCCCGCGCGGCCAAGGTGGACATCGCGTCCGAGCCCCGCGACCAGATCACCGAAGCCGAACAGCGCCTGTACACACTGGGCGAACAAGGCGTGGCCGAACGGGGTTTCCAGTCATTCCTGAAGGCCGCGGTCGAGGCGGTGAACATGGCCAATGCCGCCTATCAGCGTGGCGGCGGTTTGTCGGGAATATCCTCCGGCCTGGTCGATCTGGACCGCCGCCTTGGGGGTCTTCATGACAGCGACCTTCTGATTCTGGCGGGCCGCCCTTCAATGGGGAAAACCTCGCTGGCCACCAACATCGCCTTTAACATCGCCAAGGCGCACAACCGCGGGCGCAAGCCCGACGGCACCGAAGGCACGATCGAAGGCGGCGTCGTAGGGTTCTTCAGTTTGGAAATGTCGGCCGAACAACTGGCCGCGCGCATCTTGTCAGAGGCGTCCGAAGTCCCGTCCGAACAGATCCGGCGTGGCGACATGACCGAAACCGAGTTTCGCCGGTTCGTCGACGCGGCCAAGGCGCTGGAGACCTGCCCCCTTTACATCGACGACACGCCTGCCCTGCCCGTCAGCCAGGTGGCCGCACGGGCGCGACGTCTGAAACGGACGCATGGATTGGACATCCTGTTCATTGACTACCTGCAGTTGTTGCGCGGCACGTCGAAAGAAAACCGCGTGCAGGAAGTCAGCGAGATCACGCAGGCGCTGAAGGCCATTGCCAAGGAACTCAACATTCCGGTGGTCGCCTTGTCGCAGCTGAGCCGCCAGGTCGAAAACCGTGACGACAAGCGCCCACAGCTGAGCGACCTGCGCGAATCCGGCTCTATCGAGCAGGACGCGGACGTCGTGATGTTCGTGTTCCGCGAGGAATACTACAAGGAACGTGAAAAACCCGGCGACCACGATCTTGAGGCCATGGCGAAATGGCAGACCATGATGGAACAGGTGCATGGTCGCGCCGAGGTCATCATCGGCAAGCAGCGCCACGGCCCCATCGGCACAGTGGAACTAAGCTTTGAAGGACGGTTTACCCGGTTCGGCAACCTTGCCCGCCAGTGGCAGGGTGACGGGGGCGATGTCGGGTTCTGATCGCCGGTCTGTGGCGCGGGTCAACAGCGCCAAGTTGTGCCTGTCCGGGACCTCTGCCCCGTTTTGCCCTTGAAGGGCCACCTCCAATTGGTCAAAACCGCCCCATGGCTACCGCAATCCTAACCGTCGACCTTGATGCCGTCTGCGCCAACTGGCGCGCGCTGGATCGTCTGTCCGGGGCTGGCGTGCAGACGGCGGCAGTGGTCAAGGCGGATGCCTATGGTTTGGGACTGGCCCGCGTCGCGCGCGCCTTGGCGCAGACCGGGGCACGGCGGTTCTTTGTCGCCTACGCCGAAGAAGGCGCCACCCTGCGCCAGGCGTTGGGGCCAGGACCGCAGATTGCCGTCCTGTCGGGCCACATGCAGGGCGACACGGAAATGATCCACGATCTGGATCTGACCCCGATGCTGGCCTCGCTTGAACAGACGACACGGCATCTTGAACTGCTGCCCGGCCATCCGTTCGGCGTGCAACTGGACACCGGCATGAACCGCCTTGGGATGGAACTGGCCGAATGGGAGGCCGTCGCCCCCATCCTGATCGGCGCGGGTCCGGAACTGCTGATGAGCCATCTGGCCTGTGCCGATGAACTGGATCACCCGCAGAATGCCGTCCAACTGGCCGCGTTTCATGCCATGACCGACGGTACCGGTGTGCCGCGAAGTTTTGCCGCTACGGGTGGCATCCTCTTGGGTCCGCAGTATCATTTCGACCTGACACGCCCTGGCATCGGACTTTACGGCGGGCGGCCTTACGAGTTTTCCGCGCGGGTGGCGGGTCTGTCCCTGCCGGTCATCCAAACCCGCGATGTCGCTCCCGAGGAAACCGTCGGCTACGGGGCCGCCTGGGAGGCCGAGGTTCCATCGGTCATAGCGACTGTTGCTGGTGGTTATGCCGACGGGTTGATCCGCGCCCTGATGAATGGCGCTGTCTTGTGGGATGGCGACGTGCCCTGCCCGGTGATCGGGCGCGTCTCGATGGACCTGATCACGGTGGATGTGACGCATCTGCCCGAGATCCCGCGTTCTTTGGACATTCTTGGTCCACATCAGACGGTGGATGACCTTGCCGATGCGGCGGGGACCATCGGATATGAGATTCTCACCTCGCTCGGTCCCCGCTATCAACGCCGTTATCTGGACCCGGTGACATGAAGGCGCTAGCGCCGCTTGCGTCCTTGGGTCGGATGTCCCTGGGCAGTTTGGCGGCGGTCGGGCGAGTGGCCTTGTTCGCAACGCTGATCGTGTCGCGAGTAGTGCAGCCGCCGTTCTATGCCCGCGCCTTCCTGACAGCCATGATGCAGATCGGCTGGTTCAGCCTGCCCGTCGTGGGCCTGACGGCACTGTTTACCGGCGGGGCCCTGGCCCTGCAGATCTATTCGGGCGGGGCGCGGTTCAATGCGGAAAGTGTCGTGCCGTCCATCGTCGCCATCGGCATGGTGCGCGAACTTGGTCCGGTGCTGGGCGGGTTGATGGTCGCCGCCCGCGTCGCCAGTTCCATCGCCGCCGAGATCGGCACGATGAAGGTGACCGAACAGATTGACGCGCTGGTAACGCTGTCGACCGACCCGATCCGCTATCTGGCGGTGCCTCGTGTGTTGGCCGCAACGTTGGTCATGCCGGTGCTGGTCGCGGTCGGTGACACCATCGGGATCATGGGGGGCTGGCTGGTCGGCACGACGCGTCTCAACTTCAACTCCGCCACCTATATCCGCAACACCATTGAGTTTTTGGAACCCTGGGATGTTGGCTCTGGTGTGGTCAAAGGTGCAGCCTTCGGGTTCATCGTGGCGCTGATGGGATGCTATCACGGGATGAATTCGGCCCGCGGGGCGCAAGGCGTCGGGGCCGCGACCAAGGCCGCTGTGGTGTCGGCATCGGTGCTGATCCTCGCCACCAATTACCTGCTGACAGAGGTATTCTTCACCTCATGATCACCTTGAGCGGAGTCCACAAGTCCTTTGGCCCCAAGCGCGTGTTGCAAGGGGTGGACCTGACCGTGGATCGGGGCACCAGCTTGGTCGTGATTGGGGGGTCGGGCACCGGCAAATCGGTGCTTATCAAGTGCATTCTGGGGCTGGTCAAGCCCGATGCCGGGACGATCACCCTGGACGGGCAGGACGTGACACTGGCCGACAGAGACGCATTCCTTGCTCGGTTCGGAATGCTGTTTCAGGGGGGGGCGCTGTTTGACTCGCTGCGGGTCTGGGAAAACGTTGCCTTTCGTCTGATGCAGGGTGCGTTGAAACAACCCGGCGAACAGGCACGCGCCGTGGCGCTGGAAAAACTCCGCCGCGTGGGGCTTGGGCCGGATGTCGCCGACCTCTACCCTGCCGAATTGTCCGGCGGCATGCAAAAGCGTGTCGGCCTCGCCCGCGCCATTGCCGCCGAACCAGAAGTGATCTTTTTCGACGAACCCACCACCGGCCTTGACCCGATCATGGCGGGCGTCATCAACGCCCTGATCCGCGAGATCGTGGTCGAGATGGGGGCGACCGCCATCACCATCACGCATGACATGACAAGCGTCCGCGCGATTGCCGACCGGGTGGCGATGCTGCATGACGGGGTGATACGTTGGACGGGTCCGGTTGGGGAGTTGGATGGAACATCAGACCCTTATGTGCAACAATTCGTGCATGGGCGGGCGGATGGGCCTATCAATCCGGTACGGTGATATGATCCGCGCAGCCAACCTCTCCCTCCTCATCCTCTTCCCCACCGCGTGGTTCGCGCCCCTGCTCCGCGCGGCCCTGCTCCCGATTTTCGGGATGGACGAAATCTCTGTCATCACGGGCCTGCAGAGCTTGTGGGAAACCGATGCCGCCCTCGCGCTGCTGGTCACCTTCCTTGCGGTCTTTGCGCCCTATGCCAAAACCATTGGCCTGACGCTGATCCATTTCGACCTTCTAAAGCCCTCTACCCTCCCTTTCCTGCACATCCTGGGCAAACTTGCCATGGCGGATGTCTTTCTGATCGCCATCTACATCGTGCTAGTTAAAGGCATCGGTCTCGCCACGGTTGAAACCGCTTGGGGCCTGTATCTTTTCACTGCTTGCGTGCTTGCCAGCCTCTGGATCGGCCATGCCACCGCGCGCACCTGATTGCGCCCTGCCCCGATCAAGGGCATGACTGGCGCATGAGCAAATCCACCCTCTCCTTCACCTGCACGGTCTGTGGTGCCGCTTACGCCAAATGGACCGGCAAATGCGATGCTTGCGGCAGCTGGAACTCCATCGTGGAGGAAGCGCCCCTTTCCGCAGGCCCCAAGGCGTTGAAGGGCAAGGGCCGCACTATCCCCTTGGGCGATCTCGGCACCGATGAGCCGCCGCCGCCCCGTTTTGGCTCCGGCATTGACGAGTTGGACCGTGTGTTAGGGGGAGGCCTCGTACCTGCATCCGCCCTGCTGGTCGGCGGCGATCCTGGGATCGGCAAGTCCACCCTGCTCCTGCAGGCAGCTGCAAGTTTTGCGCGCAGAGGCTTGAAATGCATGTACATTTCCGGTGAGGAAGCCTCCGCCCAGGTCCGCATGCGTGCCCAGAGGCTGGGCCTGACCGACGCGCCGGTGCTGCTGGGGGCCGAGACCAATCTGCGCGACATCCTGACCACGCTGGACGCCGAAAAGCCCGGCCTTGTGATCATCGACAGCATCCAGACGATGTGGCTCGACTCGGTCGAGGCGGCCCCCGGTTCCGTGTCTCAGGTCCGTGCGGCGGCGCATGAACTGGTGACCTTTGCCAAACGGCGCGGCGTCGCGGTCGTGCTGGTCGGCCATGTAACCAAGGAAGGCCAGATTGCCGGTCCCCGCGTGATCGAACACATGGTCGACACCGTCCTTTACTTTGAAGGCGAGCGCGGCCACCAGTTCCGCATCCTGCGCGCCGTCAAGAACCGCTTTGGCCCTGCCGATGAAATCGGCGTGTTCGAGATGACCGGCGCTGGTCTAGCCGAGGTTGCAAACCCCTCTGCCCTGTTCCTGTCGGATCGCAACACGCCCGTATCGGGCTCGGCGGTCTTTGCCGGCATCGAAGGCACGCGCCCCGTCCTGACCGAGATACAGGCGCTGGTCACGCCGTCCACCCTCGGCACGCCGCGCCGCACCGTGGTTGGCCTCGATTCCGGTCGACTGTCCACCATTCTGGCCGTGCTGGAGGCGCGCTGCGGCA
>JANPBI010000012.1:0-3712 GCA_031430315.1 Rhodobacterales bacterium | reverse complement strand
TGCAGCGATCCTCGGTTTCGGGTTATGGCGCGGACAAAGCTATCTGCAATGGGTGATGAATGCCGCCATTCCGATGCAGGAAAAAGGCTGGATGATCCTGACGCAGCGGTTGGCGATCATGTTCGTGGCGCTGGCCGTCGCAAACGAGGTGGTGTGGCGCACGCAGTCGACAGATCTTTGGGTCAAGCTGGAGACATTCGCCTTTCCAGTCGTCCTGTTCGTATTTTTGTGGATGCAGATCATGGCCCTGCAGCGCTACATGATCGAGCCGCCATCGGAAAAGTGACGCGGGTCAGCGCTTGAACAGGATCTCCTGCGCCTTGCGGTCGGTCAGGGGCTGGCGCTGGTCGGCGGCCACGGCCTTTCCCCGCTGAAACGCCGGTCGCGCATCCAGTTCAGCCAGCCAGCGCGCCATATGGGGCTTGTCCGCCAGCGTTTGTTGCTGGCGCTCCCAGCCCATTGCCCAGGGCCAGATCGCGAAATCGGCAATCGACAGGAATTCGCCCGCGACGTAAGCCCCCTTGGCCAGCTGGCGGTCGAGAACACCATAAAGGCGGCCCACCTCGCGGCGATAGCGGTCTTGCGCATAGGGCAGGACCTGCGGCGGGTCGAGGTCGGGCGCATAGCGAAGGAAATGATGCGCCTGGCCTGCCATCGGGCCCACGCCGCCCATCTGCCACATCAGCCATTGATCTACGGCAATGCGGTCGCGCTGGGTCGGGCCGCAAAACGTGCCGGTCTTGCGCGCCAGATACTGCAAGATCGCACCGGATTCAAAGATCGACACGGGTTGGCCGCCCGGGCCGTCGGGATCGGTGATGGCAGGCATGCGGTTGTTGGGGGATATCGCCAGAAAGTCCGGCTTGAACTGGTCGCCTACGCCGATGTTCACCAGATGTACCTCATAGGGCAGGCCCATTTCCTCCAATGCGATGGTGATCTTGTGGCCGTTCGGGGTGGGCCAATAGTAAAGGGCGATGGGCGCGGGCATGGGCTGTCTCCGGTCAGGGCATGTCGGAGGATCATGGCGTGATGGCCCCGAAAGGCCAAGGGGGCGGTTGACCCTGCAGGGGCAAAGGCGTATCCCGACCTTCGTGGCGCTTTGTTACCGGATTGCGGGCCACGTTAAACAAACCGCTAAAGAGGTTCAGGGCAATGGCCCCGGCACCTCTGGTTGTCCGGGGCATTTTCTTTGCGCCGGAGGGCAATGATGGACGACTGGAAGACCCGTACGAAACTGGTCCACGAGGGCAGCCGCCGCAGCCAGTATGGCGAGATGGCCGAGGCAATCTTTCTGACGCAGGGCTTCGTCTATCCCGATGCCGAGGCGGCCGAGGCGCGGTTCCAGAAGGCGGGTGACGATGAGTTCATCTACGCCCGTTACGGCAACCCGACGACGCGGATGTTCGAGGAGCGGATTGCAGCGCTGGAGGGGACCGAGGACGCCTTTGCCACCGCGTCGGGCATGGCGGCGGTGTCGGGTGCCTTGATGGCGATGTTGCGGGCCGGGGATCATGTCGTCAGTTCGCGCGCGCTGTTCGGGTCGTGCCTGTACGTGCTGGAAGAGGTTCTGCGCAAGTTCGGGGTCAAGGTCACGTTCGTAGACGGGGCGGACCTGGAGGCGTGGAAACAGGCCGTGACGCCGGGCACCAGGGCGGTGTTTTTCGAATCCATGTCGAACCCCGCGCTGGAACTGGTGGATATCGAGGGCGTGTCGGCCATTGCCCATGCCGCAGGCGCGCTGGTCGTCTGCGACAACGTCTTTGCGACGCCGATCTATTCCCGCGCGGTGGAACAGGGCGCCGATATCGTGGTCTATTCCACCACCAAGCATATCGACGGGCAGGGCCGGGCACTGGGCGGCGTGGTCTGTGCCAGCCGTGACTTCATCCGCAAGACACTAGAACCCTATATGAAGCATACCGGCGGCTCGATGTCGCCCTTTACGGCATGGATCATGCTGAACGGCATGGCGACGCTGGACCTGCGCTGTCGCGCGATGGCCGAAAGTGCCGCCGTGATCGCGGCCAGGCTGGAGGGCCATCCCAAACTGGGCCGGGTGATTTTCCCAGGCCTGCCGAGCCACCCGCAGCACCCGCTGGCGATGCGCCAGATGGGGTCGGGGGGCACATTGGTCACCATCGACATCGCGGCCGGCAAAGACGCCACGTTCGCCTTCCTGAATGCCCTGAAAATATTCAAGATCTCCAACAATCTGGGGGATGCCAAGTCTATCGCGACGCATCCGGCGACGACGACGCACCAGCGGCTGCCGCAGGATCAAAAGGACCTCTTGGGCATCACGCCGGGGCTGGTGCGGCTGTCCATCGGGCTGGAGGACACCGGCGATCTGGTGGACGATCTGATGCGGGCGCTTGATCAGTGTCCCTGACCTCGCCTGGGGCCGAACGGTGAAGACCGCAAGGTCGGTTCAGGGACTTGCGGCCATCGCCGTGATCGCCTTTGCGGCCAATTCGCTTTTGGCGCGGGCCGCGATTGCCGAGGCCGGCATGGGTGCAGGAACCTTTACCGCGATCCGGCTTTTGGCGGGCGCTGTGCTGTTGATCCCGTTCCTGCGCCAGCGTCCGTCCCTGGCCGATGTTCCCGGGGCGGCGGCGTTGTTTGTCTATGCGGCGGCGTTCGGTTTTGCCTATCGCGCCTTGGGTGCAGCGACAGGGGCGCTGATCCTTTTTGCCACCGTGCAGGGGGCCATCATCGGATTTTCTGTTTGGCGCGGCGAGTCGCTGTCGCGGCGCGAAGGGGCTGGTCTGGTGCTGGCGGCGGCGGGGGTGGTTTGGATTTTGCTGCCGCGCGCGGGGTCTCCCGATCCGGCGGCTGCAGCACTGATGGCAATCGCGGGCCTCGCCTGGGGCACCTATACGCTGCTGGGCCGCAAGGCGGGCGATGCCACCGGCCGAACCGCACGCGCCTTTTTGCTGGCCACTCCGCTTGGTCTGTTGCTGCCGTTTGTGGATGCGGACCCCGGGTTTGGGTGGAACGGTGTGCTGTTGGCCGTCCTCTCCGGGGCGCTGGCCTCCGGTGTTGGCTATGTCATCTGGTACCGCGCGGCACCGCGTCTCAGCCTGGGTGAGCTGGCCGTAAGCCAGCTTGCGACCCCGGCGGTTGCTGCGGCGGGTGCGGTTCTCTTTCTGGCGGAACCGATGAGCGTTGCGCTGGCTGGGGCAGGGCTTTTGACCTTGTCAGGTGTAGGGCTGGCGATGACGGCAAAAGGCTCATGAGCGGCGGCGGCGGCCGTCTTGAATGGCCGGGCGCAAGGGACCCCGCGGGGGATGCTGCGCTGCGCCGGTCCTTTGGGCTGTCGCGCGGGGCGATTGACCGTCCCCGGCCGTACCGTTAGCCATGCGCCATCATGGTCGACATTCGCCCCGTCATCTACGTCATCGGTCGCATCCTGATCGTGCTGGGCATCCTGATGCTGGCCCCGGCAATCGTCGACTTGCAGTCTGGCACGGACAATGGCCTGAGTTTCCTGGCCTGCGCGGCCTTGACTGGTACCGCAGGGGGCGCATTGGCGCTGACGACCTCGAACACGCGGGTGGCCGGTCTGGATGTGCGTCAGGCCTACCTTCTGACAGCAGGGATCTGGATCATGGTGCCGGGCTTTGGGGCGTTGCCGTTCTGGCTGGGCGCGCCGGGGCTGGATTTTACCGATGCCTATTTCGAAAGCGTGTCGGGTTTTACCACCACCGGG
>JANPBI010000011.1:0-3233 GCA_031430315.1 Rhodobacterales bacterium | reverse complement strand
CGCCGAACCGTGGTCAAGGCCCCATTGGCGCTGGCCGCCTATACCGCCCTTGTGGTCTGGGATGTGATTGTGGCCAATTTCCAGGTGGCGCGGATTATCCTTTTCATGCCGGCGCGCCAGATCCGGTCGGCCTGGATCACCGTCCCGATCACCTTGCGCAGTCCCGAGGCGATCACCCTTTTGGCAGGGACGATCACGATGACGCCGGGCACGCTGACTGCCGACATGTCCGCCTGTGGCAAGGCATTGCTGATCCATGCCCTCCATGCACCTGACCCGGATGCCGTGCGCGATGACATCAAGGCGCGCTACGAGGCCCGATTAAAGAGGATATTCGAATGATCCTTGCATATGCCCTAGCCTTTGCCACCGGATGCTTCGGTCTTGCGCTGGTGCTGAACCTGTGGCGGCTCTTTACTGCGCCGACGGTTCCTGACCGGATCCTGGCGGTCGATACGATGTCGATCAACATGATTGCGCTGATCGTACTTTATGGGGTCCAATCGGGCACGGCGCTCTTGTTCGAGGCCGCGCTGATAATGGCGATGACCGGGTTTGTGGCCACGGTGGCCTATGCCAAATACCTGTTGCGGGGGAGCATCATCGAATGATGCTCGCCTTGGAGATCGCGATTTCGGCGCTGTTGGTTCTCGGCGGGATCTTTGGTTTGATCGGCAGTATTGGACTGATCAAACTACAAGAACCGATGCAGCGTCTGCATGCGCCGACCAAGGCAACGACCGTGGGTGTCGGGACCGCGTTGATCGCGTCTTCAGCCGATCTGGTGTTTCAGACCGGCACAGTCACGGGACAAGAGGTGTTGGTTGCGATCTTTTTGTTCCTGACGGCCCCGCTTGCGGCGCTGTACCTTGCCAAGGCGCACATCTTCGGCACTATTGACCGCGCTACGCTGCCCGATCCGCAAACGGGAACACCCTGGGCGACGCTGGATAACCGGAATGCCGACGGCCGGTCTGCCGGAGCCGCGAACAAAACGATCTAGACCGTACCGCCGGCATGCATCGCGTCAAAACAGATGGGCGTTGACGACCAGATGCACCCCGATTGCCGCGACGTAGCCGAGCGCAATCGCCCAGGACCATTTCAGATGCCCGCTGAACGTGTAGACGCCTTTGGCCTGCCCCATCAGCGCCACCCCGGCGGCTGATCCGATGGAAAGAAGCGACCCCCCCGTCCCGCAGGTCAGCGTGATCAACAGCCATTGGCCGTCCGACATCGTGGGGTCCATCGTCAGCACCGCGAACATCAAGGGGATGTTGTCGACAATTGCCGACAGGACGCCAATGATCACATTGGCATAAGTCGGGCCAAGGTCGGTGTAGAGAAGCTCTGACGCAAGCCCCAGATAGCCTAGCACCCCAAGGCCACCGACTGCAAAGATGATGCCAAAGAAAAACAGCAGCGTGTCCCATTCGATCCGCTGCACTTCCTTGAAGCTGTCCAGAACCATATCTTCGTCCCCCCTGCGGGTTCCCGTCATGCGCAGGTAGTAAGACCAGATCTGCAGGTACCCCAGACCCAACATCATTCCCAAGGCGGGGGGCAGGTTCAGAAAATTCTTGAAACTCACCGCCGTCGCGATGGTCAGTGCAAACAGTACGGCGACCCCGATCATGCCCGGCTTGCCCCGGATGTTGCGCACCTCGGCAGAGGGTTTTTCGTTCGGCACCGACCAATACATCAATGCGGCAGGCACCGCCCAGTTCACCAGCGACGGCAGGAACAGCACGAAGAACTCAAAGAACTCCAGCTTGCCCTTTTGCCAGACCATCAAGGTGGTAATGTCGCCGAACGGGGAAAACGCGCCGCCCGCATTGGCCGCAATGACGATCGAAACGCAGCCGATTACCACGAACTTCGCATTGTCCCGCCCCAGTGCCATGACCACCGCGCCCATCACCAGCGCCGTCGTCAGGTTGTCGAGCACGGATGACAGGAAAAAGGCGAGGACACCCGTCAGCAGAAAAAGCTGCCGGTATCCCAGTCCCAGGCCGATCAATTTCACCCGTAGCACATCAAAGGCGCGACGTTCCTCGAGCGTGTTGACGTAGGTGATAGCCACGATCAGAAACAGGAAAAGCTCGCCATATTCTTCTATGATTTCCTTCGCGTGGCTGTTGGCTGCCTCGGCCTGCCCCGCCATCAAATAGGCAATCCCGATCAGCGCCCAGATCAGCCCTGCTGCCAGCATGACGGGCTTTGACTTGCGCATATGGGTCGCTTCTTCAAATACCACCATGATGTACGCCACGACAAAGATGATCACCGACAGAATGCCTGCCCAATGCCCCGTAAGGTCAAGATCATGCATCTTCGTTCTACTCCGTGGTTCGGCTTTGTCGGCAGAAGGCAACTTCCACGCGCCGAGGTCAACCTGCGACAATTGTTGACCATCCGGTCAGAGTTCTGGGACGGCAGGCCTTGCGAGGTCCGTGCGTGCATGGCATCGTCTGCGTTGTCCGGCTTGGGCGGAGGACTCTCTTGGAAACACGTGTGCATCCTGCCCTGTCCGATCTGCTGCCGCAGGTCACGCATGCGCGCAATCCCGGCATGCCGCTTGACCTCGACTGGGTCGCTTCGGTCCAGGCCAATACCTCGGCCATCGAACGCCGCGCCGCCACCATTTCCGGCCGCCGCAGCGTCAAAAAGGAATGGCAGGCGGCCTGGCTTTTGAAAGCCGTCACCCTGATCGACCTAACCACCCTTGCGGGCGACGATACCGAGGGCCGTGTCAAGCGTTTATGTGCCAAGGCCCGCCAGCCCGTCGCCACGTGGATGCTGGAGAAGATGGGCGTTCCGAACATCACGACCGGCGCTGTTTGCGTCTATCACGAGATGGTCGAAACGGCCGTCCGGGCGCTGGAGGGCACCTCGATCCCGGTCGCCGCGGTCTCTACCGGGTTTCCGGCGGGCCTGTCGCCCTACAAGCTGCGCATCGCTGAAATCGGCGAAAGCGTCCGCGCCGGCGCGCGCGAAATCGACATCGTGATCTCGCGCCGCCATGTCCTGACGCAGAACTGGCAGGCGCTTTACGACGAGATGGCCGAGATGCGCGAAGCCTGCGGCGACGCTCATGTCAAGGCCATCCTTGCTACCGGCGAGCTCGGCACTCTGCGCAACGTCGCCCGCGCCAGCCTCATCTGCATGATGGGCGGCGCTGACTTCATCAAGACCTCCACTGGGAAAGAGGGGGTGAACGCCACCCTGCCCGT
>JANPBI010000010.1:0-4037 GCA_031430315.1 Rhodobacterales bacterium | reverse complement strand
CAGCCCCGCCGCGTGCCACGTCGTACCGCTCGTCAGCTGCTTGCGCTCCAAAAGCACGACATCCGTCCATCCGGCCTTTGCCAGGTGATAAGCCACCGAACAGCCCGAGACGCCGCCCCCGATGACAACTGCGCGCGCGTGCGAAGGAATGGTCATGCGTCAGTCTCCGACGGGATCAGAACAAGCTTGCCGGGATAGCGCCCGGCCGCAAGATCGGCCTGCGCCTGCGCGATGTCGCGCAACGGGTAAGTCCGCGACACCACCGGGCGAATGCGCGCCGTGTTGACAATGGTGACAAGCCCCGCAAACACCTCGCGCGGCTGATGTGTAGCACCGTAAATCGTCAGGTCGTTCAGATAGATGCGGCGCAGATCCCCCTTGACCATCGGACCCGCAACAGCACCGCTGGTGGCATAGCGCCCGCCGGGGCGCAGCGCATCCAGACGCTGCTGCCAGCCATCACCGCCAACGACATCTATCACCACATCAAAACTCTTTTCGCGTAGCTCAGTGTCACGTGACAGCACCGCCACATTCATCGCCCGCAACGGATCGGATTTTGACAGGCTGCATTGCCCGGTCACCTCGGCACCGCGCAGCGCCGCGAGCTGCACCGCCGCCAGTCCCACCCCACCGGAGGCCCCGGTCACCAGAACCCGCTCCCCCACTGCCACGCCAGCACGCGTCAGCAGGTTGAACGCCGTCCCGTAAGCACATGGCATCGCGCCGATTTCGACGTCCGACAAAGGGGATTTGCTGACATCATGCAGGTGCTTGGCTTTGACCAGACAGTATTGCGCAAAGGCGCCATCGAATTCCGACCCGATCGAGACGAAGGCAATCGGGTTGTCTTCGGTCGGTTCGTGCTGGTTGGTCGAGCAGATGACCCGCGCACCCAGTGGCAGTCCTTCGACGCCCTCGCCGAATGCGACAATGCGCCCGCAAAGGTCTGACCCCTGGATGCGTGGAAATCTCATCTGACCGGACCACCCGGCAGCGCGCCCTTCGCCGTACCAGCCGACGCGCGTGTTGACATCGGTCATGTTGACGCCCGCCGCCAGAACGCGCACCAGCACTTCGCCGACCTTCGGGCGCGGTACCGGAATGTCGTCGCGCCAAATCAGGGCTTCGGGTCCGCCATGCGCGATCAACTGCACGCCCGACATGACAGCAGGGATTGCGGTCATGCCTTGATCCGTTCGTTCTTGCGGTCCCAGGTTGCCCCGAACCCCATCACCTCGGCCGCAATCCGCTGCCCAAAAACCTCAACCTCCAGCATCGTTCCCGGCACCGCATGCTCGGCTTTCAGCATCCCAAGGGCGACCACATGCCCGACCCGGTACCCCATTGCCGCCGAGGTCACCTCGCCCACAATCGACCCGTTCGACCAGAGGTTCGCCATATAGGGCGGATCGCAGTCGCCGCCCGCGACCTTCAATGCCACGAACCTCTTTGCCACCCCGCGCTGCTTTTCTGCCGCCAGCGCCGCCTTGCCGGGGAACTCCTTGGTCCAGTCGATGAACCGCTCTAGGCCGCCCTCCAGCAGTGAGTAATCAGTCGAAAGATCGCCCTTCCATGCGCGATAGCCCTTTTCGATCCGCAAGCTGTTCAGAGCCCGCATTCCAAACGGCACCGCCCCGCCAGCCAGCAGCGCGTCGTAAATCGCCGGCGCATCGCCCATGTCGCAATGCACTTCCCAGCCGAGCTCGCCCGCAAAGCTCACCCGGATCAGCGCCACGTCTTTGCCCGCCACCTTGGCGAAGTACTGGACCGACAGCCATGGCAGGTCCAGGTCCGCCTCCGCAATTCCCGCCAGCAGAGCGCGCGCCTTCGGCCCCGTCACGATGAAGCAATGGATGCGGTCCGACCAATCCTCCAGCGTCACCCCTCCCGGCAAACCCTGCCGCAACAGGTCAGCATCATGCCGTTGCGCTACCGAGGCGGTGATCACGCCGATATCTTCGTCGCTGAACGGCAGCACCGTCATCTCCGTCACAATCCGCCCCCGCGCATCGGCAAAATAGGCAAGGCCGATCTTCCCCGTCTCCGGCAGCTTCGACGCCGTCAACCGGTCCACATGCGCGCGCGCGCCTGGCCCAGCCAAGCGCAGGCGGGTAAAGCCGGAGAGATCGAGGACACCAACCCCATCGCGCACCGCCGCGCATTCATCAGCGATCCGTGCCTGCCATGGCCCCGCCCGGCCCCAGGTCTGCGTTGCATCCCAGCCAAGATCATCGCCCGGCTTGGCAAACCACTCCGCCCGCTCCCAGCCGTTGTAAGGCGCTGTCACCGCCCCAAGCGCCTTCAGTCGGTCATGCACCGGCGACAGCTTGCGGTCGGGTGCCGCAGGCCAGCGCGCCATCGGGAAATGCATGGCGTATTCGTGGCCGTAAACCTCCATCCCTTTGTCACGGCAATAGTCGGGGTCTTCCCACCCGGTGAACCGGCGCGGATCGCAGGACCACATGTCCCACTCGGTCCCGCCTTGTGTCACCCATTCCGCCAGAACCTTGCCCGCCCCGCCCGCCTGGCAGATGCCAAAGGTAAAGACGCACGCCTCGAACGCGTTCGGCACGCCCGGCATCGGACCGATCAGGGGGTTTCCGTCCGGCGTATAGGGTATCGGCCCGTTGATCACTTTGGTCAGCGCCGCCTTTTCCAGCAAAGGCACCCGCGCCATGGCGTCGGCGATGTACCACTCCAGCCGCTCCAGATCATCGGGGAACAGCTGGAAACTGAAATCCTGCGGGAACGGGTCATCCGGCGTCACCCAATGCGCGCGGCAGTTGCGCTCATAGGGGCCAAGGTTGAAGCCGTGTTTTTCCTGCCGCAGGTAGTAGGACGAATCCACGTCCCGCAGCAAAGGCAGCTTGCCCCCGGTCTCTGCCGAATAGGCTTCGATCTCTGGGATGGTGTCAAAGAGCATGTACTGGTGGCTCATCACCACCATCGGCAACTCGCGCCCGAACATCCGACCAACTTCGCGGGCATAATACCCGGCGGCGTTCACCACGATCTCGCAGCGCACTTCGCCCTTTGGCGTCTCGACGACCCACTCGCCGCCCTCGCGCCGCACGCCGGTCACGGGGCAGAACCGCTCGATCCGCGCCCCCATGTTCCGCGCGCCCTTGGCCAGGGCTTGGGTCAGTTGAGCGGGATCAATGTCGCCGTCATAGGGATCATAAAGTGCCCCGGTCAGGTCATGCGTCTCCAGGAACGGATACTTGCCCTTGATCTCGTC
Source organism: Rhodobacterales bacterium (assembly GCA_031430315.1). Classification (GTDB taxonomy): domain Bacteria; phylum Pseudomonadota; class Alphaproteobacteria; order Rhodobacterales; family Rhodobacteraceae; genus JAJNPS01. The sequence continues at coordinate 796 of JANPBI010000010.1, read as the reverse complement.
CGGCCCCAGCACCGCCAGATCCATGCCCTGGTAGCGGCCCATCCCCATTACGCGCTGGAACTCTTGCAGGCGTTCCTTCGAATGCCCCAGCCGCACCGACCCCGTGACGTGATAGTTCATCGGATAGTCGACCTCGGCCCCAAGACCCCGATAGAGCCCCGCCGAATAGCGCTGCATGTTCATGATCGACCAGCTGGCACTGAACGTCGGCACATTGCCGGCCGCGTGCCAGGTTGATCCAGCGGTCAACTCGTTCTTTTCCAGAAGCAGGCAATCGGTCCATCCTGCCTTGGCCAGATGTTACAGGCACGATGCCCCGACCGCCCCGCCGCCGATCACCACCACACGCGCCTGGCTCGGAAAATCGCTCAACGTCTGCACCCTTCCAGTTGGACCAAATATCCCCGCCGGAGGCTCCGGCGCCCATTCAGTATCCGCCGCATTGACAGGACTTTCAATTCGCCCAAGCCCGATCTATTGATCGGATAATCCGATTAGGAGCGCCATGTGCAGATTGACCTTCTCGACACGTTCCTCGACCTCGTTGAAACCCGTAGCTTCAACCGCACGGCCGAGCGGCTTGGCGTCACGCAAAGCACCGTCTCTGCCCGGATCACTGCATTGGAATCCCAGCTTGGCGCGCGTCTTTTCCAGCGGTCCCGCGCGGGCACTGAGCTCACGACCGAGGGCTTGCGTTTTGACGCCCACGCCCGCTCGCTCCGCCGAGACTGGGTCGGGGCCTTGCGCGCCCTCGCCGCTCCTGCAGATGCCGCGATCGCAGTGAAACTGGGCATCC
>JANPBI010000009.1:0-2575 GCA_031430315.1 Rhodobacterales bacterium | reverse complement strand
GGTCGCCATCTATTCAGCGTGCCAGCGGTATCGCTACAGCTTGACGCGGGTCTGGGACAGTGCCGGGGCGCGCGTAACCTTTGTCATGCTGAACCCTTCGACAGCGACCGAGTTCCAAAATGATCCAACGGTGGAGCGTTGCGAACGTCGCGCTCGCGCGCTGGGCTATGGCGCATTCTGCGTCACCAATATCTTTGCCTTTCGCGCCACCGATCCCCGCGTCATGCGGGCCGAGGCTGACCCTAGCGGACCGGGCAACGACGCGGCGATCCAAAGTGCCGCGCTTTGGGCCAACACCATCATCTGCGCCTGGGGCACCCATGGCGCGCATCTTGACCGGGGGTCCAAGGTCGAACACCAGCTGCGCGCGACGGGCCAGCCCCTGATGCATCTTGGCCTGACGCAAGGCGGCCACCCCCGGCATCCGCTCTACATTGGTTATGCACAAGCCCCAATCCGCTGGGAATAGCGCTGCGTCACGCCGCTGCGGCCAGCCGGATGTCATCCAGCATCATGCCAGCGCCTCCCTGGACAACGGCCAGCGGAACGCCGTCCAGCAGGATGGTTACATCGTCCGATCCGTCTTCAGCCTCAAGCGACAGCGTCGGGTCGGGATGGACCCCGGCGTCAAACACCACCACGATCTCATCTGCGCGGGCGTCGTAATCGGTGATCGTCTCAACCGAACCGTCATTTACCCAGTCATCGAGGTAAAACTGATCTGCACCTTCACCCCCCGATGCTGTATCCCCGTCCTGCAAGTACATTACATCGTCCCCAGACCCGCCGTTCAGAAAGTCTGCGCCCGAAGCATAGCCTGAATGCCCGCCGACCAGCGTGTCATTGCCCGCGCCACCATCGACCACGTCCTGATCCGCGCCACCGTCCAGCTTGTCATCGCCATAGCCGCCCGCGACCCAGTCGTCACCGCGCCCGCCATGCAGCCGATCATCCCCCTCACCACCTAATATGGTATCGTTACCAACGCCGCCCAGCATTACGTCATCGTCCGACTGACCGGCCAGATGGTCTGCGCCGGCACCACCCTTCAACACATCTCGGCCCGCATCGCCATTAAGACTGTCCTGACCGGAACCGCCGAGCAGTGTGTCATCGCCGTCGCCGCCATGGGCCACGTCATTCCCTGCCCCGGCTGACAGAAGGTCATCGCCCGTCCTTCCGTCCAGCTGGTCCACCCCGCCACCTGATGAGAGCGTATCATCCCCTTCGCCACCTGCGAAAATCTCGTCAGCCTCCGTCCCCGACCACAAAAGATCTGCCTGGCCACCTTCATCACCCTCGTCTTCTGCCAAATCCGGCGTGTCATCGCCCTCCGGATCGTCGCCGCTGCCGTCGGACGACGGGCGAAATACCGCATCCGCCGCCACACCCGCGCACAAGACACCCAAAAGTCCCAATAGTCCCAGCATCACCCACGCTCCACCATAGGCCGCACCCCGCAGCCGTCCACAAATAGACCGCCCAATGACCTGAAATCATTAGAGTTTTATGTGATCATTTTAGCATGAAAAGGCTTAACCAGCGACCACGCACCACGGGCAGCGACAAGGATTCTGCAACATTGGTTAGCAAATCGTGGCGCCTGCTCTGGGGCAATGCGCCAGGCCGGATTCCCCTTGCGAATCCGAGGCTTTTGCTCTAGCTGCCCTCAATCCGCGCGCAATTGCGGACCTATCGGTCCTGCTGGACGACATCCCGGCTTGTACCTTCACCCTCTTTACAGGAGATTTCCGATGTCGATCACCGTCGAAGACAAGGCCCGCCTGATCAAGGAATACGCGACCAAGGAACACGACACCGGCTCGCCCGAAGTGCAGGTGGCGATCCTGTCGTCGCGCATCGCGACCCTGACCGAGCATTTCAAGGGCCACAAGAAAGACAACCACTCGCGTCGTGGTCTGTTGATGATGGTCGCCCAGCGCCGCAAGCTTCTTGACTACCTCAAGGGCAAGGACGAGCCGCGCTACACCACGCTGATCGGCCGCCTGGGCCTGCGCCGCTAGTCACGGCTGCAGCAGCACGACATGCAACGCCCGTGGCAAAAGCTGCGGGCGTTTTCACTTCCGCCGCCTCACATCGTCGAGAAATCCACAGCGTCCAGCGTGACCTTCGCCGTCACCATGTTCTGAAACCGGCCAACCCCCGCGATCTTGCTCAGCGCCCCAAAGAACGCCTGCACATGCGGCCTTTGCAGATGCACTTCATGCGCCGCCTCGCTGTCGAAGCATTCGCAAACAAACACGGTCAATGGGTCTTCCCGCGTCCGCATCATCTCAAAGAACCGGCACTCCGGCTCCGCGGGACACTCATCCAGATACCGCGTGATGATGGCGTCAAACGCCTGCTCCTTCCCCGCATTCAGGCTCAGCCAGCCGACGATCACCTTGTTTCCTGCTTCCGGTTGCCGCATTGCTCCCTCCCGCAATCGGAGGCGAGACCGGGCACGTTCACCCTTCGCCTCACCCGCAACGGTATCACGGACGCGCGCAAAGGATCACTCCCCTTCCCAAACCTCCCGTTTTCCTGTATGCGCCCGCAATCTGCGACGTGAGGC
>JANPBI010000008.1:0-6841 GCA_031430315.1 Rhodobacterales bacterium | reverse complement strand
GAGCCAGAGTGTCGCCATGATTGCAATTTCCGTTCGCCCGCGAGAAGGTCCGCCGCGCCCCGTGGTCCATCTCCGACCCGGGTCAGTGCCAACGCCGACTTCTGCGCCCGTCTTGCGCCCCCCGATATCCAAACGGACCGCATCACCCGAAATGCAATCGCATCACCATCTCCGCAAGGACCTCGTAGCACTTTTGCCCCGCCTGCGCCGGTTTGCGGTCAGCCTCACGCGCAACACAGCCGACGCAGATGATCTGGTCCAAGAAGCCTGCATTCGGGCGATTTCAGGGAGCGACTCGTGGGATGCCGCACAGGGACTTGATCGCTGGGTGTTTCGCATTCTGCGCAATCTGTGGATCAGCGAATTGCGTAAGCGCCAGGTGCGGTTGGGCGCAGGTCACGTTGCCGCCGACGAAACGGACGAGCTGCGCCACGAGACGACGGGCGAGCACCATCTGGCGCTAAAGCAGCTGATGGGACGGCTGGCAGATTTGCCATCAGGATATGCCTCGGTGCTGCTGCTGATTGCCGTTGAAGGATATAGCTACAAAGAGGCCGCCGACATGCTTGATGTGCCACAAGGAACAATCATGAGCCGACTGTTCCGGGCGCGGCAATTGCTGGCCAGTCAGTTGGCGACAAAAGTCGGGGATGTGTGATGAGTGATTTTGGACCCAAACTGAGCGCCTGGCTCGACAGCGAACTGCCTCCGGATGAGGCTCAGGCGCTGGACGCCCTTTTGAAAAGTGACCCGGCTCTGCAGGCGGAACTGGCGCAGCTGATGGCCGCGAATGATGCCGCCAGCGCTGAATTTTCCGCAATGCTGGCGGCGCCGGTGCCTTTGGCGCTGGCACGTGCGATTGACCGGGCGCCGCCGTCAGAGACCCGGATTGCGCGGCGCACACCATATTGGGCGGCGATTGCGGCCAGCCTGGTCTTGTTGACTGTCGGTGCCGGTGGCGCATTTCTGGCCGGAAAGCAGACCGAAATCGCAGCGCCCCGCGACTGGGTGGAGGACATTGCCGAATATCACGGCATCTACGCTGCACAGTCTCGCCACCTTGTCGAAGTGCCAGCTTCGGAAAGTGATCACATCAAGACCTGGCTGACGGCGCAGGTTGGCACCCCATTCGAGATCCCGGATCTGTCAGATAGCGGGCTGGAGTTCCAGGGGGCCCGGTTGCTGGTGGCTGCTGGAAAGCCGGTCGGACAACTGATGTATCGCGACGCCGGAGGCCAGGTTGTCGCCCTGTGCTTTGTCGCGTCTGACAAGCCTCCAACGACCGAGATCGAAAGCCGTACCACAAACGGTTTCCAGATGCGGGTTTGGGGAAAGGCAGGCGCACGGTTTGTGCTGATCGGACCTGAATCCATGACCGGATTGTCGGAAATTGCGAAGGCCGCACAGACTGTCTGATGCGGGGCTAGGTCGGCTCCATCCTGCCGGATCGACAAGAAAAAGGGCGGAGTGTGAAACACCCCGCCCGTCTACCAATTACTGATCAAATTCATCTTGAAATGGTCACTGTGAAAATCAGGGTCGCGCAGCGCTCCAGACGCCACCAACGCCGTCGCCGGTCGTGTCACCTTCGGCTTTGTCGTTCATCCAGAAGTACAGCGGCATCCCCTTGAACGCCCATTGGTAGGTATCGTCCGCACGCTCGATGATTGTGAAATCACCGGTCTGGGCCTCGTCTTCATTCGCAAACAAGGGCGGCCACTTGACAGCGCAATCGTCGTTGCAAACCGATTGCCCGCCGCTGTCCTTGGCAAACACGTAAAGCGTCATGCCATTTTCAGCGACAAGAACGTCACCAATGGCGGTATTTCCAGTGGTAACAGGGGCAGCAAACGCACCCGAGGCAAGTATGCAAAGCGCAGTCGCAAGCGTTGTCGTTTTCATGGGAGTATCCTTCGTGTCCTCAAGAGGCGCATCCTGCGCTCTCGGACAGATTACGCACCAGGTTGCCGGGTTATTCCCGCACGTTGAAAATTAGGTTGGACTTGCAATCTTGCCGTCGACCGAATGCTCTTGTGTCTTTAATGGGAGACAAAAAGCCGGGTGGGCCCAAGGGCGAAGGGCGGCGCGGCGCCTAAAAGGCAGCGCGCCCGGAGGTGATCGGAAGAGGTAGGGCGGGAAGGTAACGAACCCCGCCCAAAATACGATCATGGTGGGTCATGCCAGGCTTTCCTGACCCGTCACATTGATTCTTGGATGTGCAAAGATCTGCCTGATGCGGGCTCTGGAAGCCTCGTCCAACTGTTGAACGGCGCGCGCATGAGAGGTCGCAGCACCCTTGTGCGAATCTTCGTCGAAGGCCGCGAGACCCCCTTCGATGCCGTCCGGTTGCAAGCCGCACCAGTCGAATATCTGCGCCAGTGAGGCGGCGCGGTCTGTGATCAGGTCCTCATACCGAAAGCTGTGCAGCGGAACGTTCGCGGCACGAGCGCGAGCATGGCCGTGTAGTTGAAGTGACCATGCTACCGCCGCCAGACTGTCAAAGGTCACTACAGGCGCCGCCATGTCGACCACACCTTCCAGCGCGGACAAGGGTGTATCGGCCGACATCATCCGCCAGGAAAACATGCGTTCCTCACGCGAAAGGTCCGACCCTCCACCTAGCCGCTGATGAAAGCCGTACAAAGAATTGCACCAAGCCTCGCCGCCCCGATACAAGAACAGACAAGTCGCACTCGGTTCGGCCCAGTAGCATTCCGGCATGACCGTATTGATCTGGCTGAAGTGCTTGACCACCAGCCGGCGGCCCGCAATGCCCGGATAGCGCCGTAGCATTCGTAACCCCGCGCGCATCAGGGCGGTCAGTCTGTCAGCGGAAAGTGCATCGCGGTTCATCGCCAGATCGAAGGTGAACAGCGGCTCTGACAGACACCACGCCTGCCCTGACCGGTTGAACACGTGATGCAGCAGCGTTGATCCGCAATGGCCCATGTTGAACAGATGCACCAGCGGTTCGCCAACCGGGCACCTTTCGCCAAGTTCTAGGAAATCATCCAGCTTCATGCGCAGCATACGCCGAGCGGTGTCGAACTGGCGTTGATAGGAGAAGGGGGCAGATGCCAGATCGGTTTTGGCGCCAATATCAAGAAAGACCGCCTCATCTGCCTGGAAGTCGATAGAAAACAGGGTCCAGCCCGACTCGGTCAACATCAAATCATCCGGGGACGTCGCAAATGCGCCGGTCTGAAAGCTGGCGACCATGTTGCCCATGAAGATGTGACCGTCCGGTCGCCCGGTAACCTCAGCGATCACAGCCATGACATGCTCCCCTGCCTCTGAGCATGATGGCGGCGCCTGCCCTTTCGGGCAAGCGCCGTTGGCAGCTTCAGTGCACCACCGCCTCGGATGGCCTTGCGCGGCGCGAGGCGCTGATCCGATCGCCGATCATCAAGCCGTCCGGCCCGGCGCTGATCACCACATTGGCACCGTCCATCAGATCTCCGGACAGGATCATTTCGGCCAGCGGGTCCTGCAGATGCCGCTGCATGACCCGCTTTAGCGGCCGCGCACCGAACACCGGATCGTAGCCTTCGTCCGCCAGCCACTGCTTGGCCTGCGGGTCCAGCTCCAGCGTGATCTTGCGCCCGATCAGCCGCGCCTCCAGCCGCTTTAGCTGAATCTCGACGATCTGCGCCATATCCGTGCGGTTCAGCCGGTCGAAGATGATCTGCTCGTCCAGCCGGTTCAAGAATTCGGGGCGGAAGTGCTGGCGCACCGCCTCCTCGACCTGGCGTTTCGCCCCGCTCGCATCCGCCCCTTCGGGCAGTTCGCTCAGTGCCCGCGCCCCGAGGTTCGAAGTCAGCACGATCAGCGTCTGCTTGAAATCGACAGTGCGGCCTTGACCATCGGTCAACACCCCGTCGTCCAGCACCTGCAACAGCACATTGAACACATCCGGATGCGCCTTTTCGACCTCGTCGAACAGCACCACCTGATAGGGCCTGCGACGGACGGCTTCGGTCAGCACCCCGCCCTCGTCATACCCCACATAGCCGGGCGGGGCACCGATCAGCCGGGCGACGGAGTGTTTCTCCATGAATTCCGACATGTCGATGCGCACCATCGCGTTGTCGTCATCGAAGAGATACTCGGCGACGGCCTTGGTCAGTTCGGTCTTGCCGACACCGGTGGGGCCAAGGAAGAGGAAGCTGCCCAAGGGCCGCCCTTCATCGTTCAGGCCGGCCCGTGCGCGGCGCACGGCATTGGCCACGGCGGTCAGGGCGACGCGCTGGCCGACGACGCGCTTGCCAAGTTCTTCCTCCATCCGAAGCAGCTTTTCGCGTTCGCCTTCCAACATCTTGGCCACGGGGATGCCGGTCCAGCGTTCGACCACTTCGGCGATCTGTTCGGGGCGCACCGCCTCGGACACCAGGGCCTGACCCTCGCGGGCCTCGGCATCGACCAGCTTCTTCTCAAGATCTGGAATGCGGCCGTACTGCAATTCCCCGGCCTTGGCGAAGTCGCCCTCGCGCTTGGCGTGTTCCAACTCGGCACGGGCGCGGTCAAGGTCTTCCTTCAGCCCGCGCGCAGCCTCCAAACTATCGCGTTCGGCCTGCCATTTCGCGGTCATCTCCGACGAGCGGTCCTGCAGGTCGGCCAGTTCCTTTTCCAGCCGTTCCAGCCGGTCCTTCGACGCGGCGTCATCCTCTTTCTTCAGCGCTTCACCTTCGATCTGCAACTGCAGGATCTGACGGTCCAGCTGGTCCAGTTCCTCGGGCTTGCTATCCACCTCCATCCGCAACCGGCTGGCAGCCTCGTCCATCAGGTCGATGGCCTTGTCAGGCAGGAAACGGTCGGTGATGTAGCGGTGGCTGAGGGTCGCGGCTGCCACCAGTGCGGCATCGGCGATCCGCACCCCATGGTGCAGCTCATACTTCTCCTTGATGCCGCGCAGGATGGAGATGGTGTCTTCCACCGTTGGCTCCGACACAAACACCGGCTGGAACCGGCGGGCCAGAGCCGCGTCCTTTTCAACGTATTTGCGATATTCATCCAGTGTCGTGGCCCCTACGCAATGCAACTCGCCCCGCGCCAACGCCGGTTTGATCAGGTTCGCCGCATCCATCGCGCCATCGGATTTGCCCGCGCCGACCAGCGTATGCATCTCGTCGATGAACAGGATGATTTCCCCGGCTGCGTTGGTGATCTCATTCAAGACAGCTTTCAGACGCTCCTCGAAGTCACCGCGATACTTCGCCCCGGCGATCAGTGCGCCCATGTCCAGCGCCATCAGTTTCTTGTTGCGCAGGCTTTCGGGCACGTCGCCATCGACAATCCGCAGCGCCAGCCCCTCGGCAATCGCCGTCTTGCCGACGCCGGGCTCGCCGATCAGCACGGGGTTGTTCTTGGTGCGGCGGCTCAGGACCTGCATGGTGCGCCGGATCTCCTCATCCCGGCCGATGATCGGATCGATCTTGCCGTCACGTGCGGCCTCGGTCAGGTCGCGGGCGTATTTCTTCAAGGCCTCCATCGTCTCTTCCGAGGATGCGGTGTCGGCCGTGCGGCCCTTGCGCACCTCGTTGATCGCTGTGTTCAGCCCCTGCGCGGTCACCGCCCCGGCCACCAGCGCATCCTTGGCGCGGGTGTTCACCAGCGCCAACGCGGTCAGCAGGCGCTCCACCGGGACAAAGCTGTCACCGGCCTTCTTGGCCACGGTTTCCGCTTCGTCCAGCACCCGCACCAGCGAAGGGTCGATGTAGGATTGCCCGTCGCCGCCCGTTACCTTGGGCAATTTGGCGATGGATGCGTTGATCGCGGCATTGACCTGCTCGGGCGAGCCGCCTGCCTTGCGGATCAGGTTCGCGGCCAGGCCCTGGTCATCGTCCATCAGAGCCTTCAGTAAATGATCAGGCAGCACGCGCTGGTGCGTTTCCCGCATCGCAATGGTCTGAGCGGCCTGCAAAAAACCGCGGGACCGTTCCGTGAATTTCTCCAAATTCATCGGTCACTCTCCTTTTGTCAGCGCCACCCGCCAGCGCCCTGAAGAGGCACGCCGACCATGGCCTTGATCATCAGATGGGAAAGCTACGTCGTGCTTGCAAGCGGCACAGTAACACTGGTCAAGAATTCTGCAGATTTTCTGATGATGGCGCATAACGAACATAGGCAAAGGCCGAACCATCCGGCGCCCAGTTTGGTACGTTCATCGTACCTTGACCCCCGGTGAACTCCAGAGTCCGCCTGCGGTTGCTGCCGTCCGGATTGCATAGGACCAAGGCGACTGGCAAGTCGCGCGGATGCCCCTTTGTTCCAGGCGGATAGGCCAGGTAGATCAGATGCCGCCCGCAAGGCGATGGATGCGGAAACCAGTTGACATGGTCATCGGCGAACAGCTTGCGCTGGCCTGATCCGTCCGCGTCCATCACCCAGATCTGGGCGTGGCCGTCTCGGTCGCAGTTGTAATAAATTGCCGACCCATCGGCCGAAAAATCCGACCCGTCATGGTGGCCTTGCCCTTGGGTCAGGCGGATTTCGCGACCGGTTGCCAGGTTCAGTTTGTAGATGTCGAGGACGCGCGTTGCGTCGCGCGTCGCCGGATAGGTCAGCCATTTGCCATCCGGCGACCAGCCGTGAAACCAGCTGGGCGGGGCAAGGCTGACAAGGACAGGATCGCCCCCTTCCAGCGGGACCAGATAGATCTCCGACCCCTTTTCCCCGTGATGCGACGACAGGGCGATCTGCGTGCCGTCCGGGCTGATCGCGTGGTCATTGTTGCATCTGATCGCGGCACCGGTCGGGATTTCGACCAACTCCGGCGTCCGAAACGGCACCCGCCATAGCCGCCCATCCGCGATGACCTGCAGCCCAGACCCATCGGGGTACC
>JANPBI010000007.1:0-5375 GCA_031430315.1 Rhodobacterales bacterium | reverse complement strand
GAGCTCGACGCCACCGCATCCCCACCAACGCCCAAGGCCGCAACGCCATGATTTCCCGCGAAAATCGCAATCTGCGGGCGATCAACGTTAGGGGTCGCTGTCCCTTGCCATCCGGCCAGCCAGACCGCCACCTCTTCCAGTCGTCCCAGCGCCCCGGGTGGCTTTGTCAGCACCGCGTCGCGTGCCCGTGCCGCAGCAATGGCCCTGGTATCTGGTCTGGGCAAATCTGCCAGAAGGTTGCGAAAATCGGCTAGGCTGGAAAATTCGGTCATCTTATCCTCGGATTGCAGTCTTGGAGCCGACGGGTTACCCCAACCCGAATAGGTTGGCCAGCTAGGAAGGGTCGCAATGAACGGCAATCGCGACATCGCCCGGCACCTGATGGGCCAAGTTTGGTCGGCCTTTGCGTTGCTGACCGTGCTGCCGGTGCCGAACCACTCGCCAGCTGGTGCAAAGGCCGCCTGGGCTTGGCCGCTGGTCGGCGCTGTGCTGGGCGTGCTGTCAGCACTGGTCATGGCCGGGGCGCTGCTGGTGGGGTTGCCGGCGGGCATTGTGGCCGTTCTGGGCCTCGGCACGATGACGGTCGCGACCGCCGCCCTGCACGAGGATGGCCTGGCCGACACCGCAGATGGGTTCTTTGGCGGCCGCACGCCAGAAAAGCGGCTGGAAATCATGAAGGACAGTCGCAATGGCAGCTTCGCTGGACTGGCATTGATCATGGTAACGCTGGCCCGTTGGTCGGCCTTGGCCGCCCTGGCGGCGCAAGGCGGGGCGACGACGGCGGTGATTGTCGCGGCTACGGCGTCGCGTGTGCCGATGGTAGCCTTGATGGCGACGCTGCCCAATGCGCGAGGCAACGGTCTGTCACAAGGCGTCGGACGCCCCGACCGCGATATCGTCACAGTGGCGGCGGTATTGGCCATCGTGATCAGTTTTGCCCTGGTGGGCTGGGCCACCCTGTGGCTGCTTGCCGGACTGGTACTCCTGACAATAGGCGTCGGCAGGCTGTCCCGGGCGCGGATCGGCGGCCAGACAGGCGATGTCTTGGGTGCATCGCAGCAACTGGCCGACCTTTTCTGTCTTGCGGTTTTGGCGGCAGCAATCGCGCAATGACCGCCCCTTAGATGCATCATTGCACGTCTGATCTGCCCCGCCGCCCTCTGGCCTTCGCGCAGCGTTCGCGATAAGCCCTTGGCGCGACGGCCCACCCGCGAGGAGCAGGACCCATGCCTGGCGACCAAACTGACTATTCGGATGTGATTTCCGCGACCGAGGACATCATCGAGGACGCCCGCAACGGCCGGATGTTCATTCTTGTCGACCATGAGGACCGCGAGAACGAAGGCGACCTCGTGATTGCTGCACAGATGTGCACGCCGTCGGCCATCAACTTCATGGCGACGCATGGTCGGGGGCTGATCTGCCTTGCCCTTCCCGCAGCACGGATCGAGGCCTTGGGCCTGCCGTTGATGAGCCCCAAGAATTCCTCGCGCCATGAGACCGCCTTTACCCTGTCGATCGAGGCGCGCGAAGGGGTGACGACGGGCATCAGCGCCGCCGACCGTGCCCGCACCGTGTCGGTTGCCATCGACCTCACCAAGGGGGCTGCCGACATCGCCACCCCCGGTCACGTTTTTCCGCTGCGCGCCCGCGACGGTGGCGTGCTGGTGCGCGCAGGCCATACAGAGGCGGCGGTGGACATCAGCCGTCTTGCTGGCCTGAACCCCAGTGGCGTCATCTGCGAAATCATGAACGACGACGGCACGATGGCCCGCCTGCCCGACCTGATCGCCTTTGCGCAGCGCCACGGGCTGAAGATCGGCACGATCTCAGACCTGATCGCCTACCGCCGCCGCCACGACAACCTGGTGAACGAAAAGGCCGTGCGCAGCGTCACATCGACCCACGGTGGCGACTGGCTGATGCGCATCTTTTCTGACGAGACACAAGGTGCTGACCATGTGGTGCTTTCCAAAGGGGATCTGTCCACGCCAGAGCCGGTTCTGGTGCGAGTCCACGCGCTGAACCCGCTCGAGGACGTGCTGGGGGTCGGCGGGGGCGGCGACTTGCCCGCCGCGATGCGCCTGATCGCCGCCGAAGGGCGCGGGGCCGTGGTCCTGCTGCGCGACACCACAATGAAAATGGTGGGTGAGGGCGAACACTCCCCCCAGACCCTGCGGCAATACGGGCTTGGCGCGCAGATCCTGTCAGCCTTGGGCCTGTCAGAGATCACCCTTGTCACCAACTCCAAGGCCCCCAGGGTCGTGGGGCTTGAGGCTTACGGGCTGTCCATCACGGGCACCCGCCCGATTGCGGAGTAGATCATGGCAACGTCCATCCAACACTATAGCTTGCCTCTGCCGACCTTCTCAAAGCCGGTCAAACTGTTGATCGTCGTCGCCCCTTATTACCGCGACATCGCCGATCACCTGATTGCCGGGGCCCGCACCACTGCGGCGACCTGCGGTGCCGAGGTGGACCTGATCGAGGTGCCGGGGGCCTTGGAAATTCCCTCTGCCATCGCGCTGGCAGAACGGCTGGCGAAATACGATGGCTATGTGGCGCTGGGCTGCGTCATCCGGGGTGAGACCACACATTACGACACGGTCTGCAACGACAGCTCGCGCGCTCTGTCGCTTTTGGGTTTGCAAGGGGCGTGCATCGGCAATGGCATCCTGACGGTCGAAAACCACACCCAGGCGGCGGTACGCGCAGATCCCGCCGGGCAGAACAAGGGCGGCGGGGCCACCGCTGCAGCCTTGCACCTGATTGCGCTGTCGCGCAAATGGGCAGGACAGACCAAGGGCATCGGGTTTCGCGCATGACATCTGCAAAGGTCGGTGCCGCCGAGAAAAGGCAGATGAAATCTGCCGCGCGCCTCTATGCCGTACAAGCGCTGTTCCAGATGGAAAGCTCTGGTCAGACGGTCGAAAGCGTGACCCGCGAATTTGAAACCCACCGCTTTGGCGCCGTCTACGATGAAGAGGGCGAATTTGCTGAGGGCGATGTGGATCACTTTCGCGCTGTCGTTGACCACGCCGTGAACCACCAGGCCCGCATTGACCAGATGACGGATCGCGCGCTAGTGGCAAAATGGCCCATTGCCCGCATCGACCCGGTGCTGCGCGCGCTTTTCCGCGCTGCCGGGGCTGAAATGATCGAAATGCCGACCCCGCCCAAGGTTGTGATCACCGAATATGTCGATGTCGCAAAGGCGTTCTTTCCCGACGGCAAGGAGCCGAAATTCGTCAATGCAGTGTTGGACCACATGGCACACGAGGTCCACCCGGACCTGTGACGGCGCCCTCGGGGTCAGCGGGCGCTGAGAAACAAGGTGACGGCGCGTTGGTGGAACCGGCGGCGCACTGCGGGGACTTCGACCGGCAGTTCATGTGCCGCGCCGGGGTAAAGATCCAGCTGACCCGTTCCCCATTGCGCCATACGCTGGTGGATGGGGATCGGGTCGACCACCGCTTCTGCCGTCCCAAGGCCGCAGATTACCGGCAGCTGCGGTGATGCCAGGACCGACAGCGCCCGGCATTCCGCCAGCGCCGCACCAAGCCACCCCATCGATGGGCCGCCCAGCTGCAAGTCAGGCGCTTCGGTCAACTGGGTTTTCATCCAGGCATACATTTCGGGATCGGTGGTCAAAACATTGCCCTGAAACGGCAGGGCCACGACGGTGGGAATGCCGTTCGTCGTCGGCGCATAGCGATGGCTCTGCCCGATCCAGCCTGCCAGCGTTGTCACGACCCGTGCCACTGGTCGCATCTTTGCCGACATCCGGATTCCCCACATTGGTGCGGAAAAGACCGCAGCGCGCGCCACCCCCGGCTTGCGCATCAGCATGCGCAGGGCAATCGCTCCGCCCATGGAATGGGCCAGCACAAACGTTGGATCAGCCAGCCCCATCGACAGTGCCAGCGCGACCACCGCGTCGACATCCAGCTGGTATTCCGCAAAATCACCGACATGGCCCACCATCGGATCGGCCACTGCGCGGTCCGACAGCCCCTGCCCCCGCCAGTCGATCGCCAGACTTGCAAAACCCGCTTCGGCAAGAACCGCCGCCGTCGGGCCGTATTTTTCAACCGTTTCGGTGCGTCCCGGAAAGATCAGCACCGTGCCACGCTCACCGCCCGGCCAATGGGCCACGCGCAGGCGCACGCCGTCCGCTGTTTTGACCCAGCGCGCAGCGCCACCCTCGGGGCCATGCGCGAGAGCCGTGTAAAGAGGTGCCGGTGCAGGGTCCATTTTCACCCGAGTGCCGCTCCCAGTTTCATGGCCAGCCCCATATCGCCGTCCACCGACAGCTTGCCGGACATGAACGCCATAGTCGGGCTCAATTCACCTGCCAGCATAGCCTGAAAATCATCTGCCGTGGCCGTCAGCGTCACATCGGCTACGTCGTCCCCGGCACGCACGCCATCTGCATCCAGCATGATCGCGCCTTCGCCTTCGATCACGAACTTGGCCAACCCGTCAAATCCGCCCGCCATCCGCGTCGCCAGCAGCACCACCGCCTTGTCGATGAGTTCGCTCATACATCTCTCCATCGTGACCACAAGCGTCTGGCGTTTGCCATGCCTTGCGCTACCATGGATATATGAAACGGTGGGTCCCCTTTCTCAATCCTTTGCTTGCGGCAGTTTTGTCGATTCTTGTTTCCGTGACGTCCGTTTGGGCGGACAGCGCGAAACTGGAGGATCTTTTCACTCGATTGGCCAAGGCAGAAGAAGGCGAGGCTGGCCGGATCGAGCAAGAGATCTGGATCGAATGGTCGAAATCAGGATCGCCCGCGATGGATCTGTTGCTGCAACGGGGCCGCGATGCGATGGGGGCAGAGGATTTGCCCGCCGCAATCGAACACTTCACAGCCTTGACCGATCACGCCTCCGACTTTGCCGAAGGCTGGAACGGATTGGCCACAGCCTATTTTCAAGCCGGGGAATTCGGCCCCTCAGTGGCGGCAATCGCCAAGACGCTAGCTATCAACCCGCGCCATTTTGGGGCAATGGCGGGGTTTGGCATGATTCTGGAAGAGACCGGTCAACCCGACAAGGCGCTCGAAGTCTATAACGCTGCCTTGGCTATACATCCTCATATGGCTGGCGTATTGCAAGCGGTCGAGCGGCTCAAGACCGAGGCGCACGGGCGCGACCTTTAAGATCAGGCACCGAAAATGCGCGAGACCGCAACGGTCACGGCGGTCCTTGGGCCGACGAATACCGGCAAGACCCATTATGCGATCGAGCGGATGCTGGCGCACCGGACCGGGGTGATCGGCCTGCCGCTGCGGCTGCTGGCGCGTGAGGTTTACGACCGCATCGTCGCGTCGCGCGGGCCATCGGTCGTGGCGCTGGTGACGGGCGAGG
>JANPBI010000006.1:0-1680 GCA_031430315.1 Rhodobacterales bacterium | reverse complement strand
CTCCCCGTAGGGTTTGGCCCAGGGAGCCCAGTTCGCCTCGCCTTCTGCGACCCGTCGATAGCGATCAGGCACGCTGTCTCGGTTCCGCCAGTTGGCGACCGTGCTTCGACTGATCAGCAAGCGAGCGGCGAGATCAGTATCTGACTCGACGCGAAATCGAGCCTTAAGCTTGTCGATGACGCTGGCAGCATCTTCCATGGTTGACCGTCCCGTGCGACGTATGTATTGTTCATTGTGAACAGACCATATCAATGAAGCGGTCCATCGCCACATGTCTACGCCATCTGAAGAGCTTTTGAAAGAGATTCGGGCAGAGTTGGTAAGACGCGGAACCTCGCTGAAGGCTTTCTGCGAAGCCCATGGGTTCGTGCGGCAGCACGTTGGGCAGGTCGTATCCGGTAAGCGCAAAGGACCGAAGGCGGGCGAGCTGGCAAGATCGTTCTTGGAAAAGGTCCGCGAGACAGCATGATGTATCTGTCTCCCGAGAAATTCGCTTCCGCCGTTGGCATTGGAGAACGGGCAGCCCAGCTTGCATTTCGAAACGCTACCAAGGGCAGACCTTGGAGGGGGTTTCACATGCCAGTAGTCGCCCTTCCCGGCCATCGCGGCGGCGCGGGTGGCAAGGTTTGGGGCCTGGACCTGTCCCGCTGCAACGCGGACCTAAAGGCCCGGCTCGGCATCTTCGAAGGCCCCTTTGAAGCCCCCGTTCAAGGCACGTTGAAGGGGCGGTTAGAGGCATGGCAGTGGGCCGAACAACAGGACCGGCTGCGGATCATCGCGCCGATGCTCGGCCTGCCCGCGCGGGCACCGGAACGGGCGGCGACATTCCGGGCGGTTGCGGGAATGCGGCATTTCATCCGGGGCGTCCCGATCACCCTGTCGGAGAATACCCTTCGCGATTGGGTCCGCCTGCACGAAACCCAAGGTCCGGCGGCGTTGATCCCGGCCTTGCGCGGCGACAAGGGCCGGGCGCGGGTGCTTCTGTCGCGGGAATGGGATGCTGGAATCGACCTGCCCTTCGACCGGCGCGCGGCCATCGCGGCCCGGCTGACCAGACAAGCGCGGAGCATGGTGGGGATCGACGGCACGTCCATCCGGGAAGTGCTGCGGCTTTGCAGCGACGATCTTTGCCGTCTCTCTGCCGAGGCCGGATCGGCCATCCTGCCGCGTGACCTTCGGGGCCTTTGCCAGCTCAATACCAAGTGGGCCGAGCGGATTGGACTGGAAGGCTACCGGCTGCACTACCGCGCCCGGAAGGATCACAAGGCCTATCAGGACGGCGCGGTGGGCCGGGTGAACCTTGCCCTCGCGGACCGGCCCATGAGCCTTTTGCAAGGCGACGTGCACTATGCCGATATCGCGGTGCAGGACCAGGCGGCGCCGGTCCGCCTTCGACTGATCGCATGGCTGGATATGTCCAGCCTTCACCTTTGGGTCACGCCGGTCCTGCTTTCCAAGGGGCAAGGCATCGTGCAGGCCGATGTTGCCGAGTCACTTGCCCATGTCACGATGTGCCCGCACGGGGGGATTCCAGAACATTTCTACCTGGACAACGGCAGCGAGTATTCGGCCCTCGCGGCTTCCATGGCGCGGCTGGAATTCCTCGCGCAAGACCAGTTCGGCCTGACCTTGGCGAAACCCTACAGTCCTACGTCCAAGGGGTCGATCGAAGGGCTCTTC
>JANPBI010000005.1:0-24432 GCA_031430315.1 Rhodobacterales bacterium | reverse complement strand
TTCACCACACGTCAACCGAAATCAACCAACTAGCAAAAAGGACCCGCTCCGATGGGATTGAAAGCTATTGGCTCCGGCTTTGGCCGGACCGGCACGATGTCGACCAAACTTGCGCTTGAACAACTGGGCTTTGGCCCCTGCAACCATATGACCGAGGTGATGGGCAACCCGGCCCAGCCACCGCACTGGGACGCTATTGCTGCGGGTAAGGAGGTGGACTGGGAAGAGGTCTTTACCGGCTACACCTCGCAAGTCAATTTTCCAGGTGCCGCCGTCTGGCACGAGTTGTCCATCGCCTTTCCGCAGGCAAAAGTGATCCATACGGAACGGCCAGAAGACGCCTGGTGGGCCAGCTATTCCAAGACGATCGGCAAGTTCTTTGCACTGCGCCCGACCCTTCCCTTGCCGCCGCCGATCGCCGCGATCTTCAAGACGATGGACAAACTGCTGGTCCAGGGTGTTCTTGGCGGGCTGGGCCGCGAAAGCAGCATCGCCGCCTACCGCGCCAACAATGCCAAGGTCCGCGCCACCATTCCGGCCGCTCGGCTGTTGGTCTTTACCCCTGCCGATGGATGGGCACCGCTGTGCAAGTTCCTCGGTGTTGCGGTGCCCAACGCACCCTTCCCCAAGACAAATGCCCGCGACGAGTTTTGGGCGCATTTCGGCGGCGAACCCGCAGATGCGGTTGCCTGAGCCTCGCCTGCTGACCGGACATCCGTCGCGGTGTCTGGTCAGACTTCCAGCACCGGGTGACCAAGTGCTGCGATGATCGGCGTGATCCCAAGACCGGGGGCATCCGACGCGCGCATCGTGCCATTGACCCGCTTTGGCGCGCCGGTCGCGATGTCGACCGTGCCGTAGGAATTGAAATCGGTTGCCGAAAAGCAGAACTCTGCAGGCGTCGATTGGGCCAGATGGGCGATGGTGGCGGTGACGATATCACCGCCCCAGGTATCCTCGATGGTCATCGGAATGCCGGAATAGACACACAAATCGCGGATCATGCGCGCCTTGGTCAGACCGCCGACCTTTGAGATTTTCAGGTTGATGACATCCATTGCGCCGTCGGCAATGCCCCGGGTCAGGTCCCCTACGCTGCCGATCACCTCGTCCAGCACAAAGGGTAGCGAGGTGCGGCGTCGGGTGACTAGGCATTCCTCATATGTCGGGCACGGCTGTTCGATGTAGACGTCGACGTCACGCACGGCATTCACGACGCGCGCGGCCTCGTGCATCGTCCAGCCGGTATTGGCATCGGCCACCAGAACATCGCCAGGCTGCATTTCGCGGGCACAGAGCCTGATACGTGCGATATCGCTATCAGCATCGGCGCCCACCTTCAGCTGGAACTTGGTGTAGCCTTCGGCTCGGTACTTGGCGACATTGGCGGCCATGGCGCTCGGCTCGACCTGAGATATTGCGCGATACAGCTTGATGTCGTCCTGAGCCTTGCCGCCCAAGAGCTGATAGACCGGCAGACCGGTCGACTTGCCCAGAATGTCCCAGCATGCGACGTCGATTGCTGCCTTGACGTAAGGATGCCCACGCAGAACGGCATCCATGTGCCGGTTCAGGGTGCCAAGATCGCGGGGGTCGAACCCAATTACCTTGGGGGCAAGTTCCGCCAGACCCGACCGAACGCCCAGCGCGTAGGCTGGCAGGTAGGCCGATCCCAGCGGGCAGCACTCGCCGTAGCCGGTGATGCCTGCGTCGGTTTCGACCTCAACGACCGTCGAATCAAACACTTCGACGTAGTTGCCGTTGGACCAGCTGTAGCGGCCCTCTTTTAGGGGCAGATTGACCTGAAAGGCGCGGATGGCGGTGATTTTCACAAAAGCTTTCCTATGATTGAACGCCTAGGCGGCACTACCGGGCATGGGGTTCAGCGCTTTGTTATAGGGCTTCCAGTCCGTAATGTCGGGATAATACTGCTTGCGCCATTCCCGGACCCTGGGGTTCATCACCCGCTTCCAGATGGGTGGCATCATTGCTGCGATCGTCATCAGCGGATACCCATGGGGCAGTTGAGGGGCATCGTCGCGGCCGTAATTCTGCAGCAATGGAAAGCGGCGGTCGGGCTTGTAATGGTGGTCGGAGTGCCGTTGCAGGTTGATGAGCAGCCAGTTCGACGCGCGGGGCGAGGCATTCCAGCTGTGGCGGGGCAACACATGCTCATACCTGCCGTCACCCAGATGTCGGCGGGTCAGGCCATAATGTTCGATATAGTTCACCAGCTCCAGCTGCCATACCGCGACGGCAGCCTGAAGGCAGAATAGCCCGACACCCATCCAGCCACCCAGGACAAAGGCCACCACCAGCATGCCTGTCTGCAATGCGCCATAGCGCCAGAACGGATTGCTGGGGTGCGACACGGGCAAACCCCGGCGGGCCAGCATCGCCTTTTCTGCTTTCCACGAAGAGATCAGGCTTTGGCCCAGAACGCGGGGGAAAAACCGGTGGAACCCTTCGTTGTATCGCGCAGTCACCGGGTCGCGCGGCGTGCCGACATAAAGGTGGTGCACA
This sequence comes from Rhodobacterales bacterium, assembly GCA_031430315.1. Classification (GTDB taxonomy): domain Bacteria; phylum Pseudomonadota; class Alphaproteobacteria; order Rhodobacterales; family Rhodobacteraceae; genus JAJNPS01. The sequence goes on along the minus strand of JANPBI010000005.1, from coordinate 21,909 downwards.
CGCAGGTGTTCACTGCGGAAATGGCCATAGAGGACCGACGCAAGCAACAGGTCCCCCATCCAGCGTTCTATGGATGACTTCTGATGCATCAATTCGTGGCTGTAATTGATGCCAATGGTGCCGCCAATCACGCCCATGCCAAAAAACACCATCAGCGCCTCAAACGTGCTCAGATGCGCGGCTCGGGGCACATACCACAAAAGGGCACAGAGGGTCGCAAATTGAATTGGAAACCAGATCTGCGTCACAAGCCGGTGCCAGAACAAGGCGGTATCCGGGGTGTTCGGGTCCATGTTGACCGGATCGTCACCAACCACCGCGTCAATCAGCACAAAAGACCACCATGCACCTAACGGCAAAAGGGCGGTGGCCCAGCCGCCCACGGTCGCGCCAATCGCGGCAAGTGGAACCATGCCCAGCGATATCCAGAAGGGCAGCGCAGACAGTAGTCCGGGTTTCACCATCAAGGTCTCCTCGGCAAGCAGATTACGCTTGGAGCCAGGCCATCTTCAAGGCGACGAACGCGTGGCTGCCGCAAGGTCGTGCGCTTTGCGCATCAGGGTCGGTAGATCACCGGGGGCGTAGTCGATTGCAAAGCTGCCGCGAAGGGGTTTCGCGCCCAATTCGACCTGACCCACCGCGACCGTGAGCGTCAGGTTGAAATGCGTAAAGACATGTCGCACGTCGCCTGCCTGCACCCATTCAGCTTCGACCGGTGGCCCGCCTCCTGCGCCGTCCCATTGGTCGCCAGGCAGACCCAGCATCCCGCCCAAAAGACCCTGTTCCGGGCGCCTCTCCAGCAGCAAGGCTCCATCGCTGCGAAAGGCTGCCCAGACCGTACCCAATCGCAGCGGTTTGGCGGGCTTTGCCAGTTTTGTGGGCAGCTCCGCGGCGATACCTTGGCTGCGCCCGGTGCAAATACCGGACCAGGGGCAGATCGAACAGGCGGGGTTGCGCGGCGTGCAGATCGTGGCGCCCAGATCCATCACAGCTTGGGCGTAGTCCCCGGGGCGCAGCATGGGCGTCAGGCCTTCTGCAAGGGCGACGAGGGTCGGTTTTACCTTGGAAAGTGGCTCTAACACCGCGAAAAGCCGCACCATGACCCGTTCGACGTTGCCATCGACAACAGTGGCGGCCTCATCAAAGGCAATCGCCGAAATGGCTGCCGCCGTGTAGGGTCCAATGCCGGGCAATGCCAACAATTCGTCCCGGGTCTGCGGAAAGCGACCGTCGGGCGAGGCTGCGACGGCTCTCGCGCATTTCAACAAGTTGCGGGCGCGCGCGTAGTAGCCCAGCCCAGCCCATTCGGCCATCACCTCGGCATCCTGCGCGCCCGCAAGGTCACCGACAGTTGGCCAGCGCGCGACAAACTTGCGAAAATAGCTGCGCACGGCGGCGACGGTCGTTTGCTGCAACATCACTTCGGACAGCCAGACATGGTAAGGGTCCGGACGTTGGCCAGCCTTGCGGTCCTGAGGAGCGATACGCCATGGCATCACGCGCGCGTTCTGGTCGTACCACTGCAACAGCATGTCGCTGGCCGATCCGTCCGCCGGTGTTCCCGCATGGTCACGCAATCTTTATGCCTTCCTTTGTGGCCATACTGGCGGTGGCCCGTCGCCGCACCTAAGATAGAAGGGAATGGCAAAGGTACCAGATGTCACGTCCGCCAATCCCAAATCCTAGTCCCATCCGCCGACAGCGCGGCTTCGAGGCGGCGTCCGGATTGGTCAAGAACCCGATCCGCGCTGTCGGCGAGGCGCGTGGATTTGCCTTGGCGCGGCTTTTGACACATTGGCCTGAGATTGCGGGGGAAGAGGTTGCTGGCCTCGCTCGCCCCGTGCGGATGACCTATGGCCGCGAAGGGATGGGCGCCAGTCTGTCGCTGCTTGTTGCATCGGCGCATGCCCCCATGGTGCAGATGATGTTGCCCCGCATCAAGGACCGCGTGAATTCGGCCTATGGTTATGCCGCAGTATCGCGGATCAGCCTGACGCAGACCACGGCCACAGGGTTTGCCGAAAACCAGGCCGCCTTTGCCAGTGCCCCCAAGACCCCCGTGCCGGATCCTGAAGCCGAACGCGCAGCTGCGGCCGCCGCCGCTGTCATCGGGGATGCGGACTTGCGAGCGGCCCTTGAAACCATGGGCAAAACCATCCTAAATCGCCGTCAACCTGACCCCGGAAAGATCCCGTCATGACCTCGAAGATCACGCGCCGCGAATTCTCGCTTTTGCTGGCTGCCGCGACCATGCTTGCCTCCCCTGCTTTGGCCGAAGAAGCAGTAGCTGCCGCCCCCGAGATCAAGGATTTCTTCCTTGGATCCGCAGATGCCAAGGTCAAGATCGTGGAATACGCGTCCTTTACTTGCCCGCATTGCGCCGATTTCCACGCGCAGAACATGCCAAAGCTCAAGTCCGAGTACATCGACACCGGCAAGGTCCAGTTCACCATGCGGGAGTTCTATCGGAACCGGTTCGATCTTTGGGCCGGGATGATGGCGCGCTGCGGTGGCGAGATGAAATACTTCTACGTCAATGATCTGCTCTTTGATCGCCAGCAGGAATGGGCGGCCACGGATGACCCGAATACGATCATTGCCAACCTGAAGACGATCGCCCGCACCGCCGGGATGGATGATGCCGCCGTCGATGCCTGCCTCAAGGACAAAGTCGTTGCCGAAGCGATGGTGGCGCGGTTCAACACCAATGCAGAGGCCGATGCCGTCGAGGGAACGCCGACGATCTTTATCAACGGAACCCGGTATTCCAACATGGCCTATGCCGACCTCAAGGCGATTATCGACGCCGAACTGGCGAAATAGCCAATGAGCGCCCCGCTTGCCGGATTGCGTGTCATCGAACTGGCGCGCATCCTAGCGGGGCCGTGGGCCGGGCAGACGTTGGCTGATCTTGGCGCGGATGTCATCAAGGTTGAAGCCCCCGAGGGTGATGACACCCGTCGCTGGGGTCCCCCTTTCATCACCCGCGACGGTGAGACGACTGCGGCCTACTTCCATGCCACGAACCGCGGCAAACGGTCCATCACCTGCGACTTCCGCACCAAGGAAGGCCAGGCGCTCGTCAGACGGCTGGTGGCCGACGCCGACGTGGTTATCGAGAATTTCAAGGTGGGCGGCCTGGCGAAATACGGGCTGGACTGGGACAGCCTGCGCGGCATCAATCCCCGATTGATCTATTGTTCCATCACGGGTTTCGGCCAGAATGGACCCTATGCCCATCGGGCTGGTTATGATTTCATCATCCAGGGCATGGCTGGGCTGATGAGCGTGACCGGCGCGGCGGAGGGCCAACCGCAAAAGGTGGGTGTGGCTGTTACGGACATCTTTACGGGTGTCTATGCCGCTGTCGCCATTCTTGCGGCCGTTCACCAGCGCGGGCAGACCGGTTTGGGCCAGCAGATCGACATGGCGCTGATGGATGTGGCAACGGCGATCATGGCAAACCAGGCGATGAACTACCTCGCGACAGGCAAGGCGCCTGGCCTGATGGGCAATGCGCACCCGAACCTGGCACCTTATGCGGTGTTCGACTGCGCTGATGGCTGGATCATTCTGGCGACGGGCAATGACGGACAATACCGCCGCCTTTGCGAGGTGCTGGGTCTGGGCGATATGGCGGAACATGCCCACTATCTGACCAATGCCTCGCGTCTTGCACATCGCGACACCCTGACCGCGAGCCTGACGGCTGCTACGCGAACCTGGACCCGGAACGCATTGCTAGCTGCCTGCGAGGTTGCGGGCGTTCCGGCGGGACCGATCAATGACCTTGCGGATGTGTTTGGCGATCCGCAGGTGGTTGCGCGCAGGATGCAGATTTCACCCGACGGTGTTCCAGGCGTGCGCAGTCCGATGTCTTTTTCGGCAGCGGAACTGGATCTTGACCGTCCGGCCCCGCGCCTTGGCGAACACCAGCAAGAGATTTTGGCCGGGTTAGACCCTGTTTAGATCCGGCGCGGTATCAAACAGCCTGTCCAGGGCCGGTGCCAGCAGATCGGGGGCGTCCAGCTCCAACCGGACCGGCAAGGTCAGAACGCGCATCCGCAGGGCATCGGACAAGCGTACGGCATCCTTTTCGGTGGTGACCAGCTGCGCCCCAAGGTCCCGGGCCTCTGTTTCCAGGCGCTGGATCAGTGCCTGACCGAAAGGCTGATGGTCTGACAGCGGCACGGATCGGACAACATCGGCCCCTAGGCTCCGCAAGGTTGCAAAGAACTTCTCGGGCTGACCTATTCCTGCAAAGGCCAGAACCCGCACACCGGACCAAGACATCCCTGTCCGAAGCGGGACAAGCTGTGCCAATTGCCGTGGCCGGCCGATGCTGCGACCCCAGGTTGCGCCAAAGGTCGTCTGGTCGGGCAGCGCACCGATGGACAAAAGCAGATCAGCGCGGGCAAGGCCGGTGTCGATTGGTTCGCGCAAGGGTCCAGCTGGCAGGCACAGGCCGTTGCCAAACCCCCTAGCCGCATCGACCACCACCACCGAAAAATCCTTGATCACTGCGGGGTTCTGGTGGCCGTCATCCAGGACCACAACCTGAGCGCCATCGGCCTCGGCAAGCTTTACACCCTTTTTCCGGTCACGTGACACCCAGACCGGCGCGAATGCGGCCAGCAGCAGGGGTTCATCCCCCACCTCGGCCGCTTTGTGGCGCAACGGATCGACGCGCACCGGACCCTCGACAGATCCGCCATAGCCGCGTGACACGATATGCACGCGCTTGCCCCTGTCGATCAGGGCCTCGGCAATGGCGATGACGGTTGGTGTCTTTCCTGTCCCACCGACGTTGAGGTTGCCGACGCAGATGACTGGCACAGCAGCACGGTAGCCTGATTTTGTCAGTCTACGTGCCGTTACCATTGCGTAGACTGCCCCCAGTGGGCGCAAGGTTTGTGCCACCCATCCCGGCTTTGTCGGGGGGCCTTGCCAAAAGCTAGGTTGGCGCATCAGGGTCCGCCGTCGGTCAACTGGCGGATCGTATCGATGATTTTCTCGGTGGCTTCGGCCCCATCCGACGCAATGATCCAGGCCGCCTGCGCCAGCCGCGCCGCCTTGTCGGGGGCAAGGATATCCGCCAGCCCATCCCGCAGATCACGTTCTGACGTCACTTGACGTGACGCACTCGCCTTGGAAAGCCGGGAAAACGCTTCGGCAAAAGCTCCGGTCTTTGGACCATGCAGGATGGCTGAACCCAAAGCCGCCGCTTCAAGCGGCGAGCGATTGCTTCCGCTTCCAAGCAGACTACCGCCAAGATAGGTCACGGGGGCCAGCCGATACCAAAGGCCCAATTCCGACGTGCCCTCGACAACATAGACCTCGGTTTCAGGGTCTGGTTCATCATCATTGGCACGCACAGCAACAGACAGGCCGCGTTCGGTCAGCTTGTCGGTCATTGCTGCCGACCGGTCCGGATCCTGACAGGACACGATCATGAGGGACCGGTGCGCCAGTCCGATCGAGGTCTTGTGGGCCGAAATGATCGCATCTTCTTCGGCTTCTGGCAGGGCAGCGGCGAACCAGACGGGCCGTGTCAACAAGAGCCGGGCAAGCGTTTCGCGTTCCGGTTCAAGACAGGGCAGCGCGGCACTTTCTTCCTCCAGCCGACCGGTAACAGCGACAGCCGACAGCGATCCGCCGGCCTTGCGAAAGGCACGCGCCGCCTCTTCATCCTGCGCAAAGATGCTGGAGAAGAGGCCAAGAACATTGCGGGTCAGGCCCGGAAACCATCCTTCGCGCCCCCGCTGCAGGTATGGCTCCCGGCCATCCAGCATAATTAGGGGAATCTTGCGGTGATGCGCCTCGACAACAAGGGCGGGCCGCAACTCGCCTTCGCAAAATGCCAAAAGCTCGGGCCGCCAATGGTCAAGGAAGGCGGTGACATCCGATTGCGAGTCGCTTGGCGGTGCGCAATACGTCAGTCCATTCTGCTGTAGCAAAGGTTCGGGGCCGGTGATCAGCACCTCAAATCCATCGTCATCGACCAGATGCCGCGCCAGTTCGGTCACGCGCTTTTGTCCGTCGGCTGTCGGGGCATGCAGCCAGATCAATCGACCGGCGGGGCGCGGCGGAAACTTGGCAGCGTGGACGTCACGCCGTTGGCCAAGGTTATAGAGCGTTAGCCCAAGCGAATACGCGGCCATGGGTCATGCAGCCTATACGCCGAATTCTTCGGTTCGGGAACTGGCCTTTGCCTCGTCCTGCAGCCGGTGAAGATGGGCGATGAAATAGCGCATGTGGGCATTGTCAACGGTGCGCTGGGCCTCACCCTTCCAGGCCCGAAAGGCAGTGGCATAGTCAGGAAAGATACCGACGATATGGAGGTCGCTGACGTCGCGAAACGCATTGCCCTGCGGATCGACAAGTTCGCCGCCGAAAACAAGATGCAGCCGTTGGGTCATTTCAGTCTCCACGTTCCCCTACCGGGAGGCAGCACCAGCCCTAGCGCGAGTCGTGCCCGAGCGTAAAGGGTGCCGTGCGCCGGTCAAGCGCCCGTGCGTTCACCGACCGGTGAGCCAGTTGCCAAGTTTTGCAAGACGGGAAGGAGGCCCACGGTCGCGGTCTTCGCGGAGGTCCGCTGTGCGGAGCAGGGCATACATTCCCTGGACACCCAACCACCGCAGGGGTTCCGGCTCCCAGTTCCGAACGCGCCGATTTACCCAGGGCAGACGAACAAGGTCCGTGTCATGGCGCAAGGTCAGGTCTGCCAGCGTGCGACCGGCCAGGTTCGAGGTCGACACGCCGACCCCGACATACCCCCCCGCCCAGCCGATCCCTGTCGCGTGGTCCAACCCAACGGTTGCGCACCAGTCGCGCGGCACGCCCAGAACACCGCACCATGCGTGGTCGATCGCGTGATCGCGCGCAGCGGGAAAGTACCTGTGCAGGATTGCCGTCAGGTGCGTGACAGTTTTTGGGTCCGGGGCCCCGTTTGCATCAATGGCCGAGCCAAACTTGTAGGGCGTTCCGCGTGCGCCGACGATGATGCGGTCGTCACGGGTGCGTTGGCAGTAGCAATAGGCATTGGCGAAATCGCCAAGAATTTCCCTGCCGTTCCAGCCGATCTGGTCCCAAACCGATTTTGGCAGCGGTTCCGTCGCGATCTGCGCGGAATTCAGGGGCAACCAAGTGCGCCGCAGGCCTGGCAGGGTGGCGGTAAACCCTTCGGTGCAGCGCAGGATCGTCCTGGCCCGGACTGTCCCCTTGTCAGTCACAACGTGGCCTGGCGCGATTTGCGTGACGGATGTGCCTTCCGCAATACGGACCCCTTGACGTTCCACCACCGCCGCAAGACCGCGCACCAGTTTGGCGGGCTGGATGCGGGCAACGCCCGAAACAATCATCCCGCCCAAAGCTCCGGGGATGTTGACCCGGTCGGCAACGGCAGACCCGCCGATCTGATAAACCCGATCCGCTTCGCCCCAATGTTGACGATGCGCAATCTCGGCGGTCATGCGTGCCACTTGCGCGGGCGTGGTTGCCACCATCAGTTCGTCTGTGCGCAGGATATCGGCATCAATCTGGTGCGCCTCGGCGACGCGGATGACCTCATCCACGGTGCCGTTCATGGCCTGAACCATCGCCCGGACTTGTGCTTCGGACGATGTTGCCAAATATCGGCGGTGGTTCCAGGCAAAGCCGCCGGTCAGCCACCCGCCGTTTCGCCCGGACGCCCCAAACCCCGCGAATTCCTTTTCAACGATCAGGACATCCAGATCGGGCGACGCAAGCTTGAGGTAATGCGCTGTCCAAAGTCCGGTGTAACCGGCCCCGATGATGCAAACGTCTGCCGTCGTGTCACCGGCAAGGCCAGCACGCGGCTGTGGCATGCCGATATCGGCGTACCAGTGCGAGACATTGCCAAGCCTGTTGGGCTGCATCCTGGACCCCGGCCCCAGATCAGACGTTGGACCAGCCCCCGTCGATAAGCTGCGTTGTTCCGGTCGTAAAGCCAGCAGCGTCTGATGCCAGGTAGAGCACGAGTTCCGCCACCTCCTCCGCCTGACCGATTCGGCCCATCGGTTGACGCGCGATAAATGCTTTGCGCGCGGCCTCATAGTCTCCCGTTGCGCGCATCCGGTCGTTCAGCGACGGGCTTTCGATCGTGCCGGGGCAAATGGCGTTGCAGCGCACGCCTTTTGTCACGAAATCAGCGGCAATGGCTTTGGTCAGACCGATGACGCCCGCCTTGGTGACGCCGTAGACGAACCGGTTGGGCGCCGCGATGATCGAAGATACAGCCGAGGCCATGTTGATGATGGACCCCCCGCCATTTGCCAGCATTGCGGGCAAAAAGGCCCGGCACATGCGGTACATCGCCGTCACGTTCAGGTCCACGGACATCGCCCACTGGTCTTCATCGCAATCAAGAATGGTGCCGTTGGCCACGAACCCCGCGCAATTGAACAGCACGTTGACCGGGCCAATATCGGCGGCGGCGGCCAGAATTGCCGCAGGGTCGCGCACGCTTAGGACCCGCGTGCCCAGTCCCTCGGCGGCAAGCGCCGCAAGGGCAACTTCGTTGACGTCGGTGGCAATGACCCTTGCCCCTTCACGCGCCATCGCCAGGGCGGCGGCCTTGCCGATCCCCTGCCCGGCGGCGGTTACGAGCGCGGTCTTGCCTGTCAGACGTCCCATGCTTTTTCCGATCCCCTGATATGTCAGACTTTCGGCAAGGTTAGTGTGTTTCACCCGGGCCGAAAAGGGCTGTCGCGGCGGGATGGTCACAGGTGAACAGTGGGTGTGCGCAATGTCGACTTTTTATCCGCACGCCCGCTGCCTATGTTTGCGATAGGTCGAAGATCAAGGAGCAAGGGCCGTGGATCAGATCGGACTGGGTCTCGGAACATTCGGGGATGTGACGGTTGGCGCGGATGGCCAGCCGAAACCTATGGACCAGGTCTTGCGGGATGTGGTGGAAGAGGGCGTTGTTGCCGACCAGGCCGGGGTCGCGTTTCTGGGCTTGGGCGAACATCACCGTCCTGATTTCGCGATCACGGCGCCCGAGGTGGTTCTGGCCGCCATTGCCGCGCGCACCACCAAGATCGGTCTGGGATCAGCCGTCACCGTGTTGTCGTCTGATGACCCGGTTCGGGTTTTCCAGCGGTTCAATACGTTGAACGCCCTTTCAAATGGGCGTGCAGAGGTGATCCTGGGTCGCGGATCCTTTACAGAAAGCTACGGACTGTTCGGGCAGGACTTGCAGGACTATGACGTACTTTTTGAGGAAAAGCTGGATCTTTTCGCAAAACTCCTGCGCGAACCCGAAGTGACCTGGTCCGGACAGACCCGCGCAGCTCTGACCCGCCAAAGGGTCTATCCACCCGTCGGACCGACCGGCCTGACGACCTGGGTTGGCGTCGGAGGCAGCCCGGAATCGGTGGTCCGCGTGGTCCGACAGGATTTGCAGTTGATGCTGGCGATCATCGGGGGTGATCCCTCGCGGTTTGTGCCCTATGTCGATCTTTATAAGCGGGCGGTGGCGCAGCTTGGGCGCAAGGCGCGGCCGATCGGGGTACATTCGCCCGGCCATGTCGCCGAAACCGACGCATTGGCGCGCGAGGCGCTTTGGCCGCATTACCGCGAGATGTTCGGTCGCATCGGGCGCGAACGCGGCTGGCCGCCGGTCACCAAGGACAAATACATCGCCGAGATCGATCATGGCTCGCTGTATGTCGGATCTCCCGAGACCGTCGCCCGGAAAATCGCGCGGACGGTCAGCGTCCTGGGCCTGCAGCGTTTTGACATGAAGTATTCAACAGGCCCAATGCCGCACGAAGAATTGCTCGCCTCGATCGGCCTTTTCGGTAGCAAGGTCATCCCGATGGCAAAGGACATGCTGGCGGACCAGAAAGTTCCAGCTTAGTCAATCAGTCAACAAAAAAGGCCCCGATCGTCGCCGGGGCCTTTTGTTCTTGCAAGGTGTCGTGGCTATTGCAGCCGCTGGCCATTGGCAAAAAAGCCCTTGTCCTTGAACTCCAAAGTCGACACCAAGCTATCCGGCCCATCGCCCGGCTTGGCAAACATTGCCAACATCATGCGGGCGCCCATGATCTGGTCCTCGGGGATGAACCCCATAGAGACCAGCGTATCCAAAAGGGCGTTGATCCCGGTCATCTTGACGTCCAGTTTGCCCGTAGGCACGGGCATGCCCCCGAAAGTGACCAGATCTGTATTATCAAAGGTAAAGGCACCTGTGCCCGAAACTTCGGCCCCCGCGACCTTGGCGCGGACCTCGGTCACATCCAGGCTGTTCAATTCGCCCGGTACCGCGTTTGCCATCGCCTCTGCCGACGCCGGATCCATGATGTCGGCAGCGAGCTTGCCTGTCCCCTTTGTGTCGATGATCAGCGTTGCCGGGTCGCGGGGCAGGTTGCCGGTCGGGTCGAACATGGCCCAGATCTCGTCGGAAACTTTGAGGTCGATGATCTTGGTCAGATAGGAGAAGTCCTGCGGCGTGTCGGATTTGGACACCGGCATCAGCAAGTTAAAGGCAAACTCGCCATAACTGACATTGACCTGCGGGAACGGAATGTCCGACCCGGAGACCAGGAAGTTCGCCGCCTTCATGCCGATCGCATAGCTCAGCCGCGTCTTGTCCAGGGCAAAGTCAATGTTGCCCCCGTCCATTGTGCCCGAAACCTTGGTGTTGGAACCGGATTCAGTGACGTCCATGTCAAATGTGGTCTTGCCATAGGAAATGCCGCCGTCCGAAGCAAAGCCTGCATTCAGCGCGGTGGCCATATTGGCCATCATGTCCGCGCCAAGAAAGTTACCCTTGGTGGTGCCGGCCAGGTCAGCCATCGCAAAGCTGGCCACGAAGACCGTGCCTGCGTCGTTGCCCACAGCGTTGATCGCCGCTGTGGCAGCCGAAAATGTTGAATCCAGCGTTTTGGCCGCTGCATCCCCACCCATCATGTATTTGCCAGCCAACCCGGTCATGGCGACATCGAATTTGACATCCTTGGGCCCGGTAGCCGTCGCTACCTCGGTCAGGGCGATGTCGACCTTTGGCGCGGTGAAGTCATAGCTAGTTTCCGCCGCGCTGCCCCCGGCGGTAATCAGAATCCCCGGCTGGCTGATCGTCAGTTTCAACGAGGTCGCGCCCTCAGGATAGCTGGGATCTTCCGGAGGGATCGTCATCGACATGGCATAGGAGTCGGGCATGGTGACCTCGACGGTCCCCGAACCGGTATCGCGGAATTTCAGCGTGCCGATGTCGCTGCTGGCCATAAGGCCTTCGCCGTTGTCCATCGACATGTTGACGCCTTCGACGACCAAAGTGTCACCCGAACGCACCTCGCTGGTCGAGGTAATAATCTGTCCGGTGCTTTTGGACATGTCCTGCCAGGATTTCCACACCTCTTCGGGGGTCACCTGGGCCTGCACGCCCGACGTCATCAAAATCAGAGTTAGGGCAGTGCTGCCTGCCAGAGACCATTTCAACATATGGACACCTTTATGAGCTAAATGCGTGGGGCATGCTCAACGTGCATCGTCCTTTGGTCAAGACAATACCGATCCCATCCCAGGGCAAAATACGCAAATGTCATCGCGCCAAGCTTCCTATCCGCGCAACGTTGTGGACAGGTCGCAAAATCGTGTGTGGCGGAATTGGAGGCGCTGCGGCAAGCATCTGCACCGGCTTGACCACGCCACAGCTAAAAAATGACCAACAGGAATATCAAACGACGCTTTTGAAATGGGCCGTCGCAAGTCTGGCTGTTGTCGCCGGATCTGCCGGTGCGCAGACTTATGACGGTGACGCGCTCAAGAAATTGACCTGGGATCAGATCGTCGACACGGCGCGCGGGGGCACTGTGAACTTGTTCATGTGGGGCGGGGCGGACAACATCAATCGCTATGTCAGCGAGACGATCGGCGACCGGCTAAAGGCGGAGTACGGCATCACCCTGAACCGCGTCGCGCTGACCGATACCGTCGAGGCCGTGAATATCGTCCTTGGCGAAAAAGAGGCGGGCGTTACTGACAAGGGGGCCGTCGACCTGATCTGGATCAACGGCGAAAACTTTCGCACGATGAAAGAAGCCGGGTTGGCCTATTGCGGATATACCGACCTTCTGCCGAATAATGGCCTGGTCAACTGGGACAATCCCGCCATCGCCAATGATTTCGGAGTGCCCGTCGATGGATGCGAAGTGCCCTGGTCCAAAGCGCAGTTTGCCTTTGCTCATGACAGCGCGCGGACCCCCTTGCCGCCGATGTCCATTCCATGGCGGGGGGGGGCGACGCCCTTTTGGGCCCGTTTGACCAAGACACGTTCGATGCCGTCGCCGCCAAGACCTGGGCCGCCCTGAACGAAATGGAGCCCTATCTCTGGCGCGAAGGGCAGACCTATCCGTCCACCGTCGTGCAGATGAACGACCTTTTTGCCAATGGCGAGGTGGCGCTGACTTTCAACTACGAACCGGCGCAGTTTGGCATTGCCGTCCAGAACGGAACCTATCCCGAAACAGTCCGGTCCTATGGTCTGACCGACGGAACAATCGGCAACACGAACTACACTGTCATTCCGCTCAATTCCCCGAACAAGGCCGCCGCCATGGTGGTGCAGAACATGCTTTTGTCCGCCGAAGCGCAGTATGACAAAGCCCGTCCTGACATCTGGGGCGCGCTGCCGGCCATCGAAGTGGCGCGGACCAGTGACGACATGCAGGCAAAGTTTGCGGCCTTGCCACCGCACCCATCCGTCATCGCGGGGGATGAGTTGGGCAGGAATGCCCTGCCCGAGCTTCGCTCCGACTGGATTTCCGCCATCGAACAGGGTTGGATCGACAACGTTGGCTAATAAAGCTGCGGGACTGTCCCGATCTGTTTGTCCAACGTGCATAGGCAGACCCGCACCATGGCGCAAAGACCGATGTCCGACAGGCTGAAGATCGCGCTTATGCTCGGCCCGGCGATGATCTTCATTGGCGGGCTGTTTTTTGCCGGACTCGGCATCGTTCTGTTGCGGTCTCTTAACTACATGCCTGTCATCAGCCTGACAGATCCCAGTTTTGACGCCTACGTCGCGACCTTCACGACGCCGGCATTTTACCGGTCGCTGGTCTTCAGTCTGCACATCGCCGTCACATCGACAGCTCTTGCAACCGTGCTGGCGATTGCGTCTGCACTCCTGCTGCGACAAAGCTTTGCCGGCAGGCAGATAGTCAGCTTTCTGTTCCAGTTGGGCCTGACAGTGCCGCATCTGATTGGGGCAATCGGAGTTCTTTATCTTTTTTCTCAGTCCGGTTTGCTGGCTCGCATCGCCCATGAATTTGGCATGATTGACCAGCCTTCGGACTTTCCTGCGCTGGTCTATGACCGCTACGGAATAGGCATCATCTTGCAGTATGTCTGGAAAGAAGTACCGTTCATCGGGCTGATCGTGTTGGCCCAGATGCAGGGTTTGGGGGCAAACTACGAGGCTGCAGCACGCAGTTTGGGGGCCACGCGGTGGCAGACCTTTCGCCATGTGCTGTTGCCGCTGATCCTGCCGGGGGTGCTTTCGGCGTCGGTCATGGTCTTTGCCTTTACCTTTGGGGCCGATGAGATCCCCGCGATCCTGGGGCCGAATGCCCGTGCAACCTTGCCAGTCCTTACGTATCGCAAGTTTACCGATGTCGATCTGGCCGCCCGGCCCAAAGCAATGGCCATGGCAGTCGTCATTGCGGCGGTCAGCGCCATTCTGGTGGGTCTGTATCTTTGGTCCGTGCGTCGCGAGGTGTCGTGGAAATGAAAGGTTGGGGGCGTTGGTTTCGCAATGCCGCGAGGGGTCTTTTGATCCTATGGTCGGTTGCCGCCCTGGTGCCATTGGGGATCTGGTCATTTGCGCGTGGCTGGCGTTTCCCGGATGTCGTGCCAAGGACGCTGACGCTGGATGCCTGGCGTTTTGCGCTGTCGGATTCGTCGGGGGTGCTGGGCAGTCTTTGGATCAGCATTGTCATATCAGCCATGGTGACGGCCCTTGCCCTGATCATCGGCTTGCCCGCCGGTCGGGTACTTGGGCTATATCGGTTCCGGGGCAAGACTATGGTCGAGGCGGCGGTCCTGGCGCCTCTGATTCTGCCCGGGAACGTGATCGCGCTGGGCCTGCACGGCGTCTTTCTGCGGCTGGGTCTCACCAATTCCGTGGCAGGCGTGGTTCTGGTCCATCTTGTGCCGACGCTGCCCTACATGATCCTTGTCATGGCGGGTGTTTTTGCACGCTATGACCCGGCGCACGAACAGCAGGCCCGCAGTCTGGGCGCCACTGCCCTGCAGACCCTGTGGCATGTGACACTGCCGGCGATCCTGCCCGGCATTCTGGTCGGCAGTCTTTTCACCTTCCTGATTTCCTGGAGCCAGTTCGTTCTGACGTTGATGATCGGTGGAGGCCGGGTGACGACCTTGCCTCTTTTGCTTTATGGATTTGCAACCGCAGGACGAAATGATCTGACAGGGGCGATTGCCATTATCTACATCTTGCCAGGAATACTTGCCGTGCTTGCCACCGTGCGCCATGTCTCGGGCCGTTCGGCGGCCATAGCGCATGCAGGCCGCGCATGACGCAGGTCGATCTGTTCCGTTTGGGCCTGACCTATCCGGGGCGAGCCGTCGCCGCTTTGGAAGATCTGACATTGTCCGTCAAAAGCGGCTCTATGACGGCCATTCTTGGACCATCGGGCAGTGGCAAAAGCACACTGTTGAAGCTGATCGCGGGGACGATCGTACCCGATAGGGGGGACATTCAGTTCGACGCAGGGTCGATCCTTTCCTTGCAGCCGGAACAGCGTGGTGCGGTTATGGTGTTTCAGGATCATCTTCTTTTCCCGCATCTGACCGTGGCTGGGAATGTCGGTTTTGGCTTGCGGATGCGGGGCGTCGCGCGTCAGCAGATTGACCGGGCGGTTCGGGACATGTTGGACAAGGTCCAGATGGCGGATTTCGGCCCCCGTCGCGCCGCCAGCCTTTCAGGCGGCCAGCAGCAGCGGGTCGCCCTTGTGCGGGCGTTGATCGTGCAACCCAAAGTCCTTTTGCTGGACGAACCGCTGTCGAGCCTTGATGCCTATCTTCGGTCCGAAATGCGCGATCTGATCATTGCCCTGCAACGTGAGACAGCGGTGACGACCCTGCTGGTGACCCATGACCAGCAAGAAGCCATGATCATGGCAGACAGTGTA
This sequence comes from Rhodobacterales bacterium, assembly GCA_031430315.1. GTDB lineage: Bacteria > Pseudomonadota > Alphaproteobacteria > Rhodobacterales > Rhodobacteraceae > JAJNPS01. The sequence goes on along the minus strand of JANPBI010000005.1, from coordinate 6,727 downwards.
GCGCTGATGATGGCGGGGCGGCTGGTGCAGCATGATCTGCCGGATGTCGTGTTCCAGCGCCCGGCCAGTATTGCCGCCGCGCGCTTTTTCGGGGCAAGGACCTTTGTCGAAGGGACTGTCCAGGCGGGCCGGTTCGTGTCTTCGCTGGGCGTGCTGGACCTTGGGGCTTCGTTTTCCGATGGCCCCGGTATCCTGACTATCCGCCCCGAGGCCGTGCAGCTTGGACAAGATGCCGAAAACACGCTGGCGGCCACCCTGCGGAGCCGCCAGTTCATGGGGACCCAGACCCTGCTTCGGCTGGCTGTAGGGCCGGTCGAGCTCGAAGCACTGGTTCCGCCCGACCGGGCCGTCGGGCTTGAACCCGGTTGCGCGGTCCAGGTCCATTTGCCCAGACCCGCGCTTTGGATCTTGCCAAAAGGGACGCTGGCCGATGGATGAGGTTCTGGTGATCGGCGGTGGCCCGGCTGGTCTGATGGCGGCCGAGGCTCTGGCAATGGCCGGTCGACGGGTGGTGGTTTGTGAGGCGAAAGCTTCGGTCGGCCGCAAATTCCTGATGGCAGGGAAATCCGGACTGAACATCACCAAAGATCAGCCGAGCAAGCCGTTTTCTGCTGCATTTGCCGCGCCGTGGCTTGACCCCATCTTGCTGGCCTTTGGTCCGGCTGAGGTGCAGGCATGGTGTCGTTCGCTGGGGCAAGAGGTTTTTGTTGGCAGCTCTGGCCGGATCTTTCCCGTCGTGATGAAGGCATCGCCTCTGCTGCGTGCGTGGTTGGCGCGGCTATCGGGGTTGGGCGTTACGTTTCGAACGCGTTGGCGCTGGACGGGGTTTGCAGGGGATGGGGTCAGGTTTGAGACACCGGACGGTCAGCGCATCCTGCATCCGTCGCGGACCATCCTGGCCCTGGGCGGGGCCAGCTGGGCGCGATTGGGATCTGACGGGGCCTGGGCGCCATGGCTGGCCGAAAAAGGCGTCGGCATCGCGCCGTTTCGCCCGTCAAATATGGGCTTCTTTGTCAATTGGTCGCCGCATATGGCCCGCCATTTCGGCCAACCCGTCAAGGGTGTCGCCCTGCATGCCGGGGATCGGATCGAACGAGGAGAGTTCGTCCTGTCACAGCATGGCATCGAGGGGGGCGGGATCTATGCCGTGTCACAGCGTCTGCGCGACGGTGCGACCCTGCGACTGGACCTGCTGCCGGATGTGACACTTGACGCCTTGCAACGAAAAGTCGCGGCCTTGCGGCCCACGGACAGCCGGAGCAACCATTTGCGCAAACTTGGCCTGTCACCTGGAGCCATCACCCTGATGCAGGAATTCGGACGTGCCGGGGATATGACGACGCTGATCAAGGCTTTGCCCATTCCTTTGAGCGGTCCGCGCCCCATGGACGAGGCGATTTCGACTGCCGGTGGCGTGACCGCTGACAGTCTGCACCCGACGCTGGAACTGAAGTCGCTGCCCGGATTCTACGCCTGTGGCGAGATGCTGGACTGGGAAGCCCCGACCGGCGGCTATCTCTTGACGGCGTGCCTTGCGACCGGCCTTTGGGCAGGCAGGTCCGCTGCAGATCAATAGCCGATGGCGCAACCGTCCTTGCGCGGGTCGGATGCACCGACCAAGGTTCCGCTGTCGTCCATCCAGATCGCCTGCGCCCCGCCCAGGGGGATGTCCGGAATACCGACAACATGGCCCATTTCCGCGAGGGCAGCACGGACTTCGGGCGCGTAGCCGTGCTCGAGCTGCATCCCGCCGCCATCCCCCATGAAACTGCGTGGCGCATCCAGCGCTGATTGCAAATCCATGCCGTAGTCCAGGATGTTTGACAGTATGCGGATGTGCCCGGTTGGTTGATATGCTCCGCCCATGACCCCGAAAGGCATGATCACGCGCCCCTCTTTTCGCAACATCGCGGGGATGATCGTGTGCATGGGGCGCTTGCCGCCGCCCGCCTCGTTCGGGTGTCCTAGCGTCAAAGTGAAGCCTGCCCCTCGGTTCTGGAAATTGATTCCGAACCGTTCCGAGGCAAGCCCCGCGCCAAAGGACCAGTAGACCGAGTAGATCAAGGACACAGCCATGCGGTCGCGATCCACGACGGTAATGTAGACAGTGTCGCGGTGCACAGCCTCGGACCGCGCGATGACGGGGGTTCCGGCCCTGTTCGGATCGATCAGCGCCGCCAAACGAGCGCCGGTCGCGGGGTCCAAAAGGTGATCCAGGCGCGTCACATGATCCGGGTCGGCCAGGAACCTGTCACGCGCATCATAGGCAAGGGCTGCGGCCTCGGCCTCCAGGTGCGCGCGTTCGGCCCCCATCGGATCCAGCCGCGACAGATCAAACTGCGCCAGGATATTGCCCAAAAGGATCGCAGTTGCCCCCTGTCCGTTGGGCGGATGCTCGAGCAATTCAAAGCCGCGATAATGTCCCGATACTGGTGAGGTATAGTTGCACTGTGTGGCATCCATGTCGGCCTGGCTATGCGACCCGCCCAACGCACGAAGTGAGGCCAGCAGGTCGTCGGCCACCTCCCCCTCGTAGAAACCGGCGCGACCTTCACGGGCGATGCGGCGCAGAACTTCTGCCTGACCGGGCGCGCGAAACAGCTGGCCCACTTGCGGTGCCCGGCCATCGATCAGGAAATGGCGTCTTGCGGCCCCCTGCAGCGCCGGCTCGGCGGTCCGCCAGTCGCTGGCGACACGCGGTGCCACCGGGACACCTTCGTCTGCGTAGCGAATTGAGGGAGCTAGCGTTTCGGCAAGGCCCAGACGTCCCCAGTCGTGGGACAATCGGCAAAACGCGTCCACCGCTCCCGGAAGGGTCACGGATTCGATGCTTCGGGGTGGAATGTTTGCGTATCCCTGGTCTCGGACGGCCTGTGCCGTCAAGCTCAGGGGCGCACGGCCGGACCCGTTCAATGCAATTACATCGTTGCGACCCGGGGGCTTCACCAAGGCAAAGCAGTCGCCGCCCAGTCCCGTCATCTGCGGTTCGCAGATACCAAGCAGGATTGCCCCAGCAATGGCCGCATCGACAGCATTGCCGCCCGCCTCGAGGATAGAGATCGCGGTTTTGGCCGCCAGCGGGTGCGATGTCGCGCAAAGGCCGTTGTTGGCATAGATTGCCGACCGGCCAGGTCGTTGAAAATCTTGCATTCCGCGCCCTATGCCCCGCACTTGCCAAATCAAGAGCTAGGCTGCATCACCAGCGACGCCAAGGGCCCGCGGTTAGGGTGACGATGTTTTGGGAAAAGTAGAACCTCGGCGCCGCGACTGGGTGGGGGCTTAGATCACAGCGCCGAGGTGAAGCTTTATGCAGCTACACGATCTGTATGGCGGTCTGGATGGGCTGGAATAGGGGCAAAACAGGGCGTTTCAGCGACAGAATTGACTTGCCGGACACAATGAAAACTCAAGCCGGGGATTGTTCCGTAGTCAGGCGAAATGTCAGCTGGTTCTGGCCTTCGATTCTCGAATAGCTCAGGTCTTCCGACAAGGTGCGAATCAAATACCAGCCAAAGCCCCCTTCGGGCAGATCGTCTGCTGGTGCCAGTTGCCCACGGGGCAGCGCCCCTTTGGGCATCGGCGCACCTTGATCGACGATCCGGCAATTCAGCCCGCGACTGTTCAACCGGATCGTCAATTCTATTTCGCCAGAACCATCGGCATAGGCGTGTTCAACAATGTTGTTCAGCGCTTCGGCCAGGACAATCTCGGCCTTGCCCCGGTTTGCGTCATCCAGCCGGCGTAGCAGCAAGGATTCAAACAGTGCGGCCAATCCCTGGCGCACGGCCATTGGATCAGAAGCGATGACGATCCGCGCCGCATCCTGCCCGGTGTCTTCGGTCTTGACCCTACCCGGGAAATCGGGGGACTCAGCTTGCACGCGACAGTCCCTCTGGCAGGTTGTGGTGGATGCAGAAGATGGTATCCATCCGGGTCAGCCGGAACACCTTTTCGACAGTGTGGGTCAGACCGGCGAGTTCCAGCTTGCGGTCAGGACCCATCATCTTCAGGACTGCCACCACTGCGCCAAGTCCGCTGGAATCCAGGAAGGCGACCTGTGACAAATCCAGCAGGACGCGCGGTTCGGACCCTGCGACCAGTTCGCGCATCCGTTCCTTGAACTGGATGGCACCTGCAGCGTCGATCCGGTCCTCGTTGACGTGAATGACAAGGGCATTTGGCCCGGGCTGTGCGGACAAGTTCATAGCGATCCTCCATGGCGCGACAGAGGTCAGGGTAGATGGCAGAAGTTAGCATCGCGTAACCGGCGAAGCGTCCTTGATCAGTTCAACTGGAAATGAAGCGGATAGCGCCCGTCTTCGAAATCACCGAACAGATCGCCCAGGTCAGGGTGATCCACGGGTTGTCCAGTTTCGTCGGGGATCAAGTTCTGTTCCGAGACATAGGCCACGTAGAAGCTTTGGTCATTCTCGGCCAGAAGGTGATAAAATGGCTGGTTCTTCGACGGACGGCTGTCTTCGGGGATCGCCTCATACCAAGCATCGGTGTTGGAAAACATGGCGTCAACGTCAAAGACGACGCCGCGGAACGGATGCTTCTTGTGCCGCAGCACTTGTCCCAGATGATATTTGGCCTGCGTCTTCAGCATATGCCTTCCCCTATCCTTTGTTGATAATCCCTTGATGCTGGGCTTGTCCATCTGAGAGGCAGAGCTTTGGGGAAACAGTCTGTGGACCTGATTCTTACAGTCGGGTGGCCGTCCTGCAAAAAATGCAATTCAAAGTTGCGCCAGGAACAGACCAGACACGGCGTGACGCCTCTGATGCCGCAATGGAAAGCCGTGGACTTTCGGCTCTTGCCAATGTGACCGCGACCCCATTCCCTCCGGTTGCATTTTGCCGTATCGTCGCCGCAAAGAAAAAACGTGCGAGGGGCAAATGAGCAGGTTTCTCCGCGCGTCGGCGTTGTTGATGATGCTTGCCTCATGCGGGGGCGGCAATTTTTCGGCGCCACGCGATCTCGACAACGCCTGTGCCATTGCGCAGGAACGACCCGCCTATCTGCGCGCCATGGAGGCGACAGAGCGGAATTGGGGTGTGCCTGTGCATGTCCTGATGGCGACAATCCACCAGGAATCCCGGTTTGTCGGCAACGCGCGCACCCCCTATCGCTGGGCGCTGGGCGTGATCCCGATGGGCCGACAAAGTTCTGCCTATGGCTACAGCCAGGCGCTGGATGGCACCTGGGGAGAGTACCAGGACGAGGTCAACCGCGGTGCCCGTCGCGACCGGATTGAGGACGCAACGGATTTCATGGGCTGGTATATGTCGCAAAGCGAAAAGGGGCTTGGGATTTCCAAGACCGATGCCTCGTCGCAGTATCTTGCCTACCACGAAGGTCGCACCGGCTATGCCAATGAATCTTACCGCGACAAACCGTGGTTGATGGAAGTTGCCGCCGAAGTTGGCAACCGTGCTGCCATGTATGAACAGCAGCTTTTGTCCTGCCGCTAGTGCGGTTCAGTTCTTGCGGCGGGCCGTTTCGGCGGTGACATCGAAAAGGGATGGCTTCAAGTTGCCGCCCACCTGCATCTCGCCGAGGATCACTGTTGTCTGCTGGCCAAGGTCATCGGTGATGACCCATTGGCGCAGGGCAACGGGGTTGTCCGTAAAGACAAGCTCGATCGTGCCGTATTCCGGGTTGGCGGGATCCTGTGCCAGAACGCGGGTCGAGGTCCCGTCTGCGGTATGATCCATCACCATCTTGGCGCGGGTCAGATTGACGTTCTCGGCCAGGATCAGGTTCAGCGGCGTGCGCTTCAGCGGGTATTGTTCCGGCGGCTGGTTCGACTTCGCGTCAAAGATCGCGACCTGCCCGCCTGAGGCCAGCACCAGACTTTGATCCGGTGGGGCATACTCGAACCGGACCCGGCCCGGACGCTTGATATAGATCTTGCCGGTGGAGATGGAGTCGTCGGCGTTGATCTGACTGAAATCGGACTCCGCCGTGGTGATGCTGTTCAGATAGGCGGACAGGTCCTTCAACGGGATCTTGTCGGCCATCGCAGGCAAGGCAAGGGCGATGAGGGCGAGCGGGGCCAGGAGGGCGGTTCTAAGGTTCATAGGGGTGATATAGGGGATCGGACAGGGGGCTGCATCCCCCAAGGGTTCACTTCGCGGAGAGGTGCCGAGTTGGTGTGTCCCGAGTCGGGACAGATCTTTTGTCTTGGTGATTCAGAGTGTTAGGGTGGCCAGATTAAGGCTTTGTTAACGACTTGACCCAGTGAAGTCGCCGATCTGTATGCAGGCGCGCATTTCCATGCCAGTTTGGGCCTGCTTGCACCAAGACAGCATTGCACCCGAAAGGACTTTCCCATGCCGATTGACCTTGCCACCGCAACCTCCATTGCCACCGCCTATACCGCCGCCTGGAACAGCGGCGATCCGCAGGCCGTTGCGGGCCATTACGCCGTCACGGGGCGAATCGTGATCAACAGCGGAACCCCTTGGGTAAGTCGCGCGGGGATCGCGGCGATGGCGTCGGGGTTTTATGCCGATGTGCCGGACCTCACGCTGACCTGCGATGGGGTGCGGGTGGCAGGGGCGCATGTGGTCTATCTTTGGACGTTTACGGGGCACCATTCGGGGACGAAGAACCCCCTGCGGATCGTGGGGTGGGAGGAGTGGGACATGGACGCGGACGGCAAAGTCGCCGCGTCGCGCGGTTGGTATGACGCGGAGGATTACGCGCGGCAGGTGGGGTGAGG
>JANPBI010000004.1:0-5964 GCA_031430315.1 Rhodobacterales bacterium | reverse complement strand
GACGTGTAGGGGTTGTTGTACAGCATGATCGGCAGATCGCAGCCCTCGCAGATAGCCTTGTAATAGTTGAAGATCTCGTCTTCCGTAGGGGTGTAATAATAGGGCGGAATGATCATCAGCCCGTCAGCGCCCAGATCTTGCGCCTGCTTTGCGTTGCGCACGGCGTTGGGGGTGTAGGCGTTCATCGCACCCACCAACACCGGAATCCGGCCCGCGATATGCTTGACCGTTGCCTCGACAAAGGCGCCGCGTTCGTCGTCGCTGATTGTCAGGAACTCGCCCGTGGTGCCCAGTATGATGATGCCCGGCACGCCGCTGGCCAATTGCCACTCAAGAAACTGGCCCCATGCGGCATAATCGATGGACTTGCCCCCTTCGGTGAACGGGGTGACGGTGACGGTATAGCTGCCCGAGAAGGTCATGGCGTCGTCCTTTCCTGTTGCGGGGCATGGCCCGGCAAAGCGGTGAGATGGTGATGAAAACGGATGTTCTGGTGATCGGCGGTGGCATCGCGGGGGTCGCGGTGGCCTACTATCTGGCGCGGGATGGCGCGGACGTCCTGCTGGTCGAGGCGCATGATCTGAACACGCAGGCTTCGGGTGCCAATTCGGGCTCGCTGCACCTGCAGGTGCAGCACCCCGAATTCGTGTCCATGGGCCCGGGATGGGCGCACGCATTTGGCCCCACACTGCGGCTGATGCAGGCGTCGCTGGACATGTGGAAGGGCCTGAGCGCGGAACTGGGCGTCGATCTGGAAGTGAAGCAATCGGGTGGCCTCGTGGTGGCGACAACGCCCGAGCATATGCGGTCCATTGCCGCCAAGGCCGAGATTGAACGCGGTTTCGGCGTGCCGATGGAGATGCTGGACCAGGCTTCTTTGCGCGATCTGGCCCCCTATCTGACGGATGATGCCATCGGCGGCGGATTTTGCCCGGTCGAAGGCAAGGCCAACCCACTGCGCGCGACGCCCGCCTTCGCCGCCGCCGCGATGCGGGCGGGGGCAAGGGTGCAGACCCACACGCGGGTCACGGGGATCGAACGGCAGGGCAGCCGCTTTGTCGTGCAGACCACGCGCGGCCCCGTCACGGCAGGACGAGTGGTGAATGCCGCCGGTGCCGCAGCGGCAAAGGTGGCGGAAATGGTTGGGGTGACCATCGGTCTGGAAGGCGTGCCCTTGCAGGCCACCATCACTGAACCTGTGGCGCCGCTGATCCCGCATCTGGTCTATGCCGCCTCGGGCAAGTTCACTGCCAAACAGGCACCCAACGGCACCTGCCTGATCGGTGGCGGATGGATGGCGCGGACCCGGGCCGATGGTACCATGGTCACCGACCCCGCCAACCTGACCGCCAACATGGTGCGTGCGGTCAGCATCATCCCGGCGCTGGGACAGGCCCGCGCGGTACGAAGCTGGACGGCAATGGTCAACGGCACCCCCGACTGGCGGCCGATCATCGGAGAGGCTCCGGGTGCGCCCGGGTTCTATATGTGCCTTTTCCCCTGGATGGGGTTTTCCGCCGGGCCAATGACCGCGCGCATTGTGGCCGATCTGGTGCTGGGCCAGCCGCCGCGATTGTCGCTGCAAGGCATCTCGGTGCTGCTGGACTGACCTCGCCATCACATCAGGCCGCCCCACGTTCCGCCACGGGGCCCGCGCGTTTTCGCAGCCAAGCGCGCCAGGTCATCGCCCAAAGCACCGGATCCTCGAATGCGGCACCCTTGACTTGCGCAATCGGCTGGTTGTGCGGCGCGGATTTCACCAGGTCCGGCGTCTCGCGCGCTTCCTTGGCGATCTGTGCCACCACGGCGATCCAATGGTCAATATCCTCTTTGGACCACAACTCGCCTGCCTCGGGGGTAAAGGGTTCGGCCACGATCCACGGCTCATGGCTCATCCACCAGGGATCGATCCCGTAATCGGCCATACGGTTGGCGAAATCTACCGTGCCGATCCCGGTTTCCGCCGTCAGCGGGGCCAGCGACCAGCGCGTCATCTCCATCCGCCGCACACCGATTTGGGGGTGTGAGATTTCAAGGCCAGGGATCTGGCCAAGCTTAAAGTCCATGTAGTTGTTCGCGACAACCGATATGTCCGAGGCCAAGTTGATCCCGTCGGTCCCCATCGCCCGCGCCCAGGCGTATGCCTTTACCACCTGCGGCACGTTCCCCCAGTATTCGCGGATCTTGCCCGCCGATTTCGGGCGGTCATGGTCCAGCGCGTATTTGTCACCCTTCCGCGTCACCACCGGCACCGGCAGATAGGGGGCGAGGTCATCGGAACAGCCATAGGCCCCAACCGCAGGCCCGCCACCCGCCTTGGGCGCGCCAAAGGTCTTGTGCAGCATGAACATGCAGGCATCAAACCCCAGTTCGCGCGCGCAAAGCTTGCCCATCACCCCGTTGAAGTTCGCATGATCGTAAAAGCACAACGCGCCCGCCTCTTTGGCAACCCGGACCCATTCTTTGATCTCGGGATTGTAGATGCCCATGTCGTCGGGGTTGTTCAGCATCACCAGCGCGGTTTTCGGCCCCACCGCGGCCTTGAGCGCCTCCAGCGAAGGATAGCCGTTCTCCTCGAGCGGCAGGTTGACGACGGTAAAGCCTGCAGCGGCCGCCGTTGCCGGGTTGCAGGGGTGGGACTGGACCGAGGTAACCATCTCGCTGCGCTGCCCGAGCAAGCCGCGATCGGCCCAGTAGGCGCGAGCAACGGCGGTCATCGTATAGGCCGCATCGGCCCCGCCACCGGCCTGAAAGATGAACTTATCCATGCCCGAGAGATCGCGCAGGATGCCGTCGAATTCGTGGATGATCTGCAAGACACCCTGCAGGGTGTCGGGGTGCTGATAGGGGTGCACCTCGGCCATTTCGGGGCGCAGGGTGGCGGCCTCGGCGGTCTTGGAGTTGTACTTCATCGTGCAGGTGCCGAACAGACTGACCCCCATCATGCCAAGCGTCATCTGGCTGAGGTGCAGGTAATGCCGCTGCGCCTCGAATTCGGTGATTTCAGGGAGGGCGGGGCGGTCCTTGCGGGCAAGGCCTGCGGGGATAGGGGCGGTGCCTGCAGCGGCGGCCACTTCGGGCTCGGGCGCGGGAAACAACTGGCCGCGCGCACCGGGGCGGCCCATCTCCATCACCACGGGTTCATCCCATTTCGCGGCATGAAACTGCGGCAGTCGAGTCATTTGCACACCTCCTTCAGGGCGTCGGCAAGGCGGCGGATATCGGCGGCGGTATGGATTTCGGTGACACAGTAAAGCGCCGCCTGACCCAAGCCCAACCCCTCGTCCGAGATGTCCTTGCCGCCGAAGATGCCCCGCGCGCGCAAGGCGTCGTTGATCTGGGCCACGGTCTTGCCCGTGCCGTCGAAGTTCACCACGAATTCCTTGAACGTCTGGGAAAAGGGCACCCGCACCCCCGGCACCTCCGCCAGCAGTTTTGCGGCGTATCGCGCGCGGCTGACGATCAGATTGCCGACTTCGCGGAACCCATCCGGCCCCAGCAGGCTCATGTAGACCGCCCCCGCGATGGCCCACAGATAGGTCGAATTGCCGGTCCAGTCCTTGCCGTTTTCGCGCATCCCGTACGAATTCTGGTGCGCACAGGCGAGGCCGAAACCGAATTGCCCCGGCTCCAGCGTCTCGGCGATCGACACCAGAAACCCGTTGAATTGCCGGACATAGCGTTCCTCGTCGCGCGAGGCGATATACCCACCCACCCCGCCACCGCAGTGCATGTGTACGCCCAGAGGCTGGGTTGGGCCGACCACAATATCGGCACCATAGTCCCCTGGCGCCATCACCACGCCCAAGCTGATCGGATCGACACCGACAATCGTTTCCGCCCCCGCAGCCCGCGCTGTGGCGGCAATCTCGGCGGCCCCGGTTTCCAGCGTGCCCAGATAGGCAGGATTCTCGAAATACACCGCCGCTACGTCCGACCCGAGTTTTGCCCGCAGGTCGGCCAGGTTGATCCGACCCGTGGCGGGATCGGCGGCGACCAGATCGACCGAAATGTGGCTGGTCATGTCGGCAGGCTGGCAATAGGTGCGGATGACCGAAAGTCGTTCTGGGTCGCTGAAGGCCGGGACCAGCACACGTTTACGCCCGGTCATGCGGGCGGCCATCCGGATCGCATGGCCAATCGCACAACCCCAGGAATAGACCGGAAGTTGCACCACATCGAGGTTCAGCAAGGCGCCCAATTGGCTGTTGAACTCAAACCACGCCTGATTGCGGCCATGGTCGGACTGGTACGACCCCCATACGTTGGTGGCAAATTCGGTGCGGCCCACGATTTCGTCCACCACGGCGGGCACATGATGCTGCCAGACGCCCGCGCCAAGGAAACTGAGGTTGTCTTCGCAGCTTTGGTTGCGGCGCAGCTTGGTCACCAGATCGCGCTTCAACTCCAGTTCCGAGTTCAACGCAGGCGGCAGGTTCAGCGGCTTCTTGCGGTAATGGTCGGCGGGGATCTGGGCAAAGACCTCGGCCACCGAACCGACCCCGATTTCGGTCAGCATCCCCTCCAGCACGCCGGGGGCAGAATTCGCCATCCACGGATGGGCACGGGTTGCGGATGTCATGGTCATCTTCCCCTTGTCAGCAAGAATTCGTCAATTCTGCACAAAAGTTCGCACAACGCACAGCACTATTCAACTCGTTCCAATGCGCATCATGGTGAATCTTGCCGCCCCGGTCTGCACCCGGACAAATCCCGCCAGTTCGCAGTCCAAGGCCGGATCGCCGGTATCGACATGCAGGCGGGGGGAGGCCAGCGCCGCGAGCTTGTCCTCGGATGCCAGCACGATCAGCCCTTCGCGGCTGGCGCGGCGGATCAGGTCAGGGCCGATCTGCTGGTTCCCGCGCCCCAACAAGAAGCCTTGTTGCCCGGTGACGCCAAGGATCAGCCTGACCGGCCGGTCGGCGGCCCAGCCCGACAATTCGGCCGCAGTGGCATCTTGCGCCACCCGCTTCCCGTCCAGCACGGCATCGACCCCCAACAGGCTGGGCTGCAATCTCATCGCGCGCGTGACCGCACCTGCGCTGGTGCCGGGGCCAATGACGTGCAGCATGCCGGGGGCCATGGACGCCGCCACCTCGGCCCCCGCCGCCGCCAATGCGGCCGCGCTGTCGCGGCGCGGCCCCGCCTTGGCCGCCTGCATCAGCCCGCGCGCCATCGGCACGCGGGCATGGGCATATAGGCGCGGCGCGATGTGGCCCGCGCGAAGTGCGGCCTCGTCGATGTCCATCACTTCGGCATCGGTCGTCCAGTGTACTCGGTCCGGCTTGTCCACCAAATCGGCCAACAAGTGCCCTGCCAGTTCCGGCGACACCGCAAACACGCCCGAGTGCATCTTGACGCCGCAAGGGATGCCCAACATGCCCGCGCCCGGCGGAAGGCAACCGGCGACATCCCGTGCCGTGCCGTCGCCCCCGGCAAATACCACAAGGTCAACAGACTCCATCGCCGCCACGACAGCCTTCGTATCCCGCGCCGTGCCAGTTGGCGCGCCGATGTCCAGCGCGGTCACTGCCAGACCCATGGCCCATGCGGCCCCCAACTCGCCCGGACCCGCCACAATCGCCATGCCCGGATGCGCCCGCGCCAAAATCGCGAGTGCGCGGGCGGCCCGCTGCCCTGCCTGACGCACCGCGCCGAGACTACGGGCCCGCATGACCGTGTCGGGGCCATCGGTCCCCTTCAGGCCAACCGATCCTCCAAGACCAGCCACCGGATTGATAATCAGCCCTATCCGCACCGCTATGTCCCGATGTTGCCGCGCTTAAGGCATCATGATCGGGTCCTGATAGCGCCAGGTCAATGGCTCGCCTTCCTGCACGATGGTCAAGATAAAGTCTGCGACCGGTGACCCAAATCCAGCTTTGGCTGCCAGCCAAAGCCGGCGCGGGGGTGTTGTCAGAAGAAAACGATCTGCTAGAGTTCCGACGAGGAATTTCAGTGGCG
>JANPBI010000003.1:0-12963 GCA_031430315.1 Rhodobacterales bacterium | reverse complement strand
TCAGGTCTTTGTCGGACGAGATGATCGTACATGTGCCGCCAGCCTTGGTGGCCATACCTGCCAAAGTGGCGATGATATCGTCGGCCTCAAACCCTTCGGTTTCGAGGCACGCGACGTTGAAAGCTCGGGTGGCAGCCCGTGTCAGGGGGAACTGCGGGCGCAGGTCTTCGGGCAAGTCGGGTCGATTGGCCTTATAGGCCGGATAGATCGTGTTGCGGAAGGTCAACGAAGAGTGGTCGAAAATCACCGCGATATGGGTGGCCGCATCCTTGCCGCGATCCTTGGAAATCTCGTTCCACAGGATGTTGCAGAAACCGGCAACAGCACCAACCGGCAGGCCGTCCGACTTGCGGGTGAGCGGCGGCAGCGCGTGGTAGGCGCGGAAGATATAGGCCGATCCGTCGATCAGGTGAAGGTGGTGGCCTTTGCCGAAAGTCGTCGTCATTCTACACTCCACCTAAGTTAAGGAGTTTTGCCATGTTCCACGTCGCGTTGCCAGTGCTTCCCCTTGTTGCCGCAGCCCTGCTTTCGGCGATTCCCGCCATCGCCGAGACGCCAGCGGTCTGCGATCCGCTTACAATGGATTGCTCGCCGATGGTCGCTTGTGTCGAAGCGACCGGAGAGATCTTTCGGGGGGCAACTTTTGGTCGGGAGCGTGGGCCCTTTCGGGCGGAAAGTGCGGCGAGGGTCGTCTGCGAAGGGATGTGGGTTCGCGGATTGATGGGGTTGGGCCTGGCTGAATTCACCTGTTCTGACGGGCGCAGCGGGACATCGACCTTCACTTGGTTCGAGCCAGAAAGCGGGACTGCCGTTGGCTCTGGGAAGTTTTCCAACGGAGAAGAGGCGCGGTTTTGGGCGGGAAACAACCTGGAGCGCTATTTCCAAGACGTGGCGCCCGAAGAGAGACAACGCATGTCGTGCACACCAGAGGACATGCTTTTGAGTTAGTCGAAGTCGATGACGCGGCGTAACGCGCGACTGGGCACTTAGTGATCATCACTCGCATGGTCGCGGTCGATCACATAGCGTTTGTCGCAATAGCCGCATTCGACCCAGCCCTTGTCGGCCGGGATCGTCAGCCAGACGCGGGGATGGCCCAAAGCACCGTCGCCGCCATCGCAGGCCACTTTCCAGCTGGTGACGGTCTGGGTTTCGGGCGCATTCAGGGGCATGGGGCAGGGTCCTTGAGCAAAAGGGGGCGTGGATCAGTCTAGCCGTTCGGGTCGGGTAGCTTCAAGGCGGCAATCGCGGCTAGCTGCCGATCATCGTGCCGCGCGACTTCATCGCCGTCAGCCAGCCCAGCCCCTGCGCTGTGCTTTTCGCCGGACGGTATTCGGCCGCGACCCAGCCGCCATAGCCCGAGGCGTCGATGTCTTTCAGCAATCCTGCCAGATCCACCCCGCCCCCGCCCGGCTCGGCGCGCATCGGAAAGCCCGCGATCTGGATGTGGTTGATCCGTCCCCGATGACGCTTCCAGACGGCTATCGGATCACCATGCAGCCGCGCAGCATGCCAAAGGTCGAACTGCAGTCCGACATTGACCATGCCAAGATCATCGATAAGCCGCGCCGCCAGGTCGAAATCATTCAGGAAATAGCCTGGCATGTCGTCAGGGTTCAGGGGCTCCAGTGTCAGCGTATGGTCTGGGGCCTGCGACGCGGCCCAAGACATGTTTTCGAGAAAAACCTGTTCGGCAACGGGGCCGCGCGCCACCCCCGACATGACATGGATGCGCGCTGCTCCCAAGGTGGTCGCATAGTCCACGGCGCGCAGGAAACCGTCGCGAAACCGGCGCATTTCATCCGGCACGGCGGCATGGCCACGCTCGCCCGATGCCCAGTCGCCAGGCGGGGTGTTGATCAGCGCAAGCGGCACCTCACCCAAGGCGCGCTGCCAATCCGCCGCCGGATGGTCATAGGGAAACAGCACCTCGACCCCGTCAAAACCGCAACGGGCGGCCCAGCCGGGACGATCCAGCATCGGCACTTCGTTGAACAGAAGGGTCAGATTGGCGGCGAAACGGGGCATTCAGGGCAATTCTTCGGCAGGTATCATCGGAAAAAAGTGTCCAGAAGACCGAAGTCCGAACCAGTTGGTGCCGTCAAGGGGCTCGTTGCAGCCAAGATCGACAAGACGATAGAAACTTTTGCGGTCAATCCGCGCCTCCAGCCCTGCGCGGACCAGAATATAGGGGGATGGTTCGCCGGTTCCGGGCGCCCGGTTGACCCGCAGCGGATGTGCGGCGTTACAGACGGCATCGTCTTCTGTGCGGGTGTGAAAGGTGACGATCTGGTCCGGACCGGGATCGACGACCGTGAAATCCACTGCAAAAAGTGGCGCGTCCTCGACTGTGATGCCAACTTTTTCCACAGGCGTTACAAGGAAATAGCGGTCGCCTTCGCGCCGCAGGATCGACGAGAAAAGCCGCACCAGCGGCGCGCGCCCGATCGGGGTGCCCAGGTAGAACCAGGTGCCATCTCGCGCGATGCGGATGTCGAGGTCGCCGCAGTATGGCGGATTCCACAGGTGCACAGGCGGTGGCCCCTTGCGCCCGGCGGCCTGGGCCGATGCCGCGAGCCCGTCAACGGACGGCTTCACGATCATTTGTGCATCGGTGCTTTTTGTCATTTGTGCCCGGCGGATTAGTTCGGTCTAATAGAAACCTTATACATGGTCGGAGAGTATTGTCATGGTTGAAGCAGCCCCCCTTGTCGCCGAGATCGAAGCGCTGGGCACAAGGCTGGGCGAGGCGCGCGCCTCGATCCACCGGCGGTTCATCGGGCAGGAAAAGGTCGTGGACACCGTCCTCGCGGCCATGCTCTGCGGTGGACATGCGTTGCTGGTGGGACTGCCGGGGTTGGGAAAGACCCGTCTGGTGGACACGCTGTCGACCGTGATGGGGCTGAAATCCAGCCGCATCCAGTTCACTCCCGACCTGATGCCCGCCGACATCATCGGATCCGAGGTGCTGGACCAGGCCCCGGACGGGAAGCGTAGTTTCCGCTTTGTCGAAGGCCCGGTCTTCTGTCAGCTTTTGATGGCCGACGAAATCAACCGCGCCAGTCCGCGCACGCAGTCGGCCCTGCTGCAGGCCATGCAGGAACGCGAAGTGACCGTGGCGGGCATCCACCGCCCCCTTGGCCGTCCCTTTCACGTGCTGGCTACGCAAAACCCCATCGAACAAGAGGGCACCTATCCTTTGCCCGAGGCACAGCTTGACCGGTTCCTGGTGCAGGTCGATGTGCCCTATCCCGACCGGGGGACCGAACGCGACATCCTGATTGCAACGACAGGGTCGTCAGAGGCTGAGGCAACCGGCGTCTTTACGTCCGAGTCGCTGCTGGCCGCGCAGTCGGTGATCCGTCGGATGCCGGTCGGCGACAAGGTGGTCGAGGCGATCCTGGACCTGGTGCGCGCCTGTCGTCCTGGCGAGGCCGAGGGCCGTGATCTTGTCGACCTGCTGAGCTGGGGTCCTGGCCCAAGGGCGGCGCAGGCCTTGATGCTGACGGAGCGTGCGCAAGCCTTGCTGGACGGGCGTCTGGCCCCGTCGGTCAGCGACGTGGCACATCTGGCGCGGTCGGTGCTGATCCACCGGATGTCGCTGTCCTTTGCCGCCCGCGCGCGCGGCGACAGCCTGGGTGCCATCATCGACCGTGTGGTCGGCCGCACGCTGGGACAAGAGGCCGCCGCGTGATCGCAGCTGCCGACCTGAAAGAACGTGCAGAAACGCTTGGCCAGGCGCTGCCGCCGCTATTGGCCGAGGCTGAACGGCTGGCATCGGCGGTAATGCTAGGCGAGCATGGGCGCAGACGCGCCGGCCTTGGGGACGAATTCTGGCAGTACCGCCCGGCGCATCCCGGCGACAGCCTGCGCCTGATCGATTGGCGACGGTCCGCGCGGTCGGATGCCCAGTTTGTGCGCGAACGCGAATGGCAAGCGGCGCAGTCAGTGACGCTTTGGGTCGATCCGGCACGGTCGATGTCTTTTTCCGGCGACAAGTCCCGCGCGCCCAAGTCGGAACGCGCACAGGTCCTTGCCCTGGCGCTTGTGGTCTTGCTGCTGCGCGCAGCCGAAAGGGTGGGCCTGGCGGGTTCCGAAACACCCAGATCCGGTCGCGCGCATCTTTGGTCCCTTGCTTTGGCCGTGACCAGCCAGATCGAGACCGGGGATTATGGCGCGCCATTGACTGGGAACGTGGCGACGCATGGACGCATCGTTTTCCTGTCAGATTTCCTGGGGGATCTAGCCCCGGTCGAGGCGGCGCTGGCCGAGGCATCGGCCAAAGGTGCACGCGCGGTCCTGATCCAGTGTCTTGACCCAGCCGAAGAAGAGTTTCCCTTTGACGGGCGCACGATCTTTGAATCGATGGGCGGCACCCTGCGGCACGAAACCCTGCGCGCGGGTGATCTGCGGGCAAAATATCTTGAGCGGCTGGCCGCGCGGAAAGACCGGCTGAAAATGCTCGCCGGGGCAGTTGGGGGGCATTTTCATACGCATCACACAGGTGCATCGGCCCTGCCGGCCCTGCTTTGGGCGTACCGCGCGCTCGAAGGGGTCCGCTGATGTTCATGATCGGCCCCATTGGATTTGCGACGCCCTGGCTTTTGGCAGCGCTGCTGGCGCTTCCAATCCTGTGGATCCTGCTGCGGGCGGTACCTCCCGCGCCGATCCGCCGGCGCTTTCCCGGTGTGGCGCTGCTGTTGGGTCTGACCGACGACGAGACAGAGACGGACAAAACGCCGTGGTGGCTTTTGCTTTTGCGTATGGCGGCGATTGCGGCGGCGATTGCGGCCTTTGCCGGGCCGGTGCTGAACCCCGTGCAACGCGCGCCGGGATCGGCACCGCTATTGGTCCTGGTGGATGGCGGCTGGGCCGATGCTGCCGATTGGTCGCAGCGAATAGAAAGGGCGGCCTTGTTGGTCGATGAGGCCGGGCGTGATGGCCGACCGGTCGCCGTGGCTCGCCTTACGGACGCGCCCGAGGCCGTCGTCTTTCAGGGGGCCGAAGCCTGGGCCGGTCGGCTGGGCGCGATGCAACCTTCGGGTTGGCTTCCCAGCGCGATGAACGGCTGGGTGGCTGCCATGCCCGCTGGGCGGTTCGATACCTACTGGCTGACCGATGGCCTGTCGCATCCAGGCCGCCCGGAGCTGGTCGCGGTGTTGCAGCAAAAAGGGCAGTTGGTCGTGTTTCAATCCGATCGCCAGGTAATGGCACTGCACCCCGCCAGCTTTGCCGATGGGGTCGTGGGCCTGCGCGCCAGCCGCCAGCCCGCCGGTGCCGCCGTGGCGATTGAGGTCGCCGCACGCGGACCGGACCCGGCAGGCATTGACCGGGAGCTGGCGCGTGTCACGCTGTCCTTTGGCGGTGGCGCAACCGAAGCCAAGGCCGACCTGCAACTGCCGCCCGAATTGCGCAACCGCATCACGCGGTTCGAGATAGCGGGCCAACGCTCTGCCGGGGCAGTCAGCCTGGCCGATGACGGGCTGAAGCGGCGCAAGGTAGCGATTGTGGCTGCGCGCGATGATCGCGAAGGGCTGCGCCTTTTGTCGCCGACGCATTACCTGCGCGAGGCTCTGGCCCCTGTCGCCGAACTGATCGAGGGCGGACTGGCGGACCAGCTTTTGGCCAATCCCGACGTGGTCATCATGGCCGATGTTGCCCGCCTGACCCAGTCGGAGTCTGACGCAGTACTCGACTGGGTCGACAAGGGCGGACTGCTCTTGCGGTTCGCCGGACCTCAACTTGCTGCCAGCGATGTTGCCCGGTCATCCGAAGATCCGCTGTTTCCAGTGCGCCTGCGCGAAGGCGGGCGGTCGGTCGGCGGCGCGATGAGCTGGGGGGAACCCAAGTCCCTGGCGCCATTCCCCGAATTGTCGCCGTTTTTCGGGCTTGTGGTTCCCGATGAGGTGACGGTGACTGAACAGGTGCTGGCGCAACCCGATCCGGATCTGGCCAGCCGGACCATTGCCGCCCTTGCCGACGGCACGCCCCTGGTCACGCGCAAGGCCGTCGGTGACGGGCAGGTTGTCTTGTTCCACGTCACCGCCAACGCCCAATGGTCGAACCTGCCGCTGTCGGGACTGTTCGTGCAGATGCTGGAACGGCTGGCTGTGTCGACGCGCTCGGCGGTGCCGGCGGGGGGCGACCTTTTGGGGCAAGTCTGGGTGCCCGAAGACGTGCTCGACGGCTTTGGCCAGGCCCAGGACGCCGGAGGGCTTGCCGGCGTCGACGGCGAGGTTCTGGCCCGCGCGATGGCCCAGGGGCCTGGCCCCGACCTGCCTCCGGGCCTGTACGCTGGATCCGACCGCCGCGTTGCGCTGAACGCGGTCAATGCAACGACCGTGCTGGCGATGGCGTCCTGGCCCGCGGGCACCGTGATCGAAGGGATCGAGGCCCCCCCGGAACGCAGCCTGAAAGGGCTGCTGTTGTCGGCCGCTCTGGGCCTGTTGCTTCTGGATGTGCTGGCGGCGCTGTTGGTATCGGGCAAACTGCGCGGGGCCGGACGCAGCGTAGCGTCGGTCCTGTTTGCGGCAACCCTTTTTGGATTCCCGCAAACCGGCATGGCCCAGGAAACTGGCGCGGACGATCCCTTTGCGATCGAGGCGACCACGGCGGTGGTTCTGGCCTATGTCGAAACGGGCGACCCGCAGATTGACGATGTGTCACGGGCCGGTTTGCGCGGGCTTGGCGACCGGCTGTGGGAACGCACATCGGTGGAACCAGCCGAACCGATGGGGGTGGATATCGAGACGGATGAACTGGCGTTCTTTCCGTTCCTGTACTGGCCGATCAGCGACCGTCAGTCGGTGCCTTCGGCGGCGGCCTATGCCAAGCTGAACGCCTACCTGCGGACCGGGGGCATGATCCTCTTTGACACGCGTGACGGTGATGTTGCAGGCCTTGGCGGCACTACGCCCGAAGCGTCGGCCTTGCAGCGGCTTGCGGCCGGTCTGGATGTCCCGGCGCTGGAACCGATCCCCCAGGACCATGTGTTGACGCGGTCCTTTTACCTTTTGCAGGACTTCCCCGGACGGCACATGCAATCAACCCTATGGGTCGAGGCGGCGCCTGCTGATGCCGAACAGGCCGAGGGCATGCCGTTTCGCAACCTCAATGACGGGGTCACGCCGATCGTGATCGGTGGCAACGACTGGGCCTCTGCCTGGGCAACCGACGCGACGGGGGTGCCGTTGCTGCCTGTCGGGCGTGGTTTCGCCGGAGAACGCCAGCGGGAAATGGCAAACCGGTTCGGCATAAACCTGATCATGCATGTCCTGACGGGCAACTATAAATCCGATCAGGTGCATGTCCCCGCACTTTTGGAAAGGCTGGGCCAGTGACCCAAAGCCTGATCTTTGATCCCTTGGTCCCATGGCCCTTACT
Organism: Rhodobacterales bacterium; assembly: GCA_031430315.1. Classification (GTDB taxonomy): domain Bacteria; phylum Pseudomonadota; class Alphaproteobacteria; order Rhodobacterales; family Rhodobacteraceae; genus JAJNPS01. The sequence continues at coordinate 5,580 of JANPBI010000003.1, read as the reverse complement.
TCTGGCACTGGTCGGTGCAGCACTGGTCTTCATGGCGCTTGCCCTCTGGCGCGGGTTGTCGGGCTGGTGGCTGCGTGGTCTGACCTCTGCTGTGGTGCTTACGGCACTGGCCAACCCTTCGCTGCAGACCGAAGATCGCGCGCCGTTGGGGGATATCGTGATCGTCGTTGTCGACGACAGTTCCAGCCAGACCCTGGGAGATCGCGCAGCGCAGACGGCAGCGGCACTGGCATCGGTTGAGCGTGAAGTCGCAACCCTTCCCGGTACGGAATTGCGTATCCACCACGTCAAGGATGGCCCCAAAAATACCGGAACGCTGGCGATGACAGCCCTTGCTGAGGCGATCGCCGAAGAACCGCGCGCGCGCATCGCCGGGATGATCGTCATCTCGGATGGACACGTACACGATATGGGGCTGGCCCCTGTCTTGCCTGCCCCCCTGCATCTGCTGTTGACGGGGACAAAATCCGACTGGGATCGCAAGCTTGTCATCAAGAACGCCCCGGCCTTTGCGATCCTGGGCGAAGAATTCATGCTGACGATCAAGATCGAGGATAACGGCGCGGTCCCCGCCGATATCGGGGTGGAGGCGGACCTGACCATTACCGTCGACAGCGATGCGCCACAGACCTATCGCGTGCCGGTCGGCGCCGACCTTGAACTGCCCGTCACCTTGCCGCATGGCGGCATGAACGTGCTGCAGTTCAGCGTGGCCACAGCGGGTGGTGAACTGACCGACCGCAACAATTCCGCCGTCGTCCAGATCAACGGGGTTCGCGATCGCCTGCGTGTCCTGCTGGTATCGGGTGAGCCGCATGCGGGTGAAAGGGTCTGGCGCAACCTGCTGAAATCCGATGCGTCCGTGGATCTTGTGCATTTCACCATCCTCCGGCCACCGGAAAAGCAGGACGGCATTCCGGTTGAGGAACTGAGCCTGATCGCCTTTCCAACCCGCGAGCTGTTTGTCGAAAAGATCGACGAATTTGACCTGATCATCTTTGATAGGTACCGCATGCGGGGGATCTTGCCCCTGTCCTATATCGACAACGTGGTCAGCTATGTCCGCAATGGCGGAACGGTTCTGGTGGCGGCAGGTCCGGAATTCGGTGCCGTGGACAGCCTTTACCGGTCGCCCTTGGCAGAAATCCTGCCAGTCGAGCCGACGTCCCAAGTAATCGAGGAAGGCTTCCGCCCGACGCTCACCGACCTTGGCAAGCGCCACCCCGTCACCGAAGGGCTTGAGGCGCTGGCCGCCAAAGAAGGCTGGGGGCGCTGGTTCCGGCAGGTTGAAGTTACGGCATTGCCCGGTGCGCAAGTGGTGATGTCCGGACCTGGCGACCGGCCTTTGCTGGTCCTTGACCGTGTCGACGAGGGACGGGTCGCGGTCTTGGCCTCGGATCATGCCTGGCTCTGGGGGCGGGGATACGAGGGGGGTGGCCCGCAACTCGAACTGTTGCGGCGGCTGGCGCACTGGATGCTGAAGCAGCCCGAACTCGAAGAAGAGGCGCTGACCGCGACCGTGACCGGCGAGACGCTGACCATCACGCGCCGCACCGTGGCAGAGGTGCCGCCCGGGCCGGTGACCGTCACCGGGCCCGATGGCGCTGCGCAAGACCTTGCCATGACCGAGGCAGGGCCGGGCAAGTTCCAGGTCGATTGGCAAGCCCCTGAGGTCGGGCTTTACCGGCTTGATCAGGATGACCTGAGCCGCGTGATCGCGGTCGGCCCAGCCAGTCCAAAGGAATTCGAGGCGACGATCGCGACCGAAGCGGCGTTGGCCCCGATGGTGGCGTCAAGCCGCGGCGGCGTTGTGCGGATCGAGGACGGCCTGCCCGACATCCGCCCAGTGCGCGAAGGGCGTCCCGCTGCCGGGCGTGGCTGGATCGGCATCGAACCGCGCGGCGCTTATGTGACGCAAGACATCGACCTCTCGCCGCTGGTTCCGGCCTGGGCGGCGCTGCTGTTGTCGGCGCTGCTGGCCGTCTCGGCGTGGTTGTTCGAGGGACGGCGGGGCAGGGTGCGGGTCAGCTGACGGGCACGTCACGCTGCAACATGACTTCGCGCGAATGCGACGCGAACTCGCGCCGGATCAGGACAGCGCTGGCCGCAAGGGTCGCCAGAACCAGCGCCGCCGCGCCCAATAACCAGCCAAGCGACGCCAGCGCAAAATAGATCGACCGCAAGCCCCGGTTAAAGCTTTTGGCGGCCGTGATGTTGATCTCGGCAGCCTGGGCGGCACGATGTGGTGCCAGGGGGTCATGCGGGTCGTTCGGCACCGAAGCCATGATCACCGAACAGTAACCGAAAAGCCGGTTCGACCAGATGAACTTGAGTAGCGCGTTGGCCAGAAACAGCACAACCAACAGCACCCGCAGCTGGATATCGCCTGAATCGGCCTGCAGCGACAGCCGTTCCGCCAACCGGGTTAGCGTTCCGGCATTGCCGATCAGTGCGACGCCGCCGCCAATGGCGATCAGACAGGCCGAAGCAAAAAACGCGGTGCCCTGGCGCAGGCTGTCAATCACCGTGGCATCAAAGATACGCGGCTGGCGGGTCACGAACTGCTGCATCCAGTCGCGGCGGTAATCCTGCATCAGGACGGAGACCGAAAGGCGGTGCGCGGGCGGGTTCTCGATCCACCAACCGATCACCAACCAGGCAAGAAAGATCAGACCAACCGCCAGCGCATCGGAAAGAGAAAATGGCCCTAGCGCCCGAATGTGTTCCAGCATGCTTTCCATGAGGCCAGTCTAGGATGCCACGATTGTCCTTGCCAGTGGGATAAATTGGTAATATTCTTTTACCAATCATCGAAAAGGACTGGCGAAATGGACATGCCGCTGCCCAGTGCCCGGGTTTTATCACGCAAGACCCGTATCGTGGCGGCCTTGCGGGCCGTCCTTCCGGCTGATGCGGTGATCGACGATCTGGCGGAAACCCTGGCCTATGAATGCGATGGCCTGGCGGCTTATCGCTGTCCGCCGATGGCCGTGGTCTTGCCGCGCACCACGGCTGAGGTCGCTGCCACCTTGCGCGTCTGTTGGACCGAAGGTGTACCCGTAGTGCCGCGCGGATCGGGCACCTCGCTGGCGGGCGGGGCGATGCCTACAGCGGACTGTGTCATTCTGGGCGTGGCGCGGATGAACGGCGTGCTGGAAACCGACTACGAAAACCGGTTCATCCGGGTGCAATCGGGGCGCACCAACCTTAGTGTGACCGGGGCGGTGGAGGCAGAGGGTTTTTTTTACGCCCCCGATCCCTCCAGCCAGCTGGCCTGCGCCATCGCGGGCAACATCGCGATGAATTCGGGCGGCGCGCATTGCCTGAAATACGGTGTCACGACGAACAACCTTTTGGGCGTCACGCTGGTGCAGATGGACGGCACCGTGGTCGAGGTCGGCGGCCCCTGGATGGATGGGCCGGGTCTGGATCTTCTCGGCGTCATCTGCGGATCCGAAGGACAACTGGGCGTGGTGACCGAGGCCACGTTGCGCATCCTGCCCAAACCCGAAGGCGCGCGCCCCATGCTGATCGGCTTTGACAGTAGCGAAGTGGCCGGGGCCTGTGTCAGTGCAATCATCAAGGCGGGCATCCTGCCGGTGGCCATCGAATTCATGGACCGATTGCTAATCCGGGTCTGCGAGGATTTTGCCCATGCGGGCTACCCCGACTGCGAGGCGCTTTTGATCATCGAAGTCGAGGGAAGCAAGGCCGAGATCGACGAGCAGCTTGCCCGCATCAAGGACATCGCCATGGGCCACAATCCCCTGGCCATCCGCGAAGCGGCCACCGAGGACGAGGCGCGCAAGATCTGGCTGGGCCGGAAATCGGCCTTCAGCGCCATCGGCCGCATTTCGGATTACATGTGCCTTGATGGCACGATCCCGGTCTCGAGCCTTCCCTATGTGCTGGGGCGGATTGCCGAGCTTGGGGCGCAATATGAACTGGCAGTGGGCAATGTGTTTCATGCAGGGGACGGCAACATGCATCCGCTGATCCTTTATGATGCCAACAAGCCTGGCGATCTGGAAACCTGCGAGGCCTTGGGGGCAGAGATCCTGAAGCTGTGCGTCGAGGTCGGCGGCTGTCTGACGGGCGAACATGGCGTCGGGATCGAAAAACGCGACCTCATGGGCGTGCAGTTCACGCCTAACGACATGGAGGCGCAGATGCGCATCAAGGATATCTTTGATCCCAAATGGCTGTTGAACCCGGCCAAGGTGTTCCCGCTTGACCTCAGCGAAAGTCGCCGCGCCGGACATTGACCGCCCCAGGGCAATTGGCCCCGGACCCCAAGGACATTCGGGCCAAGAAGAAAGAGACAAGATTGCAACCCCAGACAGAAGCGGAATTGGCCGAGATGCTGCGCACAGCATCGCAGCCATTGGCGATCCGCGGGGGCGGGACGCGCGGCTTGCATATGCCCGGGGCCGACGCGCTGGAAATGTCGGGCATGGCCGGGATCACACTTTACGAACCCGGCGCGCTGACTTTGGTCGCCCGGGCGGGGACCGCGCTCGTGGACATCGACGCTTTGCTTGGGGCGGACAACCAGCGCCTTGCGTTCGAGCCGCCCGACATGCGCCGCCTGCTTGGCCGCAACGGGGTGTCGACCATCGGCGGCGTTGTCGGCGACAACGCGTCCGGCCCGCGGCGGGTGCAGTCGGGGGCCTGTCGCGACAGTTTGATCGGCATTCGCATGGTGGACGGCACCGGCACGGTGATCAAGAATGGCGGCCGGGTGATGAAGAACGTCACCGGCTATGATCTGGTCAAGCTGGCAGCCGGATCGCGAGGGCGTCTTGGGGTGTTGAGCGAGGTGTCCTTCAAGCTGCAGGCCCGGCCCGAAGCAGAGTGCACGCTGGTGGCGCATGGACTTGACGCCGAACCGGCATTGGCTGTGCTGCGCAAGGCCATGGGGTCGCCCTATGATGTGTCGGGTGCCGCGCATCTGGATTCGGTCAGCGGCGGGGGGACATCGCGGACCTTGATCCGGATCGAGGGGATGGCAGGTTCCGTGGCCTACCGAGCCGCTCGACTTGGGGCGCTGCTCGGCGACTGCGATCAGATCGAAGGCGGGGACAGTGCGGCGCAATGGCTGGCCGTGCGCGATGTCCATGCTTTTGCGGATTTGCCGGGCGCGGTCTGGCGTCTGTCGCAAATTCCCACTCGGGCATTGGATGTCGTCCATGCCCTTGATCGCGCAGAAATCTCGTACCAGGCGGTCTGGGATTGGGGCGGCGCGCGCACCTGGATCCTGACCGGAGCCAAGGCCACCGAGGTGATTGCCCGCGTTATCAAGGGAATTGGTCATGCGACATTGGTGCGGTCGCTGCCGGACATGCAAGGTCCGTCGTCCCTGCCGCCCGAGGCATCCGCTATCGCCACCTTGACCGCCGGGCTGCGCGCGGCCTTTGATCCGCGCGGCATTCTGAACGCCGAAAAAGGATAACCGCGCATGGTCCTGCCCCTCGTTTTTCTGTGCATACCGCTTGCCGTCTACCTGATACTTGTTGCCTTGCCGCGCGGACGCATGGCGGTGATCGGGGTCGGATTGGCCAGCGTGCTGGCGATCCTGAC
>JANPBI010000002.1:0-11118 GCA_031430315.1 Rhodobacterales bacterium | reverse complement strand
ACCCGCCATATAGCCGGCGTGGCAAACGCGACTGTCTTGACCTTTCAGACCTGCGCCATCGGGGCCGTACTGATGACCCTGGCGCTGCCGTTAGTCTGGACCTCGCCGACCGGCCCGCAATGGGTCATGCTGGCGCTAATCGGCATCATCGCGACCGCCGGTCACGTCCTGATCACTCGGTCTTATGAACATGCCGAGGCGTCGCTGCTTGCCCCGCTGGCGTTTTCCGAGATCGTGATGACAACCCTGTTGGGCTGGTGGGTATTTAACGACCTGCCGGACCGCTGGACGGTTCTTGGCGTGGCCATCCTGATCGGGTCGGCAATCTACATCTCGTTGCGCGAACAGCGGCTTGGAATGGCGCGAGAGGCGCGTTAACCCGCCGCGACGATGCGCGTCGCTGCCTCCAGCGCCCCTGTCCCATGCGGGATTGCCAGCGCCTGCATCCCGGCCTCCATCACCGCCAACGCGCCCAGTGTCATGTGTGCGTTCACGTGGCCCATATGGGCGACGCGCAGAAATCCTTGCGCCTGCGGGTCCTCGGGGCTGCCCATGCCAAGCCCGATCCCCAGCGTCACACCCGCCTCAGTCTCAGTCCAGTCGCGCAACCGCCGGCCGTCCACGCCGCCGAACCGCGCCGCGGTCACCGACCGGCCCCGATGCGCCGCATCCGCCACATTCATCCGGATCGCATTGCTGCCCGCACCCCAGGCATCGAACGCCGCCCAGACCGTGCGCGCCAGAACCTCGTGACGGTGCCAGACCTGGTCCATCCCTTCGTCAAGCAACATGTCCAACGCCACGCGCAGGCCATAAAGATGCTGCGTCGGCGCCGTGCCGCACCAGTAGGCCCAGAATTCTGCGGGCCGTGTGCGCGGCGTCCAGTTCCAATAGGGCGTCACCAGATCCGCGCCCTTGCCCCGCGCCGCAGCCTTGTCGGAATACCACACGAATGCCATGCCCGGCGGCGTCATCAGACCCTTTTGGCTTGCCGCGAGCGTCACATCGACGCCCCAGGCATCCATCCGGAATTCGTCGCACCCAAGCGTTGCAATACAATCCACCACCAGCAGCGCGTCATGCCCCGCTGCATCCATTGCCGCACGCAGTGCCGGAACATCGTTGCGAATGCTTGTCGCAGTATCGACATGCGTGACCAGCACCGCCTTGATCTTGCCCCCGGTGTCGGCCCGCAGCCGCGCCTCCAGCTGGCCCACATCCGCCGGGGCCGCGCGACCGAAATCCATCACCTCGACATCGACGCCCATCGCCTTGACCTGGCCTGCCCAGTGCATCCCGAAATGCCCCGAGGCCAGCACCAGCGCTGTTTCGCCCCGGCTGAACAGGTTCGTGGTCGCCGCCTCCCAGGTCGCATGGCCGTTGCCGATGTAAAGCGCTAGGTTCTGCGACGTCCCGGCCACCTTGCACAGATCCGCCACCAGCCCCTCAGTCAGGGTGATCAGCTCTGGTCCGTATAGGTTCGGGGCGGCGCGCAGCATGGCGCGCATCACTCGTTCCGGAACCGTCGAGGGGCCAGGAATGGCAAGAAAGGGATGGCCGTTGGCTAAAGACATCTGGTCACGCTCCGCAAGCTTTGGCCCATCGCTAGGGCCTGCCCGGTCCAAGGTCAACAAAGCCCGCGACACCCTTTGCCGAAAATCGGCTGGCCCCAGGTTACGACGGGTGGCCCGGCTTGCACAAAGTCGTCGTTTCAGAGTAGACAGCGCCACCCCAACAGGCCCGGCACCCATTGCCCGATTACCCCGAAACTGCGCGCCACCCAAGCCCGGCACCCTACGCCTCGCGTGAGCTGATGTCGCGGCTGTGGCACGGCTATGTCCGCCGCCACGCCGGAACGCTGGTGCTGGCCACGCTGGTCATGGTGATCGAGGGCAGCACGCTCGGCGCGCTCAGCTACTTGCTGGAGCCTTTGTTCGATCGTGTTTTCGGACCCAACGGCAATGCCGATGTTCTGGTCTGGGTGGGTGGGGCGATCCTTGGCCTGTTTCTGATCCGCGCGGTGACCTCGGTCATCTCCAAGGCGCTTATTGCGGGGGTCACGCAGAAATCGGCGGCCGCAATGCAGGGCGATCTTCTGCGCCATATCCTGACGCTGGACGGCCCCTTCTTTCACCGCAACCCGCCCGGCGCATTGATCGAGCGGGTTCAGGGCGACCCAATGATCGCCCAAAGTGCGTGGAGTTCGGTCCTGATGGGGGCGTCGCGCGATGTCGTGGCCTTGATCAGCCTCTTGGCCGTGGCCATTTCCATTGACCTGCAATGGACGCTTGCCGCGCTGGTCGGCGCGCCTTTGTTGATCGTGCCCGCCCTTGTTTTGCAACGTTATCTGCGGCGCAAGGCCACGATGCTGCGCGATCAGGTCGGGCAACGCACGACACGACTGGACGAGATCTTTCACGGCGTTCAGGCGGTCAAGCTGAACCAGATGGAGGCCTATCAGGCCAGCCGGTTTGACAAGGTCACGTCGATCATCACCCGCGCCGAGGTGCGCGCTACAGTGGCCCGCGCCTCTACACCGGCGCTGATTGACGTGGTGACCGGCATCGGCTTTTTCGCGGTCCTGATGCTGGGTGGGCGCGAAGTCGCCGAAGGTCAACGGACGGTGGGCGAGTTCATGTCGTTTTTCACGGCAATGGCCCTCACCTTCCAGCCTTTGCGCCGCATGGGCGATCTGGCTGGACAATGGCAGATTGCTGCGGCCAGCCTTGAGCGTGTCTTTGGCATGATGGACACCAAGGCGCAAACCCGCCGCCCGCTGGTCAGCGTCACCCTGCCCGCCGCGGGTGCACCGGAAATCATCTTTGACAAGGTCGCCTTTGCCTATGACGACCAGCCCGTTTTGCAAGGACTCAGCTTTGCCGCGCGCGCCGGGGCGATGACAGCGCTGGTCGGGGCTTCGGGGGCGGGCAAGTCGACGGTCTTTCACCTTTTGACGGCCCTTTTGGAACCCGATGCCGGCACCATCCGCATCGGCGACGTCGATTGCGCACAGATGTCCCTGTCCGATCAGCGCCGCATGGTGGCTTCGGTCAGTCAGGACACCGCCCTCTTTGACGAGGCCTTGCGCGAAAACGTGACACTGGGACAGGACGGCATCCCCACCGAAAGGTTGCAGCGCGCGCTGGATGATGCGCTTGTGTCGGAATTTCTGCCGCGGTTTCCGGGCGGCATTGATGCCCCGGCAGGCCCGCGTGGATCGGGGCTTTCTGGCGGCCAGCGCCAGCGCGTGGCCCTTGCCCGTGCGTTGTTGCAAGATGCCCCGATCCTTTTGCTGGATGAGGCGACCTCGGCGCTGGATGCAATATCCGAGGCCTTGGTGACGACAGCCCTGCGACGGGCAAGTGCCGGGCGGACGACCCTTGTCGTGGCCCACCGCCTTGCTACTGTGCGTGAGGCAGACCACATTGTTGTCCTGGACAAAGGCCAGGTGGTCGAACAAGGCACCCATGATCAGCTTTTGCTGCAAGACGGGGTCTATGCAGGCCTTTACCGGTTGCAGTTTCGCGCCTGACCCCATGGCGTCTGGCACCGTGAGCCCTTATCTTGACGATTATGGACCAGAAAACCGAAACATCGGGTGAGACCGCCACCGACCGGATTGTCTGGACCGTCTCGGGTGCCGATGCCCTGACCTTTTTGCAAGGGCTGGCCACTAACGATGTCCTGCCGTTGGGCAAGGGACCGGGGATCGTCTGGACGGGACTTCTAACCCCTCAAGGCAAATACCTGGCGGATTTCTTTGTGGTATCGCCGCCGGGTGGCGCGCCCGGTACCTATCTTGTCGACATCCATACGGGCATTGCTGCAAACACGTTGCTACGCCTGCAGATGTACCGCCTGCGTGCCGACGTGGCGATTACGCCCGCCCCCTTGCATGTCCTTCGCGGCCTTGGCCCCTGCCCCCCCGATGCGTTGCCCGACCCCCGCCATCCAACGCTGGGCTGGCGCGCTTGGCGGGTATCTCCCGGCACGCCTCCAATCATCGACTGGGACGACCTGCGCGTCGCCGCCTTAATCCCCGAAACCGGCGTGGAGCTGATCGCGAACGACACCTTCATCCTCGAGGCGGGGTTCGAGGCTCTGCATGGCGTCGATTTCCGCAAGGGCTGTTACGTGGGCCAAGAGGTCACCGCGCGGATGAAGCACAAGACCGACTTGCGCAAAGGGTTGGCGCGGGTGCGCATCGACGGCTCCGCCCCTATCGGCACCGAAATCCTTGCGGGCGACAAACCGGCGGGCACGCTCTTTACCCAAAGCGGCGGCCAGGCCATCGCCTATCTGCGCTTTGACCGGGCCACCGGGCCGATGACGGCGGGGGAGGCGCGGCTGACCATGGCGACCTAGACGATTTTCAGTGACTGCGCCCGTTCCAGCGGATCAGCAATTCATGCTCGATCCCCTTGAAACCCAGATAGAACAGCAGCGCGACAAACGACTTGATGCCAATGACCACCAGTTGTAGCAATCCCCCTTCGGAAATTGCGCGCAGGCCGTATTCCGTCAGAAAATCCACATTGGCCATCGCGACCTTGATGAGCCCATAGGAAAGCCAGGCGAACCCGACCGAGCATGCGCCCATAAAAAGGATCAGAACGACCGAAGGGTAGGCTTTTGGACGAAACCATTCAGACATCTTGGCGCGCTCCTGCAGCTGGTGGCGGATAGGTCCATGGCGTCCAGATCGGGTGCGCCACTCAGGCGCGTTCGGAATATTCCATCAGTTCGGTATGCACGACGATATCTTCATCTGGGCCGACAAAAGGCGGGATCATGATGCGCACGCCATTGTCCAGGATCGCCGGCTTGAAGCTTTTGGACGCGGTCTGGCCGTTCTGCACAGGCTCGGTCTCGACCACGCGGCAGGTGACCTTTTGCGGGATGCGCACGTTCAGCGCCTCATCGCCGTAGTATTCGACCGAAGCCGTCATGCCGTCTTGGAGGAATGGCCGGCGGTCACCCAGCAAGTCAGCGTCGATTTCAACCTGCTCGAACGTCTCGGCATCCATGAATACCAGCCGCCCATCCGTTTCATAAAGGAACTGCTGGTCCTTCATGTCCAACTCGACCCGCTCGACCTTGTCTTCGGACCGGAACCGCTCATTCAGCTTGCGTCCGTCGCGCAGGTTTTTCAGCTCCACCTGTGCAAAAGCGCCGCCTTTGCCAGGTTTGACATGGTTCACCTTGACGGCTGCCCACAGCCCTTTGTCATGCTCCAGGATGGCCCCGGGCTTGATCTCGTTTCCGTTAATCTTCGGCATGTGGCAAAACCTTGACAAAAGGTTGAAATGTTTCGGCAGGTTGCTATATACGGGTGACGACTCAGGTGCAAGCTGACTAAATGCAGTAGCATGATGAGACAGCTATGCAAGATATGCATGGCAGTCTTGCCAAACAAGAGACCCAGAATCGTGACGAAACCGTCATATTCGCGGGTGCAAGAATGAACGAAAAAAGACAGAGGAAACGAAATGGCAGATTTCGTTGATGGAACCGCCTTCAACTTCGAACAAGGTCAACGCGCGCGCAAGCTTTTTGCGGCCGTGGTTCTTGCAGCTTTGGATGATGCCATTGCCGACGACAAGCGTTATGGCAACGGTCCGGACCAGATCGCCCGTTGGGCACGGTCGCGCGATGGTCGCGAGGTGCTGAGCTGTGCGGGGATCGACCCGAACGAGCGCGTCGTGAAAGGCCTGATGGATTTCGTGGGCAAAGGGGTTCGCACTTCGATCGCCCTGTCGCGCGAGGAAAGCGAACGTCGCCACGCGCTTGAGGCAGAGCACGCCGAAGCCGCGTGATTTGTGCCGGGCAAGCGCCCGAAAGAGCATGGCCGTTCAAACCAAAAAGCGCGCGATCATCGCGCGCTTTTTGGTTTTCGGTTCTGGTCCGGGGCAATCGCGGCCCGTCCTCCGGGGCAATGATCAGCCGTCGTTGCTGCCCGCATCCACCCGGCTTGTGCGGAATTCATGCACCTGGACGGCCGTTGTGCGCTGCAATTCCATCTGCACCAGCTTGCGGATGTTGTGGGTAATGCGCTCGCCCAGTTTGCCGGCCAGTTCTTCATGGATCAGGTCGCGCACCAGGTCGCGCAAGGCCGGTTCGCTGATCGAGAGGCCCATAGAACCCGACTGCGCATCTTGCAACGCGACCGGGCCCAGTTCCGCTGCTAGCTGGCGATGAATTTCGGCTTCGGCCCGGTCGGCCCAGCCGGGATCCTTTGCCGCCGCCTTGGCCCGACGACGCGATGAGGCAACAAAGGTCGCCGGTGGGTCATCGGGGGCATTGTCTGCAACCTGGTCGCGCGCCACGGCTTCCGCTGCCGATTGAGTCCACACCGGCAAAGTCTTTGTTTCGTTGGCGACCGGCGTCACCACCACTGCGGCGGCAATCAGCGACACAATCTCGGCCGTTTCAACTGGATGGGCTTCGGAAGATATCGCCAGTTCCGGGGCCGGAGCCTGGAGTTCCAATTCCATGGCCGCATCCCACATCGAGGCCAGAACCTCCGGGGTTTCCGGCCCGGACACCGCGACGGGTCCGGACTCTACTTCCGTGACTTCGGCCAACGACGGGGTGTCCGCCAGGCTTGCCGGAACCTCATCCTTTGTCAGCAGAACAAGCGCCGATCCGTCGCCCGGCGCTTCGCCTATCTGGACTGGCGCCTCTGGCGCACGCTCTACTTTGCCCGCGTCGATGGGTAGGTCCACGGGGAGACTGGTATCTGTCTCTTGCGCCATCGGCATGAGGTCAGAAACGGCAATGTCTTCGACCGCCGTCGCCACTGCGGCGGTATCCGCGTCGGACACACTGTCGCCCGGCATCGGCCCGTCGACCTCAGTCACATGCTCGGCCTGCCGGTCCATCACCTCTGCTCGCCGAGCCGAGACAAAAGACAGGATCAACGGCTCCGGTGCCGCAGCGCCGGCGGGTGCGTCGCCTTGTGCCTCATTCGTCACTGGCGCGGCGTCTTCCCAGGCGACCACCGACCAGTCGGCATCATCCTCGATCGGCGCGCCACCTTCGGCATCGGCCAATTCCGCCGCTTCGGGCAGGCGGACATCGGCTTGGGGCACTGCCCCGGTCAGCACGGCAAAGACAGCGCCATGCCCCGCCGAATGATCAGCCGGTACCTCCGGGGAACCCGTATCTTCCAGAACCGGCCCGCCATCGCCGTGCAGCACCATGGACCCCGTGTCGGAAACGGACAGGATGAATTCGTCCGCATGGCTGTGGAATGCCTCAGCCGCAGACTGCATTGCGTCCATGCGCGGTTGTATCTGCGGTCGGTGATCCATCGCCGCACCTTGGCCGCCGAAATCGAGATGGTCGCCATCCGCATCGGCCACAGCATCCAGCGTCGACTGGTCGGGAACCCAGCTGTCGGATGGCATCTGCGCAGAAACCGTCTGACCGTCATCCGGCATCTGGCCGACCACCCGCAACGCAGGTGTCAGAATCAGTTTGCTTGCATGTGGCCGGTTGGCGGGACGCAAATCATCCGAGACCAGCCGCCGGATCGACGCCAGAACGTCTTCAATCTCAAGGGAACTCATCGGCTCCGACATTGCACCCTACCTGTACTCAATCTTTCGGTGCCCCCTACCAATCCTAGTAGGGTTGGCCCTGTTTCACAAGACTGGAGCACGACTTGCCTTAACAATCTGCAAAAAATCTGCGGTTTGCCTCGCTGGCATGCTCGAAAGCTGCCTGCTGAGCAAGAGCAGACATATCCACAGGCGTCGCCTCGCCACAAGCAATGGTGCAAACGGGTATCGCCAAACACAAAAGCGCCGAAACATTTTCAACGCGGCACCGGATATATCACCCCCGGCAAGAACCCTGCCTGGTCGCAGCGCTGTTGCCGCCTACGGGAAACCAGACTAGTTACCGATCTTTTCCAGAATCCGGTCCAGCTTCTTTCCCTGCGCGGAGGTCGCGGGCGCATTGCGCACGGCATCGAAATAGCCCGACGGGTCATAGGTCGGGATGCCCAGTTGCAGGTGCTCGACCGTCAACAGGCCCATCGCCGCCAGCACTGAATAAACGGCCGTATAGCGCCCGGCCTCGGCCTCCAGCCGCGACGAACGCGCATCCAGCAAATCCTGTTCAGCGTTCAGCACGTCCAGCGTGGTGCGTGCGCCAAGCGATGCCTCTTCCTTGATCCCGTCGAATGCGGTCTGCGCGGCGCGGATCTGGCGGTCGCTGGCTTCGATCGAGGCGGAAAACACTGCCAGCCGCGCCCAGGCATTGCCAAGGTTCTGCACCACCCGGACCGAGCTTTGGCCAAGGCCGGCGCGCGCGGCATCCTGTCCGGCCAGCGTCTTGCGATAGATCGCCGACAGCCGTCCGCCTGCATAAATCGTCTGGTTCAGTGCCAGGCCCAAAGTCTCGCTGTCTTGTCCTTCGTCGTTCAGCGAGATCGATGCCCGTGCACCCAGCGTCGGCTTCATCCCCACCCGCGCCAGTTCGACATTCAAGCCCGCCACCGTCACCTCGCGCTGCGCTTGTTTGATAGCCGGATGATTGTGCAGCGCAACCTTTTCGGCCTCGGCCAGGCTGCGCGGCAGCGTCGGCGCCTTGGGTAGGCCGCCCAGCCGATGCGGGTAGTCGCCAGTCGCCGCGCGATAGCTTTCGCGCGCCACCATGAGATCGCCCTCGGCGGCGGCCAGATTGGCCCTTGCCCCCGCAAGGCGCGCCTCGGCGATGGCCACATCCGTGCGGGTCGCCTCGCCCACGTCAAACCGGTCCGTGGCCGCCCGCAGTTCCTGCGTGATCACCCTTACGTTGGAATTGCGCAGGCCCACGATCTCTTCGGCCAGCCGCGTGTCGACATAGGCCGTGACCGCGTCCAAAAGCACGTTCTGCTCCACGCCGATCAACGCCTCACGCGTGGCCAGAACGGTTTCTTTGGCGATGTCGATGCCAAGCTTGTTGCGACCGAAATCCAGCAGCGTCAGTTCCGCGGACAGCGAGACTGACGAACTTAGGCCCTCAACCGTGACGGGAATGCCGCCCTGCGATGTTTCAACCCGGCTGTAGCCTGCCTCGGCGGCAAAGGCGACGACCGGGCGCAGCGCCGATACCGCAATCGCCACATCTTCGTCGGTGGCGCGCAGCAAGGCGCGGTTCTGGTCCAGCAGGTGCGAATTGCGATAGGCCGCCGTCAGCGCATCGGCCAGACTTTCGGCCTGCGCGGCCCCTGCCCCCAGCCCAACGGTGACGCTCATGGCCGCAGCCAGTACAAACGACTTCATCTTGCCCCACACTCCATCTCGGGCCGCACTGGGCGACCGTGATCTTCGATATGGTGCCCCATGGCCCCAAAGCCAGCCCCCGACCCCGCCAGAGGCGGGACCGGGCTCAGCACTACAACGCAAACCCGCGCGTCGCGGCAAATCCCGGCAGCACCGGTGCGGACGCGTTGAACAGGAACCGCCAGGTGACCTGCCCACCTGATTTGTGGCCGATCCGGACGACGCCCAAGGCACCTTCCATGAACAGGGCCGCGATCCGCCCGCCCTCTTTCAACTGGTCCAACACGGCTTGCGGCACGGTTTCCACCCCACCTTCAATGGTGATGACGTCATAGGGCGCATGTTTGGCCGCGCCGGCGACCAGGGGCCCCTTGAGGACGACCGCATTGTCGACGCCTTCTTCGGACAGGCGGCGCTGCGCATCGGCGGCCAGCCCGTCGTCTTCTTCGACGCCGATCACTGCTTCAGCCAGACGCGCGATGATCGCGGTCGAATAGCCAAGCCCGGCCCCGAGATCGAGCACCATCTCGCCCGGCAGGATATTCAGCGCATCCAGCATCTTGGCCAATGTGCGGGCCTCCAGCATGACGCGCCCCGAGACCAGTTCCAGGTTCTCGCCGACATAAGCCGCCTCGCGCCGCGACTCTGGCACGTATAATTCTCGCGGGACCGACAGCATGGCATCGATGATCGGAAACTTGGTGACATCCGAAGGTCGCACCTGCGTATCCACCATCATGACGCGCCGGCGCTGGAATTCGCTCATATCTGAACTTTTCGGTTTAGTATGCGGTTCCTTTCCTCTTGCCACAGAAATCCGCCCCCGGCAACGGGTTATGGGGCAGTGTTGGCGAAGTGAACGGGAATAGGCGGACCAGCCGCCGGACGTTTTGGCCTAGTTTCTGCTCAGGCGCGGCCCGGACCGCAGAGGGACGATCCCGGCGGATCCGGCTGGCTGGGCCAGACTTTTGACCAGGGCCACAATATCTGCCGCGCGCAGGCCTGCCTCGGCATACATCTGGGCCGGGCTGGCCTGATCGATAAAACGATCGGGCAAGGTCAAGGTGCGGACCTTGCGCCCATGGTCCAAGCCCCCAGATGCTGCAAGATAATGCAGCACCAAGGCGCCGAACCCGCCCGTAGCCCCCTGTTCCAAGGTCACCAGCGCGCTGTGGTGGCGCATCAATTGGTCGATCAGGTCGGTATCGAGGGGCTTGGCAAACCGCGCATCGGCCACCGTGATCTTTATGCCCTCGGTCTCAAGGCTGTCCGCTGCCGCCAAGGCCTCGGCCAAATGCGCGCCAAAGGACAAGATCGCGACATCCGCCCCCTCGCGGACCACCCTGCCCTTGCCGATCTCCAGCACGGTCCCCCGCTCCGGCATCTCGACGCCCATACCCTCGCCGCGCGGATACCTAAACGCGATGGGCCCAGCGTCATGCGCCACGGCAGTGCTGATCATATGGACCAGTTCCGCCTCGTCCCCCGCCGCCATCACCGTCATGTTGGGCAGGTTGGCCAGGAACCCGATGTCGAACGCTCCCGCATGTGTGGCGCCGTCCTGCCCCACCAACCCTGCCCGGTCGATGGCAAAGCGGACGGGCAGGTTCTGCAGCGCCACGTCATGCACGATCTGGTCATAGCCGCGCTGCAAAAAGCTGGAATAGATTGCACAGAACTGGCGCATCCCTCTGGCGGCCATACCGGCGGCAAAGGTCACGCCATGCTGCTCGGCTATTCCCACATCGAACACCCGGGACGGGAACCGCCGCTGCAGGATGTCGAGCCCAGTTCCCCCCGGCATCGCGGCGGTGATTGCCACGATGCGCGGATCGCGCGCGGCCTC
>JANPBI010000001.1:0-3113 GCA_031430315.1 Rhodobacterales bacterium | reverse complement strand
CTGAAAAACGAAAGCCGGTATTCGCGGACCTATGTGGTGTGCGAGGGCGCGCGCGTGGTGGCCTTCGTCTGCATTTCTGCAGGCGCGGTGGAGCGCGCGGCGGCCCCCGGCAAACTGCGCCGCAACGCGCCGGATGCGATCCCCGTCGCGATCATCGGGCGGCTGGCGGTGGCGCGCGACCATGGTGGGCGGGGGTTGGGGGCGGATTTGCTCGCCGATGCGCTGCGCCGGATCGCGGTGGCGGCGCAAAGCATCGGCATCGCGGCGGTGCTGGTGCAGGCCAAGGACGCGCGCGCGCGGGCGTTCTATCTGCGCTGTGCCGAGTTCGTGGAGTTCCCGGCGGAGAGCCGGGTGCTGTTTCTGGCGATGGAGACAGTGGTGGGTGCCAATGGAAAATAAAATGCATTTATAACAATATCTTATTTGAAGAGACTGGTGCCGTTCAGCAACTGTGAGCTAGCTATTTGTTCGATCTGGTCGGGGTTGCGAGCACTTTTTTCTCCTTGTAGCAATTCGCGCGTTTCACGCTTGACTCTGGTGTGTTATCATTTTTCGAATCACTTTATCTCCATCATCGGAAACGGAGAAATCGCATGTCCGAACGTGAAGCGGCACTGCGTAAGCTAGGATTCGGCCTAGATGAAACGGGCAGAAACTTGAACGCTAGCCAGGTTTGGGAAGCAGGAGAAGGATCGCTTGCTTTTTCTGGTTATGGCGAGTTCACTCCGATAACAGTTCGGTCGGAGACAATTATTACAAATGCCAACTTGGAACGAGATCAATCAAGAGATCGCAAATCTTAATTCACCGAATGCATGCGACGAAGTTCGAACGAAGTACATTGGTAGGCTACAGACCCGAGTAGGCAGAACGGTCATTGCGTACTACTCGGGGTTTCTTCAGAAGCGCACCACCGATGGGAGATTTCATCCCGAGGCTGCAATTACCGATTTAGACATGAACGGACTTATGGCTGTTGTGCATAATGCAGACAGGGTGAACGGCCTTGACCTTATCCTTCACACCCCTGGGGGAGGAACCGAGGCTACTCGTGCGTTAGTCGAGTACCTGTACAAGATGTTCGGACGCGATATTCGCGTCATCGTACCTCACATGGCGATGTCTGCCGGGACGATGATCGCATGCGCGTCAAAAGTTGTCTTGATGGGCAAGCATTCGTGTCTTGGTCCGACCGATCCACAAGTTCGTGGACTGCCAGCTTTGGGCATCTTGGCGGAGGTCGATCAAGCAATTGCCGAGATCAAGCTAGAACCATTGAAACAGCTTCTCTACCAACAAATTTTTGCCAAGTATCCACCGGCCTTCATTCTAGATTGTGAACGTTCGATAGCAGGTACTCGCGTGATGGTGGCCGAGTGGCTCGCTGCAAACATGCTTGCGGGCACCAGACATTCAAAGAAGAAGGCTGAACAGATTGTTGGAATGCTTATGGACTACAAAGGTACAACTGAGCACGCCCATCACTTCTTAATCGACAAATGCAAGACCTTTGGCCTGAAAGTTCAGGCAATTGAAGACGACCAGGACCTTCAAGAAGACATCCTGAGCGTTCATCACTCATTTGTCGCATCGTTTGCTCAAACCAACGCCATCAAGATAATTCAGAACGGAAGTGGGGCAACTTGGTCGCCCGCATTTACATAGTGTGAGGGCGCATCACCCCCCTCACCGCGGCTGCAGCATCTGCTCCACCAGATCGAACACGTCGTCCATCAGCCCGCCCCGCTTCGCTTCCGGCCCGGTGAACCGCAAAATCCAGCCGTTCTGGCACTGCTCTCGCCGAATCGTCAGGCCCTGCTTCAGGTGCAACAGCCTTCGTGGCCGCGCGGGCGTGGTTGGCGTCGCGTCGGTTTCCTCGCCGCTGAACGCCTCGGCCAGGGTGGGCGTGATGGCGGCCCATTGGCTGGGCAGCGACCGGCTGCGGTTCTGGCCCAGCACCTCGCGGATCACGTCGGCCAGACCGCCGCGCAGGGCGGCGGCGAGACGCTCCATCTGGGTGGCGGTCATGCGGTCGGGGGTGGTGAAGTGGCCCTCAAACTCCTCCACCACCTGGGCGAGGTTGCGCAGGCGGGCGCGTTTCTGGCGCGAGAGGTTGGGGTAGAGCGCGTCGCAGGCATCGTCGAGGTTGGCGAAGAGCCCCTGGTAGATGGCGTTGGACAGGAGCAGGCCCTTTTCCCAAGGGGTGATCTGGGCGCGCATCTCGTTCTCCGACACCATCGCGGCCATGGCGGCGGGGATGCTGGCGGGGTTGCGGATGAAGGCGGCGATGGTGGGGGCGCCCTGCTGGCGGCGGCGGGCAAGCTCGCGGCTGGCGGTCAGACGGCGAAGGCCGGAGATGAGGCCGTAACGCTGGCCCTCCATGGGCTCGGGAAACTCCCACACCTCGATGGGCTGGCGGAGGCCTTCGGTGGCGAGGGAGAGGATCAGTTCCTCCAGCGCCTCGGGGTCGAGGTCGGCGCGGTCGCGGATCAGGGCGTCGTCGCGGATCTGGTCGAGGGGGAGGACGGTGATGGGGTCCATGGGGCGGCCTTTCGTGCGGGGGTCGCGCGATGGGGCCACGTCCGTGGTTAAGGGCGCGTCATCGGGGCGGTCCGGCATCGGTGCGTTCGCGCAACTGGGCCAGGAACTGGCGCAAAAGGGGAACGCGGCGGGGGCGGAAATACTCGGTGGTGGGGGCGACGGTTTCCATCATGGCCAAGTGAAAGCGGCGGAAATCCTGGCGCAGGGTGCACCAGGCCAGCACCATCAGCGTGCGGTCGAGAAAGACGACCGACAGGGGCCAGATGCGCCGCGCGGTGAGCGCGCCACCCTTGTCGCGATAGGTGATGTCCAGCGCGCGTTCGTCCCAAGCCGCCTCGCGGATCAGGGCGAGGGACGGCGGTGCGGGCGCGCGGCGGTCAAAGCGGTAGGTCAGCGACACGGCATGGATCGCCTGGCGCTGGACGCGTTCGGGAAGGGTGGCAGTGATCTTGGCGAGGGCGGCATCGGCGGCCTTGGCCAGCGCTGCGTCCCCGGCAATGCGCACCTCGGCCAGGCCCAAGACCAGCGCCTCCACCTCCAGCCTCGTGAACATCTGGGGCGGCAAGGCGGGG